>NZ_LT629701.1:0-300000 GCF_900103775.1 Allokutzneria albata | reverse complement strand
CGCCGCCATGGACTGACCGACCTGGCCGCGGAAGGGCACGATCACGTCGCGCTTGCCGGTCTGGAGCTGAGCGATCTTGATGGCGCCCTCGTTCGCCGTCGAGCCGCCGGAGCTGCGCAGGTTCACCCGCGTGAGGTTCGCCGGGCTGATCTTGACCAGCTCCTGCATGACCACGTTCGTCGGCTCGGTCTGGAACGAGGAGCTGGCGAAGACCAGGCTCTCCGTCTGCTCCCGCACCGCCGCCATGACCTCGGGGTGATTGTGCCCCAGGATCAGGTTGAACGTGCCGGACACGCAGTCCAGGTACTCGCGGCCGTCGCTGTCCCACGACCGCACGCCCTCGCCGCGGACGAGCTTGGCGTCACCGATCGCGTACTGGGCCACCTGGTGCGGGTCACTCATCGCGGGCCTCGTGATCCGCTGTCAGACCGTCCAGCTGCATGCGCACCCAGGCTTCCAGGGTCCATGGCTCGGCCACCTCGCGGCGGCGCTTGGCGGCCGTCTCCCGCTCCTCCTCCGGCGCGGTCAGACCGTCCACAATGGCCTGTGCCTGCTCGACGAGGTCGAACGGGTTGACCGTGTGGCACACCGGAGCGAGCACCTCGGCGGCCCCGCACATCTCCGAGAGGATCACCGGCGCGTTGCGCGTGTTGACCAGCGGCGCCTCGAACGTGCTCAGGTTCTGTCCGTCCACTGTGGAGTTGAACATGAGCAGGTCGGCGCGCTGGAAACAGGCGACGCTGTGGTCGACCTCGTTGTCGCAGTGCGAGCGCACGGTGTCCGAGCCCAGCTCGGCGTTGGCCTCGGCCACCGCGGCCTCGACGCGGCGCACGTACTCCGCGTTGGCCTCGACGTAGAGCCGGTTGGGGTTCATCCGCACCAGCATCTTCACGCCGCGCAGCCGCTCGTCGGACTTCACCGCCAGCACGAACGCCCGCACGGCGCGCTCGGCGTTCTTCATCGGGTCGGTCCGTCCACTGTGGACGACGAGCTTGCCGTCGCCCGCCCACTCCGCAACCCCCTCCGGTAGCCGGGGGTTGCGGCCGTGCAGCGTCAACGGGCTGTAGCCCAACGGCATCGTGCGCACGCGGCAACGACGGCCGCGCCAGTGCACCACACCGGACTCGCGGTCGACCTTCGCCTCCGGCAGCAGGTCCGCGACGCAGTCGAGGAAGTTGCGGGTCCAGCGCTCGGCGAAGAACCCGATCGTGGTCGACGGCAGCATGCCTTCGAGCAGCCCGACGCGCACCTCCTTCGGCAGGATGCGCCAGTAGTCCGGTGACGGCCACGGGATGTGCACGAACAGCAGGATCGGCGCGTCGGGGCGCTGCGCGCGCAGCTTCGCCGGAACACCGACCAGCTGGTAGTCGTGCACCAGGTACACCGGGTCGTCCACGCCCGACGAGCTCTTCAGCATGGCGTCGGCGAAGTCGTCGGTGAACTCGCCGAAGCGGCGCATCGCCTCGTAGGTCTCCGCGCCGAAGGTCGGCGTCGTCCAGCGGTCCCAGCCGTAGTTGTTGGCCGCCCACAACAGTTCCGCGGTCAGGAAGTTCTGCACCACGTCGAAGGTCGTGCGGTCGTGCTGGATCAGGCGGACGTTGATCTCACGGCCGGAGTGCAGGCTCAGCACCAGGCCGTCGGGGTTCTCCTGCGCCGCCCTGCGGTCGTCGTCGGTGTCGGCGCTGGCGATCCAGGACACGTTGAGCACCCCGGCCTGCTCAGCGACCACGTTGCCGGTGCCGCCGGGCGCCAGCCACGGGCGCAGCTCCCCCGTCTCCGGGTCCGGCGCGTAGGTGACGGCGGCCCGCTTGCTGGCCAGGAAAAGATGGGTCACTGCGATTCCTCCCCGATGGCGATGAGTTTGCTGCTGGCCTCGAAGACGTCGACGGGTTCGAGTCCCTTCAGTTCGGCGATGCCCTCCGCGCGCTCGCTGTGCAGGCAGGCGTTGCGCGGGCGGCACGCGTAGGCGGTGCTGCTCTGCGGCGCGGCGCTGACCAGGTCCGGGTCCACGCCGTAGCCGGTGGCGATGTGCCGCGCCCACTCCACCCTGGTCAGCCTGCGCGGTCCGCCCAGGTGCACGACGCCGGTCTGCTCGGAGTGCAGCAGCGCCGCCGTCCACGCGGCGACGTCGTCGACGAGCACCGGGCTGTTCCAGTGGTCACCGGGCACCGCGACCGGTTGTCCCGCACCGAGTTTCTGCGCGCAGGTGGTGAAGAAGTTCGGCCGCAGCCCGGCGCGGTCCCAGCCGTAGACCAGGCTGACCCGCAGCGCGACGGCGTTGCCGGTGGCCAGCAGCGTGTCCTCGGCGGCGAGCTTGACCCGGCCGTAGACGTTGGCGGGCTCGGTCGGCTCGGACTCCGCGCAGCTGTCCTTGCGGCCGGGGAAGACGTTGTCGGTGGAGATCATCAGCGCCCGCCGCCCGCCCAGCGCCTCCGCGAGGTGCAGCGCGCCGCCCTGGTGCGCCACCATGGCCTCGGCGGGGTTGGCCTCGCACCAGGTGATGTCCGATGGCCCGTGCACGGTGACGACCGAGTCCGGCTTCGCCTCGGCGAGCGCGGCGCGGATGGTCTCCGGCGCGGACACGTCCACCGGCAGCCAGCCCAGGTCCCGCGCCTCCGGAGTCGCGGGCCGCCGCCGCGAGCTGAGCACCGCCGTGTGCCCCAGGGCCCGTAACCGCTGCCCCACGTGCCCCGCGAGGTAGCCCGCCCCGATGATCAGAACGCGTCCCACAAGTTCCTCCCCGTTCGCCTCACGCGGCGCGCGCGGGCGTCGGCAGCAGGCGCAACGCGGCCGCGCCCGCCATGACGACGAGGCCGAACAGGGCGACGATCGTCAACACCGCCGGCAAGCCCAGCCACCCCGCCAGTGTGCCCACAAGTGGCGGGCTCGACAGGAAACCGGCGTAACCGATGGTCGTCACCAGGGAGATCGCCTTGGAGCGCTGGTCGTGCGCGACCGCCCGGCCCACCGCGCCCATCAGCGTCGGCACCACCGGGGCGAGCCCGACGCCCGCGACCGCGAACCCGATCAAGGTCGTCGTCGGGCTCCACGCCGCCGCGCCGACGACCAGCCCCGCCAGCCCGAGCGCCCCGCCGGAGATCACCAGCGTGCGGTCGCCGAGCGCCGCGCCCTGCCACTGCGCCAGCAGCCGCCCCGCGGACAGCCCGGCCATGTAGGCCGCCGGGCCGAAGCTCGCCAGCAGCGGCCCCGCGGCCAGCTCCGTCTCCAGGTGGATCGCGCCCCACTGCTCGACCGCGTTCTCCATCAGCAGCACCGTCGCGGCGACGGCTCCGACCAGCAGCAGCGGCGAGTAGAACTGCCGTGGAGCGGCCTGCGCGGCCGTGCTCCCGGACTTCTCGCTCCACCCGGCCGGGTCGATCGCCATGACCGCGCTCAGCCCGACCAGCACGGCGATCACGACGAGCACCGCGAGCGCCGACGCACCCAGCTGCCTGGCCAGCCCGACGCACGGCGCCGCGACCACCATGGCCAGCGGGGTCGCCGCGTGGACCTTGTTGAACAGCCGCTCGCCGTCGCGGGCCTCGCGGGCGGCCATCGTGGCGTTCAGCGCGACCTCGATGGCTCCGCTGGCCGCGCCGACGAGCAGCAGCGACGCGGTGAAGGCCAGGTGCGTCCCGGAGAGGCCGACCAGCAGCACGCCGAGCGCGAAGACGCCGGTCACCACCGGAAGCGTGTGCTGGGCCAGCCGTTGCGCGAGCCTGCCGGTGAGCACCATCGACGGCACCGCCGCGACCGGGACGGCGAACAGCGCCAGACCCAGCTGCTGGTCGGTCAGGGCGAGATCGGACTTGATCTCCGGGATGAGCGCCGCCCAGCCTCCCCAGAACAAGCCCCAGCTCGCGGCCACCGCGAGCAGACCAAGGACTCCGTTCTGCGCTGATGCTCGTTCCCGCACGCGGAACTTCGGTTGCCGCACAAGTACTCCGTCCCGCTCATGTGATCCAGCTCGCTCCACGATACTGCGCAAACGATGGCCGGACCGCGCCCGCTCCTCCGGTAGCGTGGTTGCCTGAAGATCGGCAAGTCTCGGGGGTTCGGTGACGCACTGGGCGATCGACGCGGGCGGCAGCAGCACAACTGCCCTGCTGGAGAACGGGACGCGCTGGCGGCGGGGCTCGGTGAACCCGGCGTCGGTCGGTGCCAGGGCCGCCGATGACGACCTGCGGGATCTGTTCCGGGCGATCTGCCTGGCATCGGGCGATCGGATGACAACCGGATGGCTGGCGACGGCGACCGTGGACGCGAACGCGCCCGGACGCGAGCTGGACCGCCTGACCGGACTGGCCCGTGAAGCGGGGCTGACCGGGACCGTGGTGATCTCCCGCGACATCGTTCCGCTGCTGGTGGCGCCGCCTCTCAACGGGCGCGGTGTGGCCGTGGTGTGCGGAACGGGCTCGGGCTTCATCGCCGGCGACGGCGAAGGTGAACCGGTCTCCGTCGGCGGGTGCGAGTACCTGGGCAGCGATGAGGGAAGTGCTTTCGCCATCGGCCTTTCCGGTCTACGGGCAGGTGTCCGCGGTACGGACGGGCGCGGCCCGGCCACGGCGCTGAGCGCGGCGCTCGCCGAGCTGCGCGGTGGTTCCGTGCAGGACCTCGCGCGCTCGCTCGCCGCGGAGGCGTTCCCCAAATCCACTGTTGCCGCATTGTCTTCGGTGGTCTGCCGGTGTTGGCTGGACGGAGACGCGGTCGCGGGCGAGGTCGTGACCGAGGCGTTGACGGACATGGTCGACGGGGTGCGCGCCGCGCGGGACCGCGCGGGCCTCACGGGCTCGTGGTCGGTGACGCTGACCGGGGGTGTGTTCCAGGGCTGTCCGGAGTACGCGAAGGAGCTGAGCGCTCGGCTCGTCGGCGATCTCGGCGCGGAGGAGCCGACCCTGGTGAGCGATCCGACCGCCATGGTGCTGGCCTCGTTGCGCTCGTGCGGTACGACGCTGCCTCGCTCGCTCGACGGCTGGGCGTGGACGCGATCTTTGGGAGGGAACGGCTGATGGCGCACGGACCGATCCGGCTCGGCCTGTGTTTGGCGGCGTTCGCGCCCGCCGGCCTCGGCGGCGCGCTGCGCTCCGCGGGTCAGGCCGGGGTGGACGTGGTGGATCTGCCCGCCGACAGCACCTTCGAGCTCGTCGATCCGCAGCGGCTCGACGACCCCGCGCATCACGCAGAACTGCGCGCGGCCCTCGATTCGGCGCACATCCGCGTCGGGTGTGTGAGCAACAGCAGGGACACCCAGCTCGTGCTCGGCCCGCACGGCCCGCACACCGATCCGGTGCTCGCGGGGACCGCCGAGGAGAAGCGCGAGTACGGCATGCGCGCGGCGCTCGGCACGGTGCGGCTCGCGGCCGGGCTCGGCGCGCCCTTGGTGCGGCTGATGCTCGGAGTGCCCGATCTGGGCCGGTGGTTGTCCTGGTGGGGCAGCGACGTCAGCTGGTCGGACAACGTGGAGGCGTGGTGCTCCGCGGCGAAACCCGCGTTGGAGCTGGCCACCGAGCTGGGTGTCCGCGTTGTCGTTGAGCCGCATCCGAAGCAGGTGGCCTACGACCCGGCGAGCGCTCGCGCACTGCTCACGGCGGCCGAGGGCGTCGGGCTCTGCGTCGACCCCGCCAACCTCGCGGCCGTCGGACACGACCCGGTGAACGCCGTGCGCGGCTGGGGAGCCGATCTGGCCGCCGTGCACGCGAAGGACCTCCAGATCTGGCGGGAACCGTCCGAGCCGCGCGGTGCCGGGTGGTCGCGCTACGGCCCCGGCCCGGCGATCCGCTTCCGCGCCTTGGGTTCCGGCTCGTTGCCGTGGGCCGAGATCGTCGCGGCGCTGCTCGATGAGGACTACCGCGGAGTGATCTACGTGGAGCACGAGGACGCGCTGCTGCCGACCGACCAGGGGGCGACGAACTCGCTCGCGGTGCTGCGGCGGCTGCTGCCCTCGGCGGGAGCACAGGGGAGGACCTGGTGAGTCTTGAAGGTGTGCGTGCCGGGCTGCTCGCGGGCGGCCTCGGCGAACGCATGGGCCCGCTGACCGCCAGGGTGTGCAAGCCCCTCGTCCCCTATGCGGCTTCGTGCCGCCTGGTGGACTTCAGCATGATCAACTCGGTGCGCTCCGGCATGCCCGAGGTGGTCCTGCTGTCGCTGCACCGCGAGGCCGACCTGGTCCGCCACCTGTTGCGGCACTGGGATTCCTCGCCGACCCGCGTCCACTTCGGACCGCACGACTCCCTCGTGCGGACCACGGACTTCGACCTGCTGCCCGAGCGCCCCGCCGAGCGCGGCACGGCCGACGCGCTGCTGTCCAACGCCGAGTACCTCTTCGCGCCCGGCGCCTCCGATGTCCTCGTGCAGCACGCTGATCACGTCTACCTCTTCGACTACGCGCCCATGGTCGCCGCGCACCGCGCGTCCGGCGCGCACTGCACCATCGGAGTGCAGCGCATCGAGCTGAAGTACGTGAAGCTGTTCGGCATGGTCGACGTCGACTCCGACCTGCGCGTCCGCGCCTTGGTGGAGAAACCGCAGAACCCCACCTCCGACCTCATCTTCACCGCCTTCTGCCTGTTCCGCATCGACGCGCTCCAAGAGGTGCTGGACACCTTGGTCGCGCGCGGCGAGGACGGCTGGCAGCACGACATCAGCCGCGACGTCCTGCCCGAGATGATCCGCCAGGGCCGCCCCGTGTCGGCGTTCCCGATCGAGGACTACTGGGCCGACATCGGCACCGTCGACCGCTACCACTCCGAGCAGCTGAAACTGTTGTCCGGCGCCATGGACCCCGCCCTGCTCCCCCGCACCCTCTCCCCTTCCGCGCCGACGCTTCTGTCCGATGTGGACACTCTGTCGGGCGCCCCGGTCCCACCGGGCGCGGTCGTGGAGTCCAGCGTGCTGCACCCGGGCTGCGTGATCGAGCCCGGCGCGAAGGTGCTGCGTTCCGTCGTGCTCCCCGGTGCCGTCGTCCCCTCCGGTGTCACAGTGCGCGACACCATCGTCCTGGCCGACGAGCGCCTGCGCTCCGATCGCGACGGACTAGCTTTCTGAGGCGGGCCTGATCCACCCGGTGGCAGCCACCACCTCCCACGCGATGTCCACGACTGACCGCCCGTCTGTCGTCACCCGCACTGTCCCCGCCGGGACTTGCCGCTCCAGGAGCCGTGCGGTGCGCACACCGCGCTCCGCCTCGTGCTCCAACTCCGAGCCGAGCTCGCGTCCCACCAACCGCTCGCGGGCCGTGGCATCGGAGGCGGTGAGCAGGACTCGCGTGATCCCCACCTCGGCGCCGATGGCTCGCTCGAACATGCCCGTGCTCCCAGGCAACACACTCGCGGTGTTCGTGTAGATCAGACGCCGATAACCCAGCTGCGCGAAGTTCGCCCACACCGCGCTCAGGTTTCGCTCCGTGATCTCCGCCCGCAGCGGATCGCCTTCCGGCGCCGGATGCACCTGCCCCATGAAGTCACCCTCGATGATCGCGTGGGAAACCTCCGCCGCGCGCAGGAGCGCCGAGACCTCCCACCCCACCGTCGTCTTGCCGACACCGGCTCGCCCTCCGATGAGCAGCACCTCTGCGTGATCCACAGTGCCAGCGTGCCAGCGGGCAGCGGCTGGAGCACCGGAAGGGTGCCGGTTCCGCTTCCGTGTCGAGGGTCTTGCGACGGTGGTGCCGGTGCCGCCGAACGGACAGCAATGATCAAGCTCGCCGAGCGGACTCGTCACCGGCATCGTGAGGTACAGGCCCACCCGGCAGGCCCTCGGCACGTGCGAGGGGTCCAGGCCAAACCGCCCCCATGCTGGGAGGCCCAGCCCGCAGAAGGTGGAAGCCCAAGATCACAACCCCAGCTCCCCGGCAGAAATGAACGACGTATGCGTCCCGGCCGACCGAACGGCGTGCGCCCCCGCCAACGCCCCCGCCCGAGCGCACTCCCCCCACTCCCGCCCCGCCAAGAACGCATAGACAAATCCAGCCACGTAACTGTCCCCGGCCCCATTGGTGTCAACAACACAATCCACCGGAACGGCCGGAACATGGAGGGGAGAAGATCCGGGCAAGCAGAGGAAACTGCCCCGTCCGCCGTCCATCACCACAACCACCTTCGCCCGCCCGCGTTCGAAGATGTCCTCCACAACAGCGGACATCCGCCCGCGCAGCTTCCCCGCGGACAAGAAGACCAGATCGGCTCCGTACGCGAAGTCCTGCCGGAACTCGCTCACCCCGTCCCAGTTGTGCAGGTCGGTCGACGTGCTCAGGCCGAGCTCGACGGCGTCCGCGAGCGCGTGCCGAGCCCAGTCCACAATGGACAGATGAGCGTGCCGGGTGCGGCGCAGCAGCGGCTGGTAGAGCGAGGGGGCGACGGTCATGCCGTCGGGGTGGCGGCCGTCGTAGAGCGAGGTCCGTTGACCGTCGGGGTCCACCAGGTTCACCGCGCAGCGCGTACCGCTCGGGTGGGTCCGGTACGCGAACGGGAGGCCGGCGCGACGGTAGTGCTCCAGGACGAACGCGCCGTCGGGATCGTCGCCGATCACGTCGGCGAGGTGCGTGCGCAGGCCAAGGGTGTGGCAGCCCATGGCGACGCCGTTGCCGGTGTGCCCGACGTAGCGGCGGATCGGCGGGACCTTGATGGTGTCCTCGACCGGCAGGGGGAGTTCGCCCACCCGCACGATCGTGTCCACGCCGACCCCGCCGACCACGACCACGTCAAGATCCGCCACCCGTGGATCTTCCCACGGTGGCGGAGGCGGCTACAGCTCCCGGACCGGGTGGAGGAAGTCCGCGGCGAACGCCTCGAAGGCGTCGGGCAGCTCGTCCGGCGGGACCTGCGGCGGGTAGACCAGCACACGCGTGACACCGATGGCGCGCAACTGTTCCACGCGCTCCGGGGTCACCGGCGAAGCCTCGGCGATCAGGTCGATCGAGGACGGGTCGCGGCCCGCTTCGGCCGCTGCCGAGCGGCACTCCTCGAACAGCGGGACCGGGTCGCCCACCGCGGGGAAGAAGCCGTTGGCCAACCGGCCTGCCCGCCGGGCGGCCGCGACGCTGTGCCCGCCCATGATCAGCGGGATCGAGCCCGCGGGCTTCGGGTAGCAGCGCGCCTCGGTGAACGAGTGGTAGGTGCCCGAGAACGTCTCGTCACCGCTCCACAGGGCGCGGAGCACGCCGACGTACTCCTCGAACCGCTTCGCCCGGTCGGCGAAGTCCACACCGACCGCGGCGAACTCCTCGCGGAACCAGCCGAGGCCGAGGCCCAGTTCGAGCCGCCCGCAGGAGAGGTGGTCGATGGTCGCCGCTTCCTTGGCCAGCACCACCGGATTGCGTTGCGGCAGCACCAACATGCCGGTGACGAGGCGGACCGACGAGGTCACGCCCGCGACGAAGCTCAGCCAGGCCAACGGGTCCGGGTACGGCCAGTCGGCGGCCACCGGCATCCGGCCGTCGCCGGAGTACGGGTAGCGCGTGGTGTAGTTCTCCGGAAGCACAACGTGTTCCGGCACCCACAGCGAGTCGACGCCGTGCGTGTCGGCGAGCCCGGCCAGGGTCTTCGCGGCCTCCGGCGCGGTGAACGGCGGCATGCTCGGCGAGAGCAGTCCGATCCTCATCGCAGCGCTCCTTCCCGCAGCAGCGCGGAGAGCCGGTCGGCGACGGCCACGGTCGTGAGGTGCGTGTTCGCCCGGGGGATGACCGGCATCAGCGAGGCGTCTCCGATGTACACATTGGACAGACCGTGCACCTTGCCGTCCGCGCCCGCGACCGCCATCGGGTCGTCGGCGGGTCCCATCGCGCACGTGCCGACGGGGTGCCAGTAGCCACTGGCCGCGGCGAGGATCGAGGCCTGTTCCCGCTCCTTCTCCGCCCACGGGGTCAGCCCGGTCAGTCCGGCCAGCCGCTCGGTGCGGGCGAAGTCGTGGGCCAGCTCGACGCCCTCCAGAATGATCTTCATGTCGTAGCGCTCGGCGTCGGTGAAGAAGCCGTGGTCGATCTTGGGCGAGGCCGCGGGGTCGAGCGAGGCCGCGCGCACGGTTCCCCTGGAGCGCGGCGACATCACGAACACGTACAGCCCGGCCGAGAGCGGGCCGGTGTAGAAGCCCTGCGCGTCCTCGGCGGGCCCGGCGGACGGCACGATGTGGATGTCCCAGAACTCGTCAGCCTGCGTGGACCGCGCCTTCACCACGGTCTGCGCGAAGTAGGACTCCGCCGCGTCCGGCATCTCCCCGGCGAGGGTGTCCAGCGGGTCGAGCATCAGGCCGAGCGAGCTGTGGTCGACCAGGTTCTCCCCCACCCCCTCCAGCTTCAGCGTGACCGGCGCGCCCAGCGAGGACAGCACGTCCTCCGGCCCGATTCCGCTGCGCATCAACAGGGGCGGCGTGCCGTAGGTGCCCGAGGCGAGGATCACGTGGTCGGCCGTGACCGTGTACTCCTCGCCGTCCCGGACAGCGACGACCCCGGTCGCGCGGTCGCCCTCGATGATCAGGCGGGCCGCGAGCGAGTCCGGCAGGATCTTCAGGTTCGGCCGGTCCCGCGCCGGGTCGAGGTAGGCGAAGCCGGTGTGCCAGCGGGTCGCTCCGACCGCGTTGAGCGGCACCCAGCCGATGCCCTCTCGGGCGTCCTCGGCGTTGATGTCGTCGAGGAAGGGCATCCCCAGCTCACCCGCGGCGTCGATGACGGCGTGGTGCCACCGGGTCTGGTCCTCCTCGGGCACCGGCCGCACCCGCAGCGTCTCGACCGCGCTCGTCAAGTACGGGCGGAGCTGCGAGTAGTCCCAGACCCCGTCGGAGTACTTGCTCCACGCGTCGTAGTCCGCGGGCGCGCCGAGCGTTGCCCAGCAACCGTTGTGCGCCGAGGAGCCACCGATCACCCGAGCCCGCGCGCAACACGGTGGGGCTTCGAGGTCCCAGTCGTGCCCGCGCGCGGCGGAGCGGGCGTTGAGCAGCTCCGCGGGCCAGCGCCGCGGGTCGAAGGGGCCGTAGTCCGGCCCGGCTTCGAGCAGCCCCACGGTGATCCGATCGTCCTCGCTGAGCCTGTTGGCCAGGACGCAGCCCGCTCCGCCTCCGCCGACGATCAAGACATCCACATGCACGTCATTCCCCCAGGTGGTCGTGAACTCAGGCCGACAGCGCCGCGTCGAGGTCGGCGCCGGTGATGAACGACGTGTGCGTGCCCGCGGTGCGGACGGCGTGCGCTCCGGCGAACGAGCCAGCGCGAACCGCCTCGTCCCACGAGCGTCCTGCCAGGTGCGCGTAGAGGAAGCCCGCCACGTAGCTGTCCCCGGCGCCGTTGGTGTCGACAACCTCCTCCGGCGCGAGCGGCACCGGCGGCACGTGCTTGAGCGGCTGACCGGGCAGGCGGAGGTAGCTGCCCTCGCCACCGGCCATGGCGATCACGGCACGGGCCCGTCCGCGGTCGAGGATGTCCGAAGTGACCTCCTCGACGCGGTCGTCCAGCGCGGAGGTCGACACGAACACCAGGTCGGCGCCGTACGCGAAGTCCTGGTGGTACTCGTTCTCGCCGTCCCAGTCGTGCAGGTCGGTCGAGGTGGTGACCCCGGCGGCGACCGCGTCGGCCAGCGCGTGCCGGGCCCAGTTCATGATCGAGACGTGCACGTGCCGCGCGCGGCCGATCGCCGGGCGGTACAGCTCGGGGCCGACCTCCATCTCGAACGGGTGCCTGCCGTCGTAGAGCGAGAGCCGGTTTCCCCGCTTGTCCACGAGGTTCACGCTGCGCCGCGTACCGCTGGGATGCGTGACGTGCGCGAAGGACAGCCCGACCGAGGCGTAGGTCTCCAGCACCTTCGCGCCCTCGGCGTCCTCGCCGATCACGTCGGCGAAGTGGGTGCGCAGCCCGAGGTGGTGGCAGCCGAGCGCGACGCCGTTGCCGGTGTGCGCCAGGTACTGCTCGATCGGCGGCACCATGATCGAGTCGCGCATCGGCAGCGGCAGCTCGGGCACGCGCACGATGGTGTCGACGCCCACCCCGCCGACCACGAGGACGTCGAGGTCGTGCTTCTGGGGGCCCGTTCGATGAGAGCCTGCCCCGGCCGCAGGCCGAAGTCGGGACACAGCGAGGTCGTTCCCGGTAAGGCTCGGGGCAGGTCGCGTACCGGTGTTGTCCGTGGCCTGTTCCGCGCCGCCGTCAGGGGCGGGCTCGGCCCGGCTGTCGCGAACACGGTCCCCTGAAGCGCGACCTGGATCAGACATTGCTCTCCTTCACTTCCAGCTCGTCCCACACGACTCGGCCGTTGGTCAGTGTCAGCAGCAGCACCGCCGTGCGCTCCGCCGCCGCGGGCACCGTACCGCCGAACCCGCCGTCACCGTTCGGGTAGAGCGGCCACGCCCGGCCCTCGCGCACGACGTCGGCGGTGCGGACGGGGCCGAAGCGGTAGCTCACCCGCCACTGTCCCACCTCGTCGACAACGGAGCCACGCGAAGCGAGTTCGTGTTCGTACTCGGGGAAAAGCGCGCAGGTCGCCACGTCACCACGGTCGCGGGCCGCTTCGAACAGGGCGCGGTCGTCGGCGATCCCGAGCCTCCGCGCGAGTTGGACGTCGCCGGTGCGCAGCGCCTGGTCGCGGGCCTCGACGGCGTGCCGGGCCAGCACCTCGTCGTCGAGCAGATCGCCCCAACCCCGGCGCAGCAACGCGACCGGATCGGCCGAAAGTCCATTGTGGAGGGTCGCGTCGAAGATCGCGTGGAAGTCCTCTGCCACCTTCTCCCAGGTGAACGAGCGGGCGACGCGGATCGCCTCGGCGCGCATCCCGTCCAGCTCCATGGCCAGCAAACGGCGCAGCTGAGCCTTGATCTCGTCGACCAGCGCCCGGTCGTCCGCGCGGAAGGACCTCGGCACGGCGGCCCCGGTCGTGCCGAGCACGTGCTCGAAGTGCTCCATGCCGCGCTGCGCGGTGGCCACCGGAACGGCCCCGCAGGCCATCGCCTCGCCCATCGCGAGCAGGAACGTGTCCATCTCGAACTTCGACGGGAACAGGCAGAGGTCGGAGGCGCAGGCCAGCTCGATCAGCTCGGGCTCGGGCATCGGCCCGGTCTCCAGCCACACGACGTCGGGGTGCGCCGCCGCGAGCGGGTTCAGCTCCGGATCGTCCATGGGGGACGGCGACAGGACGTGCAGCACCGCGTTGAACCGCAGGCCCTCGTCCAGCAGTTCGCGCAGCGCCCGCGCGAGCTCCCGCTGTCCCTTGTGGTGGATCGCGTACCGGGCGTTGTGGAAGATCGTCGGCAGCGCGGGGTCGAGACCCCGGCGACGCAGCACGACCTCTCTGTCCACAGTGGATCTGTCGGCTTCGCGCCACGTGCTGCCCACAGCGCAGCCACCAACGACGAGCTTGTCCGCCGCCGCGCGCAGCTCCCGCCGCACAGCCAGGCGCTGGAACAGCGATTCCGCCGGCGTGTCCCCTTGGGTCACAACGTGTTCGAGCTGGCCAGGCGAGAGGAAGTCCAGTGCGGACGCGGTCCTCGCCACGAGCGCGAGCCCGCTGACGTAGTCGTGCCCCGGCCGTTCGGGGTACTCGTTGTACAGGTGCGTCGTCGGAAGGTAGGCGCGCATCTCCCGCTCCACCGCGCTGTCCAGCGGCGGGTCCTCCAGGCCGTCCGCCACCGACGCGTCACCGCCCAGGAAGGAGACCAGCGCCCGGACTTCGCGGCGGTAGACCTTCTTGTTCACCGGCATGTTGCTCTGCACGGTGCACACGACCTCGGCACCGGCTGCGCGGAGCGGCTGCGGCATCAGGTAGTGGTAGTACGGCTCGTGCAAGTGCACAACCGTGCGCGGAGCCGTCGTGCGGATCAGGTACCGGGTCGCGGCGAGCTGGAAGACCAGCGGTTTGAGGAACGCCAGGTCGCGGCCCTTGGTCTCGTACGGCGGGTAGAACGTTTCCGGGTAGGCGTCAAGGATTCCTCCCGCGAGGACCACGACGTCGACGCCCCGCACGCTCACCCGGTGCGCGGTGATCCGGGCGGAGATCTCCGCCGACTCGCCGAAGTCCCTCCACACCAGTGGGTCCAGCGGAACGTCGACGGTCAGCTCGTCCACGTAGTCCAGGTCGGTGACCTCGTAGTCCTTGCGCAGCAGGGGCAGCGCACCGTGCGCCGCGGTCAGGCCACTCACCCCGACACCGCGCGCGGACAAGGCCTGGCTCAGGTTCCACAGGTAGACGGAGATGCCACCCTTGACGAGCCGGTGGTCGAACCCGCCGAACTCGTAGTGGCAC
The DNA here is from genome assembly GCF_900103775.1 of Allokutzneria albata. GTDB lineage: Bacteria > Actinomycetota > Actinomycetes > Mycobacteriales > Pseudonocardiaceae > Allokutzneria > Allokutzneria albata. The sequence goes on along the minus strand of NZ_LT629701.1, from coordinate 285,784 downwards.
TCGACCGCGCTGATGCTCGCCCCCGCAAGCGGGTCTTGGGCGTTCACGAATGGAACCCTCTCAGGAACTCGGCAAGGGAAACCCAGGTGAGGTCGGCGTAGTAGTCCGCTTCCGGATCGCCCGCACGTTCACCGTGGTACCGCAACTCGTGCAGTGCGCGCAGCAGATACGGCAGGGCGAGCGCGTCGGGGTCGATGCCCGCAGTCAGCCCGCGGTTGACCTCCGCCGCCCATTCAGCACCGGGCGCCGTGCGCAGCTCACTGGCGAAGCGGTACTTGTCCACTCCCAGCTCGCGAGCGGTGCGCGCGGTCTCCTCGTCGGCCGCGAAGCACTCCACAGCCCGGCACAGCGCGGCGAAGTCGTCCAGCGGACTGCTGGCCTCCACCGCGAGGCCGTCCGGATCGACGAACCGAACGCGCTGGGCGTCGTCGACCAACACATGCGCCAGGTGCAGGTCACCGTGACGCGGCCCGGCCGGATAGTCGCTGTCCATGGGGAAGGCGGCGCACTGGTCGAGCAATTCGCGGCGGTGCTCCGCGACGTAAGGGAGCGTGCTGCGCACCTGGCTCACCAGGCACCTCAGCTCGGGCAGACGGTTGGTCAGCGGCATGGCCTTGGCTTCCGCACCGTCGGCGAACTGGTCGTGCAGGGCGGACAACGCGTCCCGGACCGCGCGCAGGAGACGGCTGGGAGGACTGGTGCCGCTGCGCAGCGCCGCGCGGAGCGGGTGATCGAGCGGACTGCCTTCCACAGCATGGGTGATCAGGGCGAGGCAGCCACTGTCCGAGGCCTCCGGCCCTTCGTACTCCAGGTGCCCCAGCGGTTTCGGCAGCAGGTCAGATCCGTCCATAGTGGACAGAAGGGACGGTTCCCCTCGGTCGTCGCCGAGCACCCGGTAAGCCTTGATCACCAGGTTTCCGGCGGCTCTCCCGACGGCGTTCGTCGCGGTGGTGTCCATGACCTCGTCCAGCCGCAGTCCGGACCGCACCGGTCCGCGCCACCGGAGGACTCCTCCGGCTCTGGTCGGCCAGGATTCCCGTGCGGGGAGCACGAGCATCGCCCGGAGCAAGTCGGTGTCGGTGTCTCCCAGGACCAGGATCGCTGTTCGCTGCTCACCTCGGACCTCCGCCCAGCGCAGTGTCGTGCCCTCGACCTCAAGCTCGTCCAGCACCCGCAGGCTCTCCGGGTCCAACGTGGTGCGGGAGAACCACGGCGCCCGCCGCAACGCCTCGCTCAGGCTCCTCACGGGCCCACCGCCTCGAACCGCCGGACACCGCGGGACCAGGTCAGCAGCGCCGACGCGGTCAGCACTCCGGCGATCACCGGGGCCAGCCAGGTCAGCGTGCCCGCGCCGTGCAACAGGTAGTCCGCGGGCACGAAGCCGGTGAGCGCGAACGGGATGACGCTCGTCAGCACCACCCGGATCGGCGCGGGGAACACGTCGAGCGGGTACCGCGCGGTGTCGGCCACCTCGTAGACCGCCGTCATGACCTGCAGGCTCGTCGTCGTCCAGAACGCCAGTGCCGCGAGCAGCAGCTTCACCGCCGCGAACACCAGCGCTCCGACGAGCAACAACAGTCCGAAGACGACGATGCGGCCCAGGCCCGGGTCCAGGTCGAGCCCGGGCGCGGCGTAGAAGATCACCGCGAGTCCGGCCAGGATCTCGCCGATCCCCTCCGGGTAGCAGAACCGCTCCGACAGCAGGCTGAACAGCGGGTGCACCGGGCGGACCAGGTAGCGCACCAGTTCACCGCGCTGCACGAGCTTGCGGCCCAGTTCCCAGAGCTGGTCGGTGAACGCGTGGTCCAGACCGCGCACGAGCATCGCGACGCCCAGCAACAACAGGGCCTCGTCGAAGGTCCAGCCGGCGATGTCCGAGACGTACTGGTAGATCACGCCCAGCAGCAACGCGTGCATGACCACGCGCAACGCGAACGCGCCGATCCCCACGAAGAAGTCCGACCGGTAAGCCAGGATCCGGCGCAGGCCCACACCGGTCAGCAGCAGCGACAACGAGAGGTAGCGCCTCATCCCCCGCCCACCTCGCCCCGCTTCAGCGCACCGCGCCAGGCGATGACGCAGATCAACAGCCCCAAGCCGACCCACAACAACTGCACCCCGACCGCGTGCAGCGCCGCGAGCCCGTCGAGCCTGCCGAGGAGCAAACGCACGGGTGTGTTCACCATCGCCGCGAACGGCAGCCACTCCAACACCGCGCGAACCGCGGCGGGCATCAGCTCCAACGGCACGAGCTGACCGGAGCAGAACGCGACCACGGTGCCTTTCAGGTACCGCAAGCCCCATGTGCTGGTGGTGATGAAGCCCGCCAAGCCCACCAACAGGTTCAACAAGATCCCGAGCGTGGTGGCCAGCACCGCCGACACCGCGAACCACGCGAACCCGGCTGCCGTGGGCGTCGTGAGCGGTACGAAGGCCAACGCGAAACCCAGCAGCGGCAACACAACCAGCGTCAACCGAACTGCGAGATAGGGCAACGAGACCGCGGCGTGTGAACCCAGGAAGCTGATCGGCCGCAACAGCCCGACAACGTGGTCACCGCGATAGATGTCGCCGGACAGCGTGTCGTCGATCTGGTTGGACAGCAGCACAGCCAGGAGGTTCCCGGCCAGGAGATACGTGGTCATCGTCGTGGCGTCATAGCCCTGGATGCCCGATCGGACTGCGCTGATGCTCGATCCCGCAAGCGGATCTTGGGCGTAGACCGCGTTCCACACCGACAGCTGCACAGCAAGGGAAAGCGCCGTCGTCAGGGCGGTCAGCATCAGCGCGCCGCGATACGCCAGCGCGGTCCGCCAGCCGGCGCCGAGGATCGCCCCGTAGCCGCGCGCCTGCACTTCGAGCATCACCGCGCACCGCGCGCGGGTTCGGCGGTGCGGACGTACAGAGCTCGCAGAACTTCACCGAGCGTGGGCTCGGGCGCCACCAGGTCCGTGACGGTGACCAAGCCCGACACGGAATCCAGGACGCGCTGCGGGGTCGCGAGGTCCGGCGGGCCCTCGACCTTCACTCGCCGCCGCCCGGCGACCTCGACCTGAACGGCACCGATGTCCTGCTGCACATGCGAAGCAAGCGACTCGGGCGAGATCTCGGCGGAGTAGTCCAGGCGCACGGTCCGCGTCGGAGCTTGGCGCAGGAGGTCGTCCAGATCACCGGTGTAGACGTCCCGGCCGGAGTCCACCACCACCACGCGCTCACAGATCGCGGTGATGTCGGCGACGTCGTGACTGGTCAGCAGCACGGTGGTGCCGCGGTCGGCGACGACCCGGTTGACCAGCTCGTGCACGGCCTCCTTCAGCAGCAGGTCCAGCCCGATCGTGGGCTCGTCCAGCAGCAGCACTCGCGGGTTGTGGAACAGCGCCGCAGCGACCTCGGCACGCATCCGCTGCCCCAGGCTGAGTGTCCTAACAGGACGGTGCGCGATCTCGCCGAGGTCCAGCACCTCGTCGAACAGCTTGCGGTTGAGCGCCGCGTCCTCTTTGGACATGTCGTGCAGCCGGGCGAGGATGCGGAAGGACTCCTCGACCGGCAGGTCCCACCACAGCTGAGTGCGGTGACCGAACACCACGCCGATCGTGCGCGCGTGCGCGTAGCGGTCGGCGCGCGGGTCCCGCCCGGCCACCCGGCAGTGCCCCGAGGTCGGCGTGAGCACCCCGGCCAGAGACTTGATCGTCGTGGACTTCCCCGCGCCGTTGACGCCGAGGTAGGCGGTGCGCTCACCGGCCGGGACGGAGAAGCTGACCCCGTCGAGCGCGCGCACCTCCTCCACGTCGGCGGAGACGAGCCCGCGCACGGCGCCCCACAGGCCGGGACGCATCTTGCGGACCTTGAACACCTTGGTGAGTTCGTGTGCCTCGATCATGAGGCGTCCTCCCGGTACACCTGGTCGATCGCGCGGCCGAGACGGCGCACCGCGTCCACCAGCTCGTCGGGCTCGATGAGGAACGGCGGGGCGATGCGCAGCACCGAGCCCCCAGGCATGACGCGCACCCCCATGTCGAGCGCGCGCCGGAACACCCGGTCCACCGCCGTGGGATTCGGCGCGCGCCCAGGACCGGCCAGCTCGACCGCGTGCAGCAGGCCGAGCCCCCGCACCTCGCCGACGAGCGGATGATCGGCCACAGCGGACAGTTCGTCGGCCAGCAGCAGACCGAGCTCGCGCACCTTGGTGACGAGGTCGTCCCGGTGCAGCACGGTCAGCGTGGCCGTGGCGGCGGTGAGCCCGACCGGACCACCGCCGAAGGTGCTGCTGTACCCGCCCACGGAGCCCCACGTGGCCTCGGTGAGCAGATCCGGCCGCCCGGCGAGCACCGCGACCGGATGCCCCGACCCGAGGCCCTTCGCCAAGGTCACCAGGTCAGGAGCGAGTCCGTAGTGTTGCGACGCCAGGAATTCACCGGTACGACCGCCGCCGGTGAGCACTTCGTCGGCGATCAGCAGCACGCCGTGCTCGGCGCACGCCTTGCCGACCACCTCCCAGTACTCGCGCGGCGGGACGATCACTCCGGCGGCACCCTGGATCGGCTCGGCCAGCAACGCCGCCACGTCCGGGCGCGCTATCGTTTGCTTTACCGTCAATCGCGCGCACAACATGTCGCACGCCGGATAGGTCAGCTCGAACGGGCAGCGGTAGCAGTACGCCGGATACCCGAGCAACGTCGGCCCGGGCGGCTCGGTGCCGATGTCCCACTGCACCGCCGCCCGGGCACCTCGGGTCTTGCCGTGGAATCCCCTGCGCAGCGCCGCGATCCGCGTCCGACCGGACTCCGCACTGGCGTGCGCGACTCGCAGCGCCGCCTCGACGACTTCGGTCCCGGTGGTGAAGAACCCCATCGCACCGAGGTGTTCCGGCAGCAGCCGCGCGAGCGCACGCGCCGCGTCGAGCCGTTGGGGCGTCGGGTTGTCGTGCACGTTGGTGAGCGCGCCGACCTGTGCGGCGACCGCTTCGACGACCTCGGGATGGCTGTGCCCCAAGGACTGCGTCATCGTCCCCGCCGCGAGGTCGACGTACTCGCGGCCGTCGACGTCCACCAGCGTGCAGCCGCGCCCGTACGCGAAGACCCGCCGCCCGAGGCTGGCCTCCTGGCTGGCCCCCAGGGCGACGAACTCCCGTTCCCCCTTCAGGTGTCGTTCCCCCGGCGTGGTCACTCGGCTAGTTCCAGTTCCAGGAGGTGACGCTCCACCGGGATCTCCGGATCGTGGGCGAGTTTCCAACGGCGGACGGCATGACGAAGGGCCGTGGTGTCCGCGCAGCACAGCTCCGCGACGAAGCGGGCGAGGTGGGCACCGGCCCGTGCCTCCTCAGGCGTCGGCACGGGCTCATCACTGTCCACTCTGGACAGTTCAAGCGGCGAGAACAGGCTGGCGGCCTCGGCCCTGCGCGCGGGCGAGAGCAGCTTGCGCACGAGCAGCTCCTCCGCGTGCCCGGCGACAGACGGGATCTCCGCCACCGGGAGCGAGGAGAACAACGCGAGCAGGCCGACCGCGCGGTTCCCCGGTAGCACGTCGAGAACGCGGGAACACCACGACGCCAGGCGATCAGCGGCTTCCGCGTCCCGCAACCACATGGCTTCCCAGCAGTCGATCTGCACGTCCAGTGCTTCGGCGCACAAGGAGGAGCCGTCCAGCGCGGGCAGGATCTCCGAGTACAGCAGCCGGACCAGGCGGTGCGGGCTGCGGTGCACGCGCCAGCAGTCGTCGTGCGAGTGGTCGGCCAGCAGCTCGGCCACGCTGATCACGCCGAAGTCGGTGCGCACCAAGCCACCCACGGCCTCGAAGTGGTACAGCTCGTCGAGGTGGGTTCCCGGGCGCATCGACGCCGTGCGCGCCTCGATGTCGGCCAGCAACGTCTCGCTGCGCTCCAGCAACCGCTGCCGGTGCTCGGCGGTGAGCGCGCCCGCGAACGCCTTGAGCTTGATCAGCTCCTCGGAGAACGCCTGCACCAGGAACGGCGTGGTGAACCGGTAGCTCATCGGCAGGCCGAGGTAGGGGAACACCGCGCAGGTGCGGCAACCCGGGCGCGAACCGACCTCCTCGTCGCGGACGCGGATCAGCTCGGGGTCGTTGACGATCTCCCGGTACGGCCGGTCCCAGGCGATCGAGCCGTCCCACTCGTGGTAGCACGGCAGCATGACCTGCCCGGACGGGCCGATGGTGAGCACGCGCGAGTTCGCCCCGCACGCGGTCACCGTCGCCGGGTCCATCGTCCGCAGGTGGTGCAGGAACGCCAGACTGACCACAGTGGACGGGTCGTAGCGCTTCTCCGCGACGCGTTCGATCAGCACCGAGGACGGGACCGAAGTCCGCACGGGGGCGGCCGGCGCCGCGGACCTGCCGTTCACCGCGGCGAGCTTCAGCTGTTTGATCGAGCCCGCCGGGCGGACCTCGCTCTGCGTGGAGAAGTAGCTGAACATCGGCGAGAGGTAGACCGGGACCTCCTGCTGCCGGGCGAAGGCGACGACCTCGTCCAGCTCGTCCACGTTCTGCCCGGACACCACGCAGATCAGCTTCAGGTTGCGCGCGCCGTCCGAACGCAGCGCGCAGACCAGCTCGATGGTGCGCTCCAGCGTGTCCGTACCCCGGATGTCGTGGTAACGCTGGGCGTCGAGCGTGTCGAGGGAGATGTTCATCGTGCTGACCAGCGGCACGATCTCCCGCGCCTGCTGCGGGAAGCGGATCGCGTTGGTGGTCACGTCCACGGCCATGCCCAGTGAGTGGGCGTGGGTCACCGCGGCGACCATCTCCTTGTGCAGCGCGGGTTCCCCGCCGGTGATGTCCACATAGGACACACCGAGGGCGGCGAGCTCGTCGAGGCAGCGGCGCAGGCCGTCCGCGGTCAGCTCCTGGTGCCCGTCGAAGACCGGGTCCTGCCAGACGTTGCAGTACCCGCAGCGCGCGTTGCACCGGAAGGTGATGTACAGCCGGCCGTGCCGGAACCGGGTCGGGGCGGTCGCCACCGAGTCCTCCAAGATCAGTGCGGGCAGGGGCAGTCGGAGCCGGTGATCAGCGACGAGCGGATCTCGTCGTCCGTGACGTCGTCGGCGATCACCGTCTCGCCCAGCTCCACGGGCAGCACGAACCGGATCTTCCCGTCCCGGATCTTGCGGATCTGCCCCATCGCGGCGATCGTGCGCTCCGCGTCCAGGGCAGCGGGCAGCTCCGCGAGGGTGGTCGGCAGGCCCACCGCGGCCAGCAGGCCGACGATCCGGTCGAGGGCGCACGCGCCGAGCAGGCCGCGGCGCTCGGCGATGCGCGCGGCGCAGGCCATGCCGAAGGCCACCGCCTCGCCGTGCAGCACCGGGCCGTAGCCGGTGACCGTCTCCACCGCGTGCCCGATGGTGTGGCCGAAGTTCAGCGGTCGCCGCAGGTCCTCCTCGTAGGGGTCCTTGGCGATCAGCCGGCACTTGATGGCGCTCGCCCCGTGCACGAGCCGGACCAGCGTGGCGGGGTCGGCGGCCAGGATGTCGCTGTGCTTGAGCTCGATCAGCTCGAACAGCTCCGGGGAGGCGATGACACCCTTCTTGATCGCCTCGGCCAGCCCGGCGCGCAGCTGCCGCCGGTCCAGCGTCGCCAAGTAGCCGACGTTGGTCACCACGGCCTTGGGCTGGTAGAAGGCGCCGATCAGGTTCTTCGCGGTCGGGTGGTCCACGGCGACCTTGCCGCCGAGCGCGGCGTCGACGTCGGCGAGCAGCGTCGTCGGCACGTTGATGTAGGGCACCCCGCGCATGTAGGCGCTGGCCACCCAGCCGACGGTGTCGATCACCACCCCGCCGCCGACGGCGAGCACCACGTCCCTGCGCACCAGCTTCGTCCCGGCCAGCCAGTCCAGCAGTCCGGTCGCGGTCGCGACGCTCTTGTTGGCCTCACCGGCGGGGAAGGAGGTCAGCGCGACGTCCAGCCCGGCCGCGCGCAGCTGCCGCGCCAGCCCCTCGGCGTGCAGCCGCGCGACGGTGTGGTCGGTGATCACGGCGACCCGCCTGCCGTCCAGCTCGGCGAGCAGCCTGGGGAGTGCGTCCTCCTCGGAGCGGCAGACGTGCACCGGGTACTGGTCGCGCCGATCGGCGGTCCCGATCACCGCCGCGTCCGGGTCCTGTGGCAGTGTCAGCCTGTCGGACACGCGGACATACGAACTCATCGCTCCCCCACCCCGTCACCGTCGGCCCTGTCGCCCTCCCCAGTTGTAATCACTGTTCAGGTTCACTCAAAGCCCGTTGGTTCCGCATTCTTGTGCCGCCGGACGGGGCGAACGGCCTCGCGGCTCCGTATAATGACGAAACTCGTCGGTGCTACGTCAAACAATTGACGTAGTTCGGCCGCTGCTCCGGTCGGCCCAGAGCGATCTTGGCAACCGTGGGCAGTACGCTTTAGTTTTTCTGAAGCGCGATTGACAATCGCCGGTCGGGCAAAAGGTGAACGAACACCGGTAGAGATATCGAAGCAGCTACCGGTCAAACAGGACTATCTCGACGGCACGCGCCGACTCGGCGGCCTCGTCCAGCACCCGCCTGCGCGGTTCGGCGACCGGCAGCACCCTCGGCTCGGCCATCGCGAACAGCCCGCCCAGCCGCCGGTCGGCGCGCAGCGTGTCCAGCGCCTGCCGGTCCCCGCCGAGCACGACGGCGTCCACCGAGCCCAGCTCCGGCAGCAGCACCCTGGCCACGGTGTCGGCGGCATCGGCCAGCGACTGCCGGGCCTGCCCCTCCCGCCGCCGGGCGAACCGCTGCTGCGACCAGCCGCCCGCCTTGTTCCTGCCGTGCACCTGCCTGCGGTCGGTGCTGGAGGCCACGACGCGGCCGTTCTCCGCGATGCCGACGCTGTGCCCGCCGAGGCGCACCAGGACCAGCGCGATCCGGCGCGGCCGCAGCGCGTGCTCCAGCAGCTCGTCGACGGCCAGGCCCTCGCGGCGCACCGGCTCGGCGAGGCCGAGCCCGCCGAAGCCGACCTCGACCTCTGCCCTCGCGCCGTCGGCGGCGGTGACGATCACCTTGTCCGCGCTCAGTCCGGAGGTCGCGACGCCCTCGTGCCGCGCCGCGAAGCGCTCGAACCAGCCGGCGAGCCGCTCCGGGGAGACCTCCACCGCGCGGCCACCACCGGTGACCTCCCGCGCCCTCATCGAGGTGCGGCCGCCACCCACAGCGGCAGCGGGTGGCCGGTGTCCTTGGGGGCCAGCCGCTGCACGGCGACGAAGCCCGCCTCGGCCAGCACGCGCTCCATGTCCTCGGCGCCCAGGACCTGGTGCCGGGTGGAGACGGAGCTGGCGACCTCCCAGCCCGACTGCCCGCGCACCAGCTGCACGACCTCGAGGCCGTAGCTGGAGCCGTCGTCGGCCCAGTCCCACAGCTGCACGGTGACCTGCCGGTCCTGCCCCTGGCCGGTCACCCTCGGCGGCGGCGCGGTCGGCCGCAGCGGGCCCAGCCGGTCCAGCTCGGGTACGGCGGCGATGAGCAGCCCACCCGGGGTGAGCGAGCGGCAGGCCCTGGTCAGCGCCGCGGTGAGGGTGTTGTCGTGCGCGAGCCTCGGCAGCAGGTCGTCGCCGGAGCGCACCACGTCGACCGGGACCGGCACCAGGCCGTCGAGCAGGTCCACCAGGTCGACGGCACGGTGCCTGCCCGGCCCGAGCACCGCGGCGGCGACCTCGCCGAAGACCTCGGTCGCGCCCGGTTGAAAGGCGAGTCCATCCCGCACGCTGGTCACGGCGAAGAGAGTAGGGCCACCGCCCCCTTCTGCCCAGCCCGCCCCACCGCCCGCACCCGGGTTCCCGCGGACCGCGTCCGCCCCGGTGGAGCGCACCGGGGCGGACGCGGTCCGCGGAATGCGGTGGAGCTAGTTCACGTAACCGTTGAGCCGCAAGGAAACCGAGCGGATGGAGCCCTTGTCGGAGGACACCGCGTCGACGACCTTGAAGGTCCACGTGCCGTCGGCAGAGACCTTGGCCAGCTGGTTCAGCGCGGTGGTCGGCCGCCACGTCCCGGTGAACGGCGCCTGGGTCTGGGTGACCGACGCGAACGGCTGCGCGGCCGAGTCGTCGAAGACCACCTGGCACAGGTTGTTGCCGTTCCCGCCGTTGCGCTGGAACAGCGTCGCTGTCACACCACCGGGTGAAGTCAGCGTACCGACCAGATCGCTGACGTAGGTGTGGTCGATGCCCACCGTCGTCGAGCCCTCGGTCGCCGAGCAGGTCGCCCCGTCCACCGAGAACGCGATCTTCGAAGGCAGGCCGACACCGGAGACGGGCAGCTGCACGCTGACGCCCTCGGTGTTGCCGTCCGGGATCGCCACCGGCGCACCGGTGTAGCTGAACGTCTTGGTCTCACTGGAGGGCTGGCCGACCGGGATAGCGAAGCGCTGGGTGGTCGGGGACAGCGATCCGGCGAAGCTGACCTTGGCCTCCAACGTGACCGGGACGCCGACCTGGTGGCCGGAGGGCACAGTCAGGGTGAAGGAGTTCAGCGCGGTCTGGCCGGGCTCGATGGTGCCGTAGGACTTCGAGCGCGGCCCCACCGTCACGCCAGGGGTGGGACTGGTCAGCACGACGCTGACCGAGGCGGCCGTGCCGTCGCCACCGTTGCGCACGGGGAGCTTGACCTCGGCGGTGTCGCCCGGCTTCAGGTACGGGTTGCCGGTGGTGGGCACCACGGTCGGCGACTCGGCCTTGGCCAGCGGCTGCGGGCTGGCGCCGGTGTAGGCCAGCACCTTGTCCGCCATGACGATGCCCGCGCCCGCGCGGTTGTCCACGCCGGGCGCAGCGATGTCCAGCGCGGTCCTGGTCAGCGCGTCCCGCATGTCGGCGGTGCTCATGCCGGGGTTGCCGGAGAGCACGAGGCCCGCGATCGCCGCGGCGTGCGGAGCGGCGGCCGAGGTCCCGAAGAACGGAGAGAACCCGGGCGTCTTGGTGGTGACGCCGTCCGCGGCGGTGATGTCCGGCTTCTGGCGCACCTCACCGGCGGGCGAGGCGACCGGGCTGCCGTCGGCGTTGAAGAACACCCGGCGCGGCCCGTCTGAGCTGAACCGCTCCAACTTCGAGGAGCCGCTGAAGGTGTCCGGGTACGGGCCGGCCGGGTTGGCCGGGTCGCCCGGCTCCTGGGTGCCGGTCCACGCGCCCGCGGCCGGGGTGGCCGCGACGCTGAACGCGTCCTTGGCGGCCGAGTGGCCACGGGTCACGCCAGGGGTGTTGTAGCCCTTGAGGTCGCCGCTGTCGCGGAAACGCCCGCGCAGCGCGGAAAGCGACAGGTACTTGTCGTCGCCGCGGAACTTCACGACCGCCACGTTGAGCCCACCGGTGGACGGGTTGACCCGCTCGTACGGGTCGGCCTGGCCGGTCTGCACGTTCTGGCTGAAGCCGACCACGTTGCCGGCCCCGTCGAGCAGGTACAGGTCGTAGTCGTTGGTGGAGCGGCCGAGCGCGTCGTTCCACCACAGCAGCACCGGGATGCCGCGCGAGGCGGCCGACAGCGGGTTGACGATCTGCGTGCCCGCCGGGGTCGCGTCGAAGTCGTGCGCGGAACCTGCGAAGCGGCCGACGCTCTTGCCCGAGTCGACGAAGTTGCCCTCCCAGTGGCCCGCGCTGCCGTCGACGACGTTGCCCTCGTTGCCCGCGGAGGAGAAGAACAGCGCGCCGTCCTTGGTGACGTCGTTGACGGCCTGCGCGATGATGCCGTCCTGGAACGGCGACTCGTTGAAGTACAGGACGTCGTCGACGATCACGTCGCACTTCTTCTCGAAGCGCAGCGCGCGGATGTTGTCGGCGAAGCTGGCGTCGCCGTTGAACGCGGTGGCGAAGCCCAGCGCGGCGCCGGGCGCGACGTCGTGCAGGATCTCCAGCATCGCCGAGCCCTCGTCGCCGCCGCCCTCCTGCCCGGCGAGCACGTCCACCTCGGGCAGCTCGCCCGCGGCCTGGAGCGCGGCGAGGGAGTCGACGCCGTCGGAAAGCGCGCAGAGCTTCACGCCGAGACCGCTGATCCTGAACTGCGAGCGCGCGGTGTCCGCGGCGTGCGCGCGGTCGCCCTGCGAGGTCAGCGCGGCGGAGCGGGTGCGCACCGCGGCCTTGGCCTGCTCGGCCAGCCGGTTCGCCTTCGCCTCCTTGGACTCGCCCCGGGTGGCGCTGGTCCGCAGCTCCCCCGGCGAGGTGGCCCGCGAGGTCATCGCCTCGCTGGCCGCGTCGATCAGCAGCACGTCCTCACGCGCCGCGATGCCGTTGACCGCGCCCAGCGGCAGCTCCGCGCGCACCGTCCTGGTCCTCGGCGAGGTGTGCCGGATCGCACCGCCCGCCTTGCGGATCGCACCGGTGAGCAGGTCGGTGACCTTGTCAGCGCGGATGTCGACGAGCACCGTCTCCGCGTCGGTCACGGCGACGCCGGTGTTCAGGTGCGGCAGGTTCGCGGTGAGCGCGCCGCGGCGGATGCGGTTCTCCACCACCAGTCGGCTGTCCACTTTGGACTCGGCCTTGGACAGCGAACCCTTGATCCGCTGCAGCTCGGCGATCTGGGCGGCACTGGTGTCGTTGAGGCGGCCGGGATCGGCCTTCCCCTGCGCCTGTGCGGGACTCACCACGCCGATCGCCAGCAGCAGCGCGGCCGCACCGGCCGTCACCGTTCCGATGGAACGTGACGGACGTAATGCTCGTGCCACGGGCCCTCCCCCGTGTCAGTGCGTGCCCCGACTCACGCGAATCCAAGCGGGCCGGTCATCCGGCCGAGGGCTAAAAGTAGGCACCGCACAATCCCAGGTCAGCGGCCTTTCGGGTGACATGCCACAAACCGAGACAGTGAACTGTCAAGCATTGACAGAGACGATTTACGCCATTCGGTGGCCATTGTTCGGAGAAGAACGGCGGAGAATGACGCCGAATGGCCGCTAGAGCACGAACGCATCCGTCCACAGTTGACCGGTGCGGCCGGAGAGCGCGTCGAGCATGGCCACCGCCTGGGTGTCGGTGAGCGAGCACACGAAGTCCACAATGGCCCGTCCCCTGGCCAGCGCCCGGATGGCGTCGCGCCCGCTGGGCTGTTCGCCGGTGGCGCCGACGAGCGCGTCCGGAACGTGCTGGGACAGCGCGGTGTACTCGGCGTCGGCCAGTTCGACCAGGTCGTGCAGCCGCCGTGGCAGCCGCGTCGCCTCGTGCCGGTCGGTCAGCCACTGGTCGAGCGCCTCGACCAGCGTGGTCAGCAACCGGGCCTGTCCCCGTTGGTGCAGCGCGAGATCCGGCCGCTCCAGGACGAACCTGTGGTGCACGAACTTGAGCACCTGGACCTCGTGCCACTGCTGCGGCGCGAGCGCGACGTGCCCGGAGCGCGCAGGCGGATCGGCCAGCACGGTCAGCCCGTCGACCAGCCTGCCGGTCCACCGCGCGGAGAACTCCGCGACGCTCTGCTCGGCCTCGGCGGAACCGTCGAAGGGCACCGCGAGCAGGCCGTCCACCAGTTCGTGCCGCACCCGCGCCACCGCGAGCGCGAAGGCGTCGTCGTCGACGATCCAGGCGTCCTTCAGGTGCAGCCTGCGACGCAGTTTCTCCAGTGCCCGCCCGGGTTTGCGGATCTCGGCGGCCAGCTCCGCCGGGGTCAGCGCTGCCAGCTCGTGCGCCTGGGTCAGCCAGGTGCTCAGCTCCGCGGACACCGTGGCGTGCTGGAGCACCCCGACGCGGTGGAAGTCCTCGACGTCGTGGATGGCGTAGGCGATGTCGTCGGCGTTGTCCATCACCGACGCCTCGACCGTCTGCTGCCAGGAGTCGATCCGCCCGGCGAACGGCATGCGCGACTGCACCATGTCGTCCAGTTCGGTGACGTAGACGGAGAACTTCGCCGACCCGGCGCCCTTGGCGTCGGCCGGCTCAGCGGCGCCGCGCGGCGGGACCGGCATCCGGCGGGGGTGCTCGCGCGGGTGCGACAGGCGTGTCCACGGGTACTTGAGCATGGCCGCGCGCACCGCGACGGTCAGGTCGAGCCCGACCGCGGACGGTCCGCGCACGTCGGTCGTGGTGACGATGCGGAAGGACTGCGCGTTGCCCTCGAAGCCGTCCGGCAGCCCGAACCGGTGCCGCGCGACGCGGTCGAGCACCTGCTCGCCGAGGTGGCCGAAGGGCGGGTGGCCCAGGTCGTGCGCGAGCGCCGCGGCCTCGACCACGTCCGGGTCGCAGCCGCCGAGCTGCGCGATCAGCTCCGCGTGCGCTGGGTCGGCGACGAGGCGTTCCGCGACCGCGCGGGCGACCTGGGCGACCTTGATGCTGTGGGTGAGCCGGTTGTGCACGAGCAGCCCGGAGCCCGAGGGGCTGATCACCTGGGTGACGCCGCCGAGCCTGCTGAAGAACGGCGAGCTGGCGACGCGGTCCCGGTCGGCGCGGAACGGGCTGGCCGCCAGGTCCACGGCGGGCGGCTTCTCGCCCTCCGCCTCGGAGCGGCGCAGTTCCCTCGGGTCCAGGCTCGGATCGTGCATGCCGCCACCGTATCCCGGCGGCGGGCGGTTCAGTGCTCGTTGACGTAGTCCTTGCCCTTGTACTTGATCAGCACCTTGTCCAGGCGGGCCTTGAGCGGCTGGTACCCCCACGAGGTCTTCTTGCCCCTGGCGACGTCCCGCCAGTCCGAGTCGAAGTCGAAGTCGATCACGAACTTCACGCTGACGGTGCCCGCGCAGGTGTTCTCGGCGTGCGCCCTGCGGCCGAGGAACTCGCTGGAGTCCTTGGTCTTGACGCAGTTCAGCCGTGGAGCCGCCGAGGCGGGGGTTCCGGCGAGCACCAGGCCGAGCGAGACGGCGACGGCCGCGGCGGCGCGAACGGTCTTCATCGGTTGACGTGCTCCTTGCCCTCGTACTCGATCAGCACGTCCAGGGATAGCAAACCGGCCCGCTCGGGCGACAGCGTTGCGACCTCGGCCGAAAGGCGAAACTCCTTCTGCACGCCCGGAATTCGGTGGCCCGGCACCTCGCCCGCCGCTACGGTGCCCGCGTGTTCTTCATGCACCGACGCTGAGCGCCCGCCGGTAGCGCGCGGACATCCCGCCGCCGGCGATGCGGGACGGCCGCTTCCGGGCCGCCCCGGGCCTCAGCGTGGGAGAAGAACCTGTGCGCCTTGTGGCGCGGACACTGCGAGGGATCGAGGACGTGGTCGCCGACGAGATCGGCGGCCGGGTTGAGCGAGTCGGGCACCGCGAGGTGTGGTTCCGCGACTACCCCAACCCGCTCTCCCTCCGCACCGCGGATGACGTTTTCGTGGTCGCCACCGTCGCGAAGGGGATCGGCAGGACGCGCGCCGACCTCACCGCGTTCGCGGCGGCGGTCGACCGGATCGACCTCACTCGGACGCTGCACGACAGAATCCTGTGCGGCGGAAAGGAGAACTCCGCCGGAGTCGACGTCTCGGCGTCGGCGCTGGGCAAGCGGAACTACTCGCGCTTCGACGTCGAGGACGCCGTGGGGACCCGGCTCGCGCAGCGGTTGCGGCTGCCGTACTGGTCACGCCGAACCGGGGCGCCGCCGGCGAACTGCCTGTCGTGGCGGGTGACCGTGGCCGGTGGTGAAGCCACGATCGCGGTCCGGATCGCCGAGCGGCCGCTGCACCGGCGGGAGTACCGCACGACGAGCGTGCCCGGCTCGCTGCACCCGCCCCTGGCCGCCGCCATGCTGCGGCTCGCCGGACTGCGCCCCGGTGACGTGCTGTTCGACCCGTGCTGCGGGGCGGGCACCATCCCGATCGAAGCGACGTCGCTGCCGGGGGTCGTCGCGATCGGCGCGGACATCGACCCCCGGGCCGTCGCGGTGGCCAGGAGCAACGATCCGGCGGGCCGGGTGCACTGGGCGGTCGCGGACGCCGGGCGCTCACCGGTCCGGGGTGCCGACGTGATCGTCAGCAATCCGCCGTGGGATCGGCAGGTGGCGACGCGGGGAACGCCGCGGTTCTCCGCGCCGCGGACGGTCCTGTTGCTGCCCGAGCACATCGACCTCGGCGGCGAGCGGCGGCAGGTCAGCCTGTTCGGTCAGCGACCGGTGATCACCGTGCTGGACCGGTAGGCGGCGGGGGTGATCCCGTAGTAGCGGGCGAACCAGCGGGTGAGGTGGGGCTGGTCGGCGAACCCCACCTCGGCCGCGACCTCGGCGGGCGGGCGGCCCTGCTCCAGCAGCCGCCGCGCCGCCCGCAACCGCACCTGCCGCTGGTAGTCGCTGGCCGCCATCCCGTGCGCGGCAAGGAAACCGCGGTGCAACGCGTGCCTGCTGCAGCCCGCGGCGGCGGCCAGCTCGGCCGCGCCGATGTTGCGGTGGAACTCGGCGTGCAGCAGCTCCCGCGCTCGCTCGACCGGCGCCGACTCGGGCCGGACCCCCGGCGGGCTGGTGCTGCCCCGCCTGGCCAGTGCGAGCACGGCCGCGGTCACCGCCTCGTCCTGCTCCAGGCGCCCCCTGTTCTCCACCAGGGCCGCGCTCAGCCTGCGCAGCGCCGCGCCCAGCACGGGGTCGTCGAGCACCGGCGCCGAGAACAGCGGCGCGCTGTGCTTGCCCGTCGCGTCCCCGATCACGTCCGCGACGAGCTCCGGTCCGATGTGGACGATCCGGTAGGTGAAGCCCGGCTCCGTCGCCGAGCGCCCGTCGTGCGGGTCGTCGGGGTTGAACGCCATCACCATGCCCTCGGCGCTGACGTGCCCGCCGCCCCGGCAGGTGAAGCTCTGCGCGCCGCGCTCGGTGATCCCGAAGGAGTACGCGTCGTGGCTGTGCCGGTGGTAGACGTGCCGGTCGAACCGGGCGCGCATGACCTCGATCGGCCGGTCCGCCGCGCGCCAGTAACAGCTCCACTCGCTGGCCACGCCTCCATTGTGCGCGCAGGCGTCCACAACGCCACACGCAGGGCGAACGCCGCCTACGCGTCCAGCGCGGCGTCGAGGGTGATGGCGGCGTTGATGAGCGCGAGGTGGGTGAACGCCTGGGGGAAGTTGCCGATCTGCTCCCCGGTCAGGGCGATCTCCTCGGAGAACAGGCCGAGGTGGTTGCCGTAGGTGAGCATCTTCTCGAAGGTCCGCCGGGCGTCCTCTCGTCGTCCTGCCCGGGCCAGGGCGTCGACGTAAGTGAAGGTGCACAAGGAGAACGTGCCCTCCGAACCGCGCAGGCCGTCGGGTGAGGCCTCCGGGTCGTAGCGGTAGACCAGGCTGTCGGTGACCAGTTCGGAGTCCATCTCCTTCAGGGTCGACAGCCACATCGGGTCCCGTGGTGCGATGAAGCGGACCTTGGGCATCAGCAGCAGTGCGGAGTCCAGGACGTCGGTGTCGTAGTGCTGGACGAAAGCGCCCCGCGCCGGATGCCAGCCCCGTTCCATGACCTGGTCGTAGATCCTGTCGCGCTCACGCGCCCAGCGTTCGAGCGCCCCGGGGCGGCCGGACGACGTCGCGAGGCGGATGCCGCGGTCGAGCGCCACCCAGCTCATCAGTCGCCCGAACGTGAAGGGCTGACGGCCTCCCCGGGTCTCCCAGATGCCTTCCTCGGGTTGGTCCCAGTGTTCGGCGAGCCAGTCCAGCACCTCGCGGATCGCCTGCCAACCGCGGTGCGGCACACCGATCCCGGCCTGGTGGGCGACGAAGATGCTGTCCAGGGCCTCGCCGTAGATGTCGAGCTGGAGCTGCTCCGCGGCGTCGTTGCCGATCCGCACCGGGCGCGAGCCCCGGTAGCCCGCCCAGTGGGTCAGGACCTCCTCGCGCAGCTCCGAGGACCCGTCGACGCGGTACATGATGTTGAGCGGGCCGACGCCGCCCCCGGCGCGCTCCCGGATGCGGTCGCCGAGCCAGCTGCCGAACCGGGCGGCCTCGTCCACGAACCCGAGCCCCAGCAACGCGTACACGGAGAACGACGCGTCGCGCACCCAGGTGTAGCGGTAGTCCCAGTTGCGCTCGCCGCCGATCTGTTCCGGCAGTCCCGTCGTCGGAGCGGCCACCAGTCCGCCGGTCGGCGCGTAGGTCATGAGCTTGAGGGTGATCGCCGAGCGCTCCACGCTCTCCCGCCACCGGCCGCGGTAGGTCGACCGGGCGAGCCACGACCTCCAGAACGCCACCGTCTCGTCGAACAGGTGCTGGAACTCGGCGACCCGGATCTCGCGGGGAGGCCCCGCCGCAGCCGACTCCAGCACCACGCCGCGGAGCTGGCCCGCCGTCAGGTCGAGGAAGGCGATCAGGTCACCGTTCTCGACCTGGGCCTGCGCGAGTCGCTCGTCGTCGGGCTCCCGCACGGAGTGCAACGTCAACGTCAGCGCGTCGGTCTCGAAGACCGCGCCGTTGTCGGTCAGGTACGTCCGGTGTTGCCGGCGGCCGTAGTCGAACCGCGGCGCCACGACGATCTCGAAGCTCATCCGGCCGCGGACGCAGCGCACCATCCGAACGATCCGATGGCGGTCGGTGGCGTCCGAGCCCTCGGGTGGCATGAAGTCGACGACCTCGCCCACGCCGTCATCGGTGAAGAAGCGGGTGATCAGCACGGCGGAGTCCGGGTAGTACACCTGTTTGGTCCGGTACTCCGTGTCGACCGGGCGCACCCGGAAGTGCCCGCCCCGCGCGTCGTCGAGCAGGGCCCCGAACACACTGGGTGAGTCGAACCGGGGACAGCAGAACCAGTCGATCGAACCATCGGTGGTGACGAGGGCGGCTGTGTGCAGATCGCCCACGAGTCCGTGATCGGCGATCGCTGTCTCCGGCATGGCTACCTCCCTGGGGCGTGCGTGCGGTGCCACCACCGTCATCGCCGCGGGGGCGCCCGCACATCACCCGGAGGAGGTGATGCGGCCGGGCTCCGGTGCGGCACATCGTTGTGCCACAACGAACCTGGAGGGGTGCGTGCGATGACGAGCGGACCGACCGGCACGCAGGCCGGCAAGATCGTGCTGCCGCTCGCGCTCGGTCAGTTCATCGCGAGCTTCGCCGCCACGAACATGAACGTGGCCATCAGCACGATCGCCGGGGACATCGGGACGACGGTCATCGGCATCCAGACGACGATCACGTTGTTCGCGCTCGTGATGGCGTCCCTGATGATCCCGGGCAGCAAGCTGACCGACATCTGGGGCCGCAAGACGTGCTTCGTCGCCGGTCTCGCCGTCTACGGCACGGGTGCGCTGCTGGCGTCGCTCGCCCAGGGACTCGGGCTGATGATCGTCGGGTACTCGCTGCTGGAGGGGCTCGGGTCGGCGCTGATGATCCCGCCCATCTACATCCTGATCACCGTCACGTTCGCCGACCTCGACGTGCGGGCGAAGTACTTCGGCGTCGTCAGCGGCGCGGGCGGTCTCGGCGCCGCCGCGGGACCGCTGATCGGCGGGCTCGTCACCACCTCCATCAGCTGGCGCGCCGCGTTCCTGCTCCAGGTCGTCGTCGTCGCCTGGATCGTCGTGCTCGCCCGCCGGATCAGCGACCCGCCACGAACCGGGGCCCGGCCTAGCTTCGACGTCCCCGGAGCGGTCCTGTCCGCACTCGGGCTGTTCTTCGTGGTGTTCGGCATCCTGCAGACGGGGACCTACGGGTGGCTGGCCTCCCGCAAGGACTTCTCGGTCGCGGGCGTCGTCCTGATCCCCGCGGGCGGGCTCTCGCCGGTCTGGCTGTTCATCGGGATCGGCGTCGTCGTCCTCGCCGGCTTCCTGTTCCACATCCGCGCCCGGGAGAAGGCGGGCGGGGACCCGCTCGTCCCCATCCGGCTGTTCGGCAACCGCACCTCGAACCTGGGACTGGTGACCCAGCACATCCAATGGCTCGTCCTGCAAGGTTCGTTCTTCGTGATCTCGGTGTTCCTGCAGCAGGTCCGCGGCTTCAACGCGATCGAGACCGGCCTGCTGCTGCTTCCCGCCACGATCGGCATCCTGCTCTCGTCGGGAACCGCGGAACGCCTCGCCCGGAAGCACTCGCAGCGCCGGCTGATCCGAGCGGGTTTCGTCCTGACGCTCGCCGGAATGGCGCTCCTGCTCGCGTTCGGCAGCGAGGACTCCGGCGTTCTCGCCTACGCACCGGGACTGTTCCTGCTCGGTGCCGGGGTCGGGATCATGCTGACGGCCTCGGTCAACCTCGTCCAGTCGAGCTGGCCGGAGCAGGACCAGGGGGAGATCTCCGGAATCTCGCGAAGCGTGTCGAACCTGGGGTCGTCGGTGGGCACGGCCCTCGCGGGCTCGGTCCTGGTCGGTGCGGCGCACCCGGGTGGCGCGCCGTTCGCGCTCGCTCTGGCGACGCTCGGCTTCATCGCGCTCCTCGGCCTCGTGGTGGCGGTTCTGATCCCACGCGCCGACGCTGCTGGACCGCGGCCAGGATGACCCTCAACGCCACTCCGAACACCAGCAGGTCACCGATCATCTGCACGATGACCAGGACACGGGCGCCCGTCGTCACGGGGGCGATATCGCCGAAACCGACCGTGGCGAACACCGTGACGGTGAAGTACAACGCGTCGGTTCGGGTCAGCGATGCGGTGAAGCTGCCGGGCCGGGTGAGCGCCAAGAGGTAGTAGACGTTGGCGAACAGCAGCAAGAACAGCGGGACGACCAGCGCCAGGGCCTGGACTCCCTGCGACGCCGGGTGCTGGGAGCACAGGATCGCGCGAACCTCCCAGATGACCACGATCACCACCACCAGCAGGCCGACGACCAGCAGGACGAGGGTCCACGGGCTCAGCTGCCGGCCGTCCGGTATCAGGTAGTACACCAGTACCAGCACGGTGACGGTCAGCAGCGGGCGCGCCACCGCGAGCAGGAGGTAACGCCGACTCCGCTCCGGCGGCACCCGCCCGGTTCTCACGAGGTGAGGGCCTTCCGCTTGAGCTCCTGGTACTCCTTCTCGCTGATGGTGCCCTCGTCCAGCAACCGCTTGGCCTTGGCGATCAGGTCCGCCGCATTGTCCTCCGCGGACACCGACCGGACGCGGGCGGCGAACTCGTCTTGTGCGGCCCGTTCGTCCGCGGCCCTGCGCTCACCCATGTGCCGCCCCTGTGCGATCAGGTAGATCAGCACGCCGAGCAACGGCAGCAGGAGCAGGACGACCGTCCAGCCCGCCTTCCCCCAGCCGGAGATGTCCGGGCGCCGGAACAGGTCGCCGAAGATGACCACCAGCAGCCAGATCCAGATGATCCAGCAGAAGAAAACCAACATCGTCCACATCAGTTCGAAGAACGGGTACTCCGTGACCGCCAGCGACATGTCGCCCTCTCCAACCATCTCGCCGATGCGCGGGGAGCGCATCACCTGGAGCCAGGTCTAGCGGACGGGCTTCGCTCTCGGCCTCGCCCGGAGCAGGTGAGACACGGGGGTGCCGGGACGGTGCCCGCCGAGGCCGACGACCGTCCACAGTGGCCGGTGACTCGGCGGCGGGCCCGGCTTCCGGCGGCCTGACCGCCCAGCGCTCCAACCGTTCGAGCAGCACCGGCGCGATCAACAGCGCCACGGGCAGCGTCGTCATGACAGCGAAGGACATGGGTACACCCCACAACCGGTGTCGGTGATGCCGAGATCGATCTGGACCCAGTGCACCCGGCCGCGGAACGCCGGGATGCGGTGGTCGGCGGTCACCGGGGAACCCGTTTCCGTGCCGACATAACAGTTCTCCCCCGCGGAGACCAGGTAGGGTTCGGTCCGCTCGACGCGGCCGGTGCCGACCAGTTCGTCATCCAGGTAGAGGGCGACGTCGCCACCCTTGGCCAACCCGCCACCGTCGTAGGTGAACTCCATGCGAACAAGATGCGTACCCGGCGGAACGGGTTGCCCGCCAACGGTGTAGTACCGATTCAGCCCGTAGAAGTTGTAGCAGTACCCCAGCGCGCCGTCCCTGAGGTAGAGGCTCCACCCGCCGGTGACGCCGCCCTGCGCGATGATCACCCCGTCACCGCCGGGCGCGGGCACGAAGATCTCCGCGGTGACCGCGTGCGAGGTGTTCTTGAGCGGGGCCACCGAACGCTCGTCCAGCCGCCCCATGCCGAAGAAGAGCAGCTGGCGTTCGCCACGGACCAGGTGGGGTCGTCCGCCCCCGTCGGTGTTCAGCCGTTCCACGGAGCGGGCCTCGAGCGGCGGCACGGTGTACCCGGTGGTCTCGACCAGCCAGAGGCGCTGGAGCTCGTGCGGTTCCTCCGGATCCTCGGCGGCGAGGTCGTGCGCGTGGGTCCGGTCCGCGATCGTGTCGTAGAGCTCCCAGACGTCGTCGAACGACGGCAGGGCGGCATCCCGCGGACTGTGGTGCCGGGCCACCGCGGCCCACACCTTGTCGTGGATGCAACGATTGCCCAGCATCTCGAAGTACTCGGGCTCGTGACGGTTCGCCGCGTCCGGGGCGTCGAACGAGTAGGCCATGCTCACGCCCTCCATCGATCGCTGTCGGACCCCGTGCACGTGCACCGGCTCCGGCAACCCCGCGGCTTCGAGGACGGTCGGGGCCACGTCGATCACGTGGTGGACCTGCGAGCGGATCTCGCCTCTGGACTCGAACCCCCTGGGCCAGTGCACGATCGCGCCGGTGCGCGCGCCACCGAAGTGCGAGGGGGCCCGCTTCTCCCACTCGTAGGGGGCGTTCATCGCCTGCGCCCAGCCGAGGGCGTAGTAGTCGCAGGAATCCGGGCCGCCCACCTCCTCGAGCCGCTCACGCAGGAACGCCTCCCTCTCAGCGTGTCCGGCCCCGGCGGTGGTGACCTTCTCGCCCGACGCGCCGTTGCCGCCGATGATCGTGTAGATCAGGGTGTCGTCCAGGATCCCCAGCTCGTCGAGCGCGTCGACGATCCGGCCGACGTGGTGGTCGGTGTAGGACAGGAAGCCGGCGTGGAGCTCCATCTGGCGCGCCAGGACGGGCCTCATCTCCTCGGCGACCTCTTCCCACTTCGGGATCACGGAGTGCCGCGTATCCGGCTCGCAGTCCCGCGGGAGGATGCCGTGCGCCTTCTGCCGCGCGAAGATCTCCTCCCGAAGCCGGTCCCACCCCGCGTCGAACCGTCCCCGGTAGCAGTCAGCCC
This sequence comes from Allokutzneria albata, assembly GCF_900103775.1. Classification (GTDB taxonomy): domain Bacteria; phylum Actinomycetota; class Actinomycetes; order Mycobacteriales; family Pseudonocardiaceae; genus Allokutzneria; species Allokutzneria albata. The sequence goes on along the minus strand of NZ_LT629701.1, from coordinate 262,840 downwards.
ATCCTTGGGGCACGAGGTGCGGTGCGCGCGTTGCACCCGGTGCGAAGTACATGAAGAACGGCTTGCCCGGCATCAGCGCGTGCTGGCGTCGTATCCACCCGATCGTCCGGTCCGCGAGGTCCTCGATCAGGTGGTAGCCCCCCTGCCGGTTCTTCGGCGGTGCCACCGGGCTCGTGCCCTCGTACAGCACCGGGCGGTGGTTGGCCGGGTGGTACCGGTCGGTCTCACCGCCGAGGAATCCGTAGAAGTAGTCGAACCCGCTGCCGGTCGGCCACCGGTCGAACGGGCCGACCGGACCGGTCTCCCACTCCGGCACCTCGTGGCACTTGCCCACCCGCGCGGTCGAGTACCCGTTGAGCCGCAGGATCTCCGGCAGTGACGCGCAGACGGTGGGACGTGCCGGCGCCGACGCCGCCGTGTCCGTCGCGGAGCCCGTGCCGCCGTGGTCGTGGTCGCGTCCCGTCAGCAGCGCCGCGCGGGTGGCCGGGCAGAGCGCGGTGGTGTGGAAGCGGTTGTACCTGAGGCCGCCGACGGTGAGCTGGTCCAGCCGCGGTGTGTCACACGGACCGCCGAACGCGCTCACAGCACCGAAACCGACGTCCTCGATCAACATGATCAGCACGTTGGGCCTGCCCGCGGACGACCGCGACGGCGTGCTCAGCCCGCTGCGCGGTCGGCCCTGGATCGGCGACACGTCGTGCCGCGTCGAGTCCGTCATCACTGTGCCCCTTACCATTGAGACTGCGCCGGGAACCCGGCGATCTCCGTGGAGTGTGGGGGCGCGGCCGCCCGGTGTTCCTCACCCGGCACGGGTGAAGGCCGAGCGCCGCACCGGCGATCTCACCTGCGACGGGCGACGCCGCGACGCGCGACGCGAACTAGCGTCCCAACCCGTGCCCAGCCGTTCAGACGGCCCGCCGAGGGCCGATTCCGACACCACGACCGCCGTCGTTCCCATCGATGTCGCGGCCGGTCCGTTCGCCTTGCCGAGGGCCCTCGTGCTGCTGTTGGGGGCCGCCTCCGCCGTGGTCTCGGTCGCGGGGATGCGAGCGGCCGCATGGCTGATCGGCCCGGCGTTCCTCGCCCTGGTCATCGTGATCTCGGTCAGCCCGGTGCAGGCGTGGATGCGCCGCCGCGGGGTTCCGCGCTGGATCAGCACGGTCGTGCTGATCCTCGTCCTCTACGCGGTGATCGTCGTGCTGACGTTGGTGGTCGCCGTCTCGGTGGCGCAGCTGGCGACGTTGCTGCCGCGCTACGCCGGTCCCGCCGAGGACCTGCTCCGGTCCCTCACCACCGCCCTGAGCCGGCTCGGCATCAGTGCGGAGCAGGTGCACGCCGCGCTGAAGTCGGTGGACTTCGGCAAGGTGCTGGGCTTCGTCGGCTCGCTGTTGTCCGGCGTGACGAGCCTGTCGACCAACATCGGGTTCCTGCTCGTGCTGCTGCTGTTCCTGGGCATCGAGGCCGGGGACGCGGACAGGCGGCTGGCGGCCATCGCCTCCGACCGTCCCGGCTCCGCGGGCGCGCTCACCGACTTCGCCAAGCGGACCCGCAGCTACCTGCTGATGACGACCATCTTCGGCCTCATCGTCGCGGTGCTCGACACCGTCGCGCTCGCCTTGCTCGGCATTCCCGTCCCGGTGCTGTGGGGGCTGTTGTCGTTCGTCACCAACTACATCCCCAACATCGGCTTCCTCATCGGGCTCGCCCCGCCCGCGCTGCTCGCCCTGCTCGCCGGAGGCTGGCGGTCCTTCTTGGTCGTCATCCTGGTGTACAGCCTGCTCAACTTCGTTGTGCAGTCGCTGATCCAGCCGCGCTTCGTCGGTCACTCGGTGGGCCTGTCGACCACGACGACACTGCTCGCGCTGGTGTTCTGGGCCTGGGTGCTCGGCCCGATCGGCGCGCTGCTGGCCATCCCGCTGACGTTGCTGGTGAAGGCCCTGCTGGTGGACACCGACCCGCGCGCCGGCTGGGCGCCCGCGCTGCTGTGCCTGCCGGACACGCCGCACCCGAGCCCGGTGCCACCTACAACAACCCCCGGCGCCGCGCCGCGGTGATGGCATCCCTGCGCTGGTTGACGCCGAGCTTGCGGTAGATCCCGCGCAGGTGGGTCTTGATGGTGTTGACCGAGACGAACAGGGAGTCGGCGATCTCTTCGGTGGTGCGCATGGAGGGCAGCTCGACCAGCAGGTCCAGTTCGCGGTTGGTCAGCGCCTCGGACGCCCCGGTCGCCGACGCCGGGACCGCGGCGAGAACGGAGGCGGCGAAGCTGTCGTACCTGCCGAACCGCCCGGATCCCCGCACGAGCAGGTCGCGCACCTGGGCGCCGGCGCCGAAGAAGGGCCGGAGCGCGTGCATGGGCTGGGACAGCGCGAGCGCGCGGGAAACCGCTTCGTGCGCCCGGTGTTCGTTACCGGCCCGGTCGGCGAGCTGCGCCTCGAGCAGCCACGCGTCCACCATCGTCCCCGACACCACCGCGGGAACCCGCTGGTTGAGGATCAGGTCGAGCAAGCGCCTCGCCGCGGTCAGATGGCCCCGGTGCACGTGCAGAACCGCTTGGAGCAAGGCGTGTTCCGCGGACGGGCGAAGCAGGCGCCGCAGCCGTTCGAGCACTTCGACCGCCCACCGGTGCTCACCGACGCGCAAGGCCATGCGCTGCTCCAGCGGCGCGGCGAACGCGATCAGGGCGGGCGCCAGCTGGGCGCCCCGGAACCGCCGCCAGTGACCCCGGAAGGCGGCGACCGCCCCGTGCGGGTCCTCGGTCGTGTCGAACGCGACGGCGGCCTTCAGCAGGTGCGCCGACAGCGCGACGGTCGGATCGGCCCGCTCGTCCAGCAGCCGCACGGCCACCGAGGCCAGCCGCTCGGCGCGTTCGTGGTCCAGCCGCAGGTACGCGTCGGTGCCCATGAGCACGTACAGGTAGGCGCACCGTGCGGTCTCGCTCCAGCGCCGCTCCTGGGCGAAGTCCAGCGCGAAAGCGATCTCGCTGTTCATCTGGGCCAGGTCGCCCTCGGCCGCCGCGACGGCGGCCAGGTGGATGCGGCAGTGCAGGGCCACCGCGTCGCGGTTCTCGGCGGTGGCCAGCCGCAGCGCCCGTGCGAGATCGGCGCGCGCGGCGCGGTGCTCACCGAGCCACAACGCCGCCGTACCCCGGTTGGCCATCGCGAGCACGTCGATGTCGACGTCCCCGGTCCTGCCGGCCCTGGTGTCCTCGATCGCGGACAAGGCGTCCCGCACACCTCCCTCGAACCGGGACCGGTGGAGGAGGACCACGGCGTGCAGCGCGCGTAATCGCTGGGTGCGCGGGGGCCGGACGGCTCGCTCGACGCGCCGGACGCAGCGGTCGGCCGCGAGGACGTCGCCGCGGTCGAGCGCGGTCACCGCGCCCACCAGCGCCACCGACGGTTGCGCCAGCACCTCCTCGGGAACGGAGTCCAGCAGTGGGCGCAGGGCGTCCCCGCTGCCTTTCAGGACCTCTTGGAGGCCGAACTTCGTGATCAGCTGGACCATGAGGTCCTTGTCGGCCGACGCGATCCCGTGCTCCAGCGCGACAAGCGGGTCACCGGTCTCGGCGAACCAGTCGGCCGCGGTGCGGTGCAGGTCGCGCCTGCCGTAGGGGTTCAGCTTGCCCAGCTCGGCGAGAAGATGGCTGCGCAGCAGGGGGTGGTGGCGGTACCAGCGCCCGTCGGGACCGCCGCGGGTGATGAGGGCGTTGGTGCGCTCCAGGTGGTCCAGGATCTGGCCGCAGTTCTCCTGCTGGGACAGCAGCACCGCGAGGTCCACGGTGAACGCGGCGCAGACGGAGGTCGACAGCAGCACTTGGCGGACGTGGCCGGGCAGGTCGGCGAGGACCTCCCCGGCCAGGTAGTCGGCCATCGCGCGGTCCTCACCGGTGAACTCGGCGACGCGTGCGGCCGGATCCTCCGACCCGGCCGCCGAAAGGGCGGCCAGCCGCAGCCCGGCCGCCCACCCCTCGGTCCGCTCCATGAGCAGGCTGAGCGCGCCCGGGGGAAGCTCGACGCCGTGTCCGGCCAGCAGCGACCGGGCCTCGCGCGCGGTGAAGGTCAGCTCCGCCGGGCCGATCTCCCTGAGGCGGCCCTCCACCCGGAGCCGGGGCAGGATCAGCGGTGGCGGGAACCGGGTCGCCAGCACGATCCGCAGCGCCGACGGCAACTGGCGCAGCAGGTGGTTGAGCCCGCGCACGGCGGCCGCGGAGCTCACCTCGTGCACTCCGTCCAGCACCAGGTAGACCGGTTCGGCCAGGTGCTCGAAGGCGGCGACCAGTTCGGCGAGGAACGCCGCCTCCGTTTCCTCTCCCGGCGGGCTCAGCCGGGCCAGCCGGCCGTCCTGGCCCCACGCCCCGGTCTCCCTGAGCGCGCGGAGAATGGCCGACCACAGCGGCACGACGTCGTTGTCGTCGGCGTCCAGCGACACCCACGCGACGTGGGTGCCGCGCTCGGTGAGCCGATGCGCCCACGCCGCGAGCAGGGTCGTCTTCCCCGCGCCCGCGGGCGCGCAGACCAGCGTGACCGGCGGGCCGTCCAGCGGCTCGCGCAGGAGCTCGTCGAGGATGGCGAGCAGGCGCGGTAGGTCCACGACGGTGGGAGCGAGTACGGGAACCCGGATCTTCGTAGCGATCACCGAACCCGCGGCGGTGCCGTTCGCCGCGATGTCCTCCGGCAGCTGCGACTCGCACAGGTTCTTGTTGTTGTGCTCGCACTGTTTCTTGCCCTGCGGCATTTCGCCTCTCCCCCGATGGGAATCACGTGACTTCTCATCACCGCACCCGGCTGGGCGCGGTCGTTCCGCAGGGGTTGACTGGTACTGGCAGGGAATGCGGCCAGGTTCACCTGGCGGGGCGGGGATCACCGCCGGAGTCGGGACCACGGCTCAGCACGATCAGGAACCGCCCGATCGCCTCGACGATTCGCGGTGCGTTGACCAGCCGGAACAACACCAGCTCCAGTGCGATCCGGTCGGGCTCGGCGGAGCGGGGTGCCGGTGCGGGGGCGGACGCCAGCGCCAGCGCCAGCACCACACCCGCGAGCACGGCCCCGGCTCCTGACGTGTTCCGAGACGAGCCGCTCATGTCCCACGCCCCTTCCGCTCCGAATCGAGGGAGCCAGTCCAGACCACGGAGGCCGGTGGCGCCTCCTCCTTCCTGGGTGATTTCTCGGGATCCTGGCGGCGGCGTTCACCCGTTCCGACGGTGGCGGCGTGCGATCAGCCGGTCATCGGCGCCGATTCCCGTCACCCACGCCAGGTGAAGACCGCAGGGGCCACCCAGCCCATGCTGGTCTCGGCGGAGCACGAAGACCGGTCATCCCTGGAGCAGGGACTTCGGCTCCGCAAGGCGGTATCGGTCCGGGTCGGTGAAGCCGGGCAAGCCGTGGATTCGGGGCCACGGCGAGCGCGACCGAATCCTGTCCGGACACCGGTCCGGCCCGGTGCCGCCGTCCACAACAGGTCGAGCGCGACGGGTAGCACCGGATCGAGCGGGAGGACCCCATGACAGCGACGGCGGAGAGCGGTCTCGACGCGGATTTCGTCGAAGCGGATCCGGTTCCACTCGGCCGCCGGTTCGACACGGTGTGGCGCGGGTACGACCGGGCGCAGGTCGACGAGTACGTGGAGACCGAACTGCGGCTGCTCGCCGAGGACCGCGACGGCGCCATGGCCTTGGTGAACAACCTGGCCCGGTTGGTCGACGCGAGCCGGGCCGAGATCCTGGAGCTGCGGGCCCAGCGCGACCGGTTGTGCCGGACGCCGATCCCCGACGACGCGGTCGACGAGCGGCTGCGGCGCCTGGTCGACGCGGCGTGGCGCGAGGCGGCCGACATCGTCGCCCACGCGCACGCCATCGCCGAGCAGACCCGCACCACTGCGGAGGAGGAGTGCCGCAGACTCGCCGAGGACGCCGAACGCCGGCGGCGACGGGTCGAAGAGGACTTCGTCATGGCGATGGCGCTCCGCCGCAAACAGGCCCTCCGCGCACTGCGCGACCACGAGGCCCGGTGCCGGGCGCTGGCCGACGAACGGCTGCGTGATGCCACCCGTGAGGCGGAGCGCAGAGTGGCCGCCGCCACCACCCAGGTGGAACTGCTGCGGGAGATGCACCGCAACCTCGCCGTCCGGCTGCGGGTCGTCCACCGGATGTTCACGCAGGTCTATGCCGCACTGGACGCCATATGACCACCAGCCGAGGCCCACGGGCCAACCGGAGGAGGAAGGGCGACATCATGCACAATTCAGAGTTCGGGGCGGACACTCTCCGCTCCGATGTGACATCAGGCCGGAAGGCGACCTTGTGGGTCGGCTGGTTGCTCTTCGCGGGCGCCATGATGACCTTGGTGGGCGCGTTCCACGCCATCGCGGGAGTGATGGCGCTGATCCGGCGGGACTACTTCGTCGTCGCGCCGGACGGGCTGGTCGTCCAGGTCAGCTACACGTCGTGGGGCTGGGTGCACCTGCTCGCCGGCGTTGTCACGGTCTTCGCCGGGATCGGGGTCATCCGGGGGCAGAAGTGGGCCCGGGTGTTCGGGATGGTGCTCGCCGGTCTGGGGGCGCTGCTCAACTTCGCCTTCCTCCCGGCGTATCCGGTGTGGTGCACGGTGATGATCGCGATCGACGTCCTGGTGATCTACGCGTTGGCCGTGCACGGCGACGAGGTCAGGGCGCTCGGCTGACATGACCGCTTCTGTCCACGGTGGAGCATCGGCCGGTCCGCCGCGCGCCAGCGTTCAAGACGGCGTCCGCAGGATGGACGGCATGGGAACGAAGACCAAGATCGCCGTCGTGGTGCGCGAGGACCTGGCCGTCTGGCAGAAGCTCAACGTGACCGCGTTCCTCAGCAGCGGCGTGGCCGTCGGCTGCCCGGAGACCGTCGGCGAGCCGTACGAAGACGCCTCCGGAGTGAAGTACCTGCCCATGTTCGGTCTGCCCGTGCTCGTGTACTCGGCGGACGCGGCGGCGATCGGGCAGGCGCACGCGCGGGCACTGGCGAAGGACCTCGCCGTCGCGGTGTACACGGAGGAGTTGTTCACCACGAACAACGACGAGGACAACCGGGCGCGGGTCCGCGCGGTCGCCACCGACGAGCTCGACCTGGTCGGCTTCGCGGTGCACGGATCGCGCAACGCGGTGGACAAGGCGCTGAAGGGCCTGCCGCTGCACGGTTAGGGTGCTCGCATGAGCACGCCGCTGTACCAGCTGAAAGCCGAGTTCTTCAAGACGCTGGGGCATCCCGCCCGGATCCGCGTCCTGGAACTGCTCAGCCAGCGGGAGCACGCGGTGTCCGAGCTGCTGCCGGAGGTCGGCATCGAACCGGCGAACCTCTCGCAGCAGCTCGCCGTGCTGCGCAGGGCCGGGCTGGTCACCAGCCGCAAGGAGGGCTCCGCCGTGCACTACTCGCTGACCAGCCCGCAGCTGGCGGAGCTGCTGGCGGTGGCGCGGTCGATCCTGACCGGCGTGCTCTCCGACCAGGTCGAGCTGCTGGCGGACCTGCGCACCCCGAGGACATGAAGACTTGCAAAAATTGTAAAGTCTTTATGTGAATGGTCCGATCCAGCGCACCCGCTCCTTCCGGGACCTCCTGCCCGCAGGGCAGGACTGGGCCGAGGCCGTGCGCGCGCCCCGGCGCGACCTGGTCGCCGGGCTGACCGTCGCCGTCGTGGCGCTGCCCCTGGCCCTGGCCTTCGGCGCGGCGTCCGGGCTCGGCGCCGCCGCCGGGCTGGCCACCGCCGTGATCGCGGGCGCGGTCGCGGCGGTGTTCGGCGGCAGCAACCTCCAGGTCTCCGGGCCGACCGGCGCGATGACCGTGGTGCTCGTCCCGATCGTGCAGCGCTCCGGCGTCGACGGCGTCCTGCTGGTCGGGGTGCTCGCCGGAGTGCTGCTGGTCGCACTGGCGCTGAGCCGGGTCGGACGGTTCGTGCACTACCTGCCGGTCCCGGTGATCGAGGGCTTCACCGCGGGCATCGCTGTCGTCATCGCCCTGCAACAGGTTCCGGCCGCCCTGGGCGTCTCCGGGGCGCACGGTGAGCAGGTGTGGGCCGTCGCAGCGGACGCCGTCGCGCGCTTCCTCGCCGCGCCCAGCGCCGCGGCGCCGGTGACCGCGCTGGCGGTGGCGGCGGCGATGCTGCTGGGTGCGCACTGGTTCCCCAGGATCCCGTTCTCCCTGCTCGCGGTCGCCGCCGCCGTGCTCGTCGCGGAGCTGGCCGCGCTGGAGCTGCCCCGCATCGGCGCGCTCCCGTCCGGGCTCCCGGCACCGTCGCTGGGTTTCCTCGACCTCTCGGCCGTTCCCGCGCTGCTGCCGTCCGCACTGGCCGTGGCCGCACTTGCCGCACTGGAAAGCCTGCTGTCGGCCACCGTCGCCGACGGGATGACGGTCGACCAGCGGCACGACCCCGACCGCGAGCTGTTCGGCCAAGGGCTGGCCAACCTCGCCGCCCCGGTGTTCGGGGGCGTCCCGGCGACCGCGGCGATCGCCAGGACCGCGGTGAACGTGCGCTCCGGCGCGCGCTCCCGGCTGGCCGCGCTCACCCACTCCCTGGTGCTCGCGGTGATCGTTCTCAGTGCCGCGGACCTGGTCGGCCGGGTCCCGCTGGCCGCGCTCGCCGGAGTGCTGCTGGCGACGACGGTGCGCATGGTCGACCTCGCCTCCCTGCGCGCACTGCTGCGCTCGACCAGGAGGGACGCCGTGGTCCTCGCGGTCACCCTGGTGGTCACCGTCGCGCTGGACCTGGTGACCGCCGTCGTGGTCGGCCTCGGCGTCGCGGTGGTGCTGGCGCTGCGCTCGGTCGCCAGGAGCGCGGAGCTGAACCAGGAACCGCTGACCCATCCCGGGCACGTCGGCGAGGAACGCGGGCTGCTCGCCGAGCACATCGCCGCGTACCGGCTGGACGGTCCGCTGTTCTTCGCCGCGGCCCACCGCTTCTTCGGCGAGCTGGCCGAACTGGGCGGGGTGCGGGCGGTCGTGCTGCGGATGTCCCGTGTGTCCACTGTGGACGCCACCGGCGCGCACGTGCTCGGTGACACGATCACCGCCCTGGAGCGCCGCGGCGTGCTCGTGCTCATCTCCGGGATCAGCCAGGGGCACGACCAGGTGCTCAGCGCTCTCGGCATCGCCGAGCACCTGCGCCGGGACGGACTGATCTTCCCCGACACCCCGAGCGCGATCGCCCACGCCAGGGCGGTGCTGGCCGGCTGAGCGGTTTGCCACCGCGGCGCGGGCGTGGTCTGCTCGACGCATGCTCGACGTGCTGGTAGCGGGAGCGGGCCCCGCCGGAAGCGCGCTCGCCAAAGCGACGGCGCGCCTCGGGCTGCGCACGGCCGTCGTCGACCCCGCGGCGGGAAGGCCGTGGCGGGCGACGTACGCGTCCTGGGCCGACGAACTGCCCGCCGGTGTCCCCTTGGCCTTCCGCAGCGAACGCACCCGCGCCGCGGCGCTGACCGAACACGTCGTCGACCGGTCCTACGCGGTGATCGACAACGAAGCGCTGCGCGCGGACTTGGACGACGAGAGGATCGCGGTTCACCAAGCACGCGCGGTGAAGGCCCACCACGACCGAGACGCCACAACGGTGTTGCTGGACAACGAGGACCGGATCAGAGCCGGCGTGGTGGTCGACGCGACCGGGAGCCAGCAGGCCCTCCTCGGCACGACAAGGCGGCGCACGCCCGCCGAGCAGTCGGCGGTCGGGGTCGTGATCCCCTTGCGGGAACAGGGTTTCGTCGACAAGGGCGAAGCGCTGTTCATGGACTGGCGCGAGAAGCACGAAGGCCGGCCGAGCTTCCTGTACGCGGTGCCGCTCAACGACGACGAAGTGCTGCTCGAAGAGACATCACTCGCTGACCGACCCGCGATGAGCCATCGGGAACTGCGCGATCGGCTGGTGGACCGGTTGCGGCGCAACGGCATTCCATTGCACGGGAACGAGCGGTGGGAGCGGGTGCGCTTCCCGATGGACGATCCGCTTCCCCGGCCGCAGCGCGTGGTGCCCTTCGGCGCGGCGGCACCGTTCGTGCACCCGGCGACGGGTTACAGCGTCGCGGGGTCGCTGACGCTCGCACCCCGCTTGGCGCAAGCGCTCGCGCTGGGGCTCGACGAGGGGGAAGCCTCGCGCGCGGGCTGGCGGACGGTGTGGCCGACGCAGGCGCTGGCGGTGCACGGGCTGCGACGGGTGGGACTGCGGGTGTTGCTGGGGTTGTCCGCGGCCGACGTTCCCCGGTTCTTCGAGGCGTTCTTCCTCGCGCCGACCCACCTGCAGAACCGTTACCTCGCAGGGCGTTGCGACCTGCCGGGTACGCTGCGCGCGATGACGGCGGTGATCGGCGCGGCGCCACCGGCGTTGCGGGCAAGGGTCGCCGCCCTCGCCATGGGGATGACGTCTGCGTGAACAGGCGATGAATGCCCTCGTGGGTCTCGGCGGGAACCGGCATCATCGGCGCCGTGCCTGCGTCGCTGGAGAACCCGCGGTGTGCGTTCCAGCCCTTGGTCAACCTCAACACCGGTGGAGTCGTCGCCGTCGAGGTGCTGGTCCACCCGATCCCCGATGACCGCCCCGGCGAACTCGACGTGGACCTCGCGGTGCTCGCCGCGCGCGCCTGCGCCGAGCACGAGACGCTGCTTCCCCTGCACCTCAACCTGCTCGCCGAGACCGTTGCAACCTGTCCGTCCGGTGTGGAGCGGCTGCACCACGCGCTGTGCGACCTCGGACGGCGGCCGCACGAAGTGGTGATCGAGGTCGGCGGGCAGCTGCGCGAATCCGACTACGGAGAACTGATCGACGAGCTGCGGCGGTTGCGGGCCGCCGGGTACAAGGTCGCGTGGGACGGCGGTGACGTGTCGCTGTCACTGCTGCTGGCCGCCGAGGTGGACATCGTCAAGCTCGACCCGCGCACCGTCGCGGGACTGCCGGGGCAGCGCGGGCTGGCCTTCGTGGAAGCGATGGCGCACTTCTGCCGCCGCACCCGGACCACCCTCGCAGCGGCGGGCGTGCACACGACGGCACAGCTCAAAGCCTTGCGGGACAGCAGGATCCAGCTCGTCCAGGGCGACATCGTCGCGCCGCCCGCCCGACGCCCGACGACGCGGATCTCCCTGGCGACCGAGGATCCGGACATCATCGCCGAGGTGCCCGACGTAGCCGAGCTGCCGATCGCGGCCGGGCCGGGGGTGACCGAGTTCCTGCACCCGGCGACGATGCTCTCCGTCGAGGCGACCGCGGACGAGGTGCGCTCGGTGCTGGTGAACCGGCCCGAGGTGACCAGCGTGGTCCTGGTGGACGAGAACCTTTGTCCACAATGGACAATCGACCGGAACCGGTTCCTGCTGGCGGTGACCGGACCCTACGGGCACGCGTTGCACGCCAAGCGGCACGCCTCGCGACTGGCGGACGAGCCGATGCTGGTGGCGACCAACAGCACCGCGATGGACGCGCTGCACCTCAGCGTCAGCGGGTCCGAGCGGCGCTACGACGATGTCGTAGTGGTGGACAACTCCTTGCGCTGCATGGGAATCGTGCGCCTGTCCGACCTGTTCCGCGGACTGGCGGAGATGAAGGTCGAGCAGGCCGCCGCGCTCAGCCCGCTGACCCGGCTGCCCGGCAGCGACGCGGTGGCGCGCGAGGTGGACCGCCGCGTCGTCGCCGGGCAGATCTTCGCGATGTGCTGGCTGGACGTCGACGGGTTCAAGGCCGTCAACGACACCGCGGGCTTCGCGGCGGGCGACGATCTGATCCGGCTGGTCGGCAGGCGCCTGGCCGACGCGGCGGCGGCGCTGCGGTCGGCCTACGTCGGCCACGTCGGCGGGGACGACTTCCTCGCGGTGGTCGACGTCGACGACCTGGTCGGCTTCGCGCGGGCGATGCTGGACGGGCACTACCAGGTGGACGGGCGGGCGGTGACGGTGTCGCTGGCGACGCTGGTCTGCGCGAACGGGACGGTGCCGGGCTACCGCGAGGTCTCCCGGCTGCTCGCCCCGTTGAAGCGGCAGGCGAAGGCGCTCACCGGATCGAGCTGGGTGCTCGGCCGCCCCGGCTCCGACCGCGTGGACGTCCTGCGCGGCACGGTCGCTCAGCCGCGCAGGAGCAGCGCCTCCGCACCCACCGGGCGGTAGCCGGCGGCCAGCACGGCCCGTGCCGAGGCCGCGTTGCCCGGCGCGACCTGCGCCCACACGGGCTCGCCCGGTGGCACGAGCGTCCGCGCCGCGGTGAACAACGCCCGGCCGAGCCCCCTGACCCGGGCGCCCTCGTCGACCTCGGCCGCCACCTCCCACCGGCCGCCGAGTCCGCGGCCGATCAGCACCATCCCACCGGGACACGTCCAGACCCGGACGTCGGTGCGCAGGCCGTAGGCGCAGACCGCCCGCTCGTGCTCGGAGACCGAAGACCCGCTCGCGGGGTCGAGCATGGACTCCGCGACCGGGGCCAGGTCGAGGTCGGGGTGGCCGTCGAGGCGGTCGGCGACCAGGACCTGGTCGATGTTGTTGACCACCCGGCCGGTCTTCGCGCACAGCTCGGTGAGGAACGGCGGGTTCAGCGGGGCGGACAGGTCGTCGGCCGGGAGCACGGAGGCGACCCAGTCCGGGTCCGCCTCGGTGACGATGACGTGGTGCGCGCTGAAGGCGATCACCGCCGACAACGCGTCCGGCTCCGGGGGCACTACGCGAACAGAACCATCCGCAGGCGGGTACTCACCGCGCGCGGCGCGGGCGAAGAGGTCTGCAAGCACACGAAATGGGTACCACCCCAGGACAACCGCCGAATGGGGAAAACACTGATGTGCCGGGCAAGTGCGCGCTGGGGAAAGTGATCTCAGATCTAAACATTCACCAGCCGGGTTCCGCCCTACGCGCCTCGCCACCATCACCTGTCACTCCTAGCATCGGATTGGTCACGCACCGCACTCGCACCCGAGGGCGGGCGGACAACCTTGGGGAGGGCAATGTGACCCAGGTCGAAGTTCCCCACGCCCCCGATGGCCAGGCCAAGGCCCGAACCGCGACGACCGTCGCGGGCGGCCTGGTGACCGTGGGCGTGGAGGAGGAGTTCCTGCTGGTGGACGAGCTGAGCCGGAGTGTGGTCCCCGGGGCCACCACGGTGCTCGCCGGTGCGGCCCACCTGGGCTCGACGGTGCAGCAGGAGATGACGTTGTTCCAGGTCGAGACGACCTCGACGGTGTGCTCGACGATGAGCACGCTGCACGACGAGCTGACCGCGCTGCGCCGCACCGTCGACGGGATGGCCAGGCAGCACGGCATGCGCATCAACGCCACGGGCACGGCCGTGCTCGGGCACCCCCCGACCCCGCCCATCACCGACGCGCCGCGCTACCGCCGGATCGCGGAGCGCTTCGGTGCCCTGATCGACGGCCAGAGCATCTGCGGCTGCCACGTGCACCTCGGCGTCTCCGACCCGGAGAACGCGCTGCGGGTGATGAACCACCTGCGGCCGTGGCTGCCGACGCTGCTGGCGATGAGCGCGAACTCGCCGTTCTGGCACGCCAGGGACACCCGGCACGCCAGCTGGCGGTACCTGATCTTCGGGCGCTGGCCGACCGCCGGGCCGCCGCCGCACTTCGACTCCGTCGACGACTACGACGCCGCGGTGCGGACGCTGCTGCGCTCCGGGGCCGCGCTGGACCGCGGCATGATCTACTGGGACGTCCGGCGCTCGTGCCGCCATCCCACGATCGAACTGCGCGTCTGCGATGTCGCGGCCACGGTGGACGACGCGGTGCTGATCGCCGCGTTGACCAGGGCGCTCGGCACCCAGGCGCTGACCGGCGCCGGGCCGCGCCGCCCGGTGTCGCAGTCCGAACTGCGCGCCGCGTTGTGGCGGGCGGCGCACGACGGCCTCGAAGGCCGCGGCGTCGATGTGTTCAACGGCCGCACCGTGCGGGCGTTCTCCATGGTGGAGCGGTTGCTGCAGCAGGTGCGCGGTGAGCTGGCCGACAGCGGTGACCTGGATATGGTGATCGACCTGGTGGCCCGGCTGCGGGCCCGCCGCTCCGGTGCGCACCGGCAGCGGGTCGCCTTCGCCGAGCGCGGCAACCTGGTCGACGTGGTCGATCTGCTCTCCGCGCAGACCGTGGCCTGAGCGCCCGTGCCCACCCTCAACGGCGCGGGTGGGCATCGTCTCGGCCGGGCATCGGCTTCGCCGAAAGCGTTGTGACTGACAACCGTTTCCATTAACTTGCCGGTGGTGAGCACGCAGCCATCCGGGTTCGGCCCGGTCTTCGACGCGACCCGGCCGCACTTCGTCCGCTGGACGCCATCGCTGTGGGGCCCGCTCGGCACCGCCACCACCGACTTCTCCGACCCGCGGCCCGGGGAGCGCCTGCTCGACGTGTGCTGCGGCGCGGGATCGTCCGCCCTGCCCGCCGCCGTCAGGGTCGGCCCGACCGGCAAGGTGGTCGGCGTCGATCTCGCGGCCGCCCTCCTCGACCACGCGAGAACCGTTGCGGCGGAACAGGGTCTGACGAACATCGAGTTCGTCGAAGCCGATGTCACGCAGTTCTCGGACGAGCCGTTCGACGTCGTGCAGTCGGTGTTCGGCGTCTTCTTCCTCCAGCCGGACATGAACCGCGCGGTGTCGCGACTGCTCGACCTGCTGCGGCCCGGTGGCCGGTTCGCCGCGACCGTGTGGGCGCAGGACTCGATCGCCGAGGTCGCCGGAGCGATCTTCGACGCTGTCCGCGAGCTGCGCCCGGACATGCCCGCCACCTCGCCGACGACCGAGTCCGCGAAGGGCCTGGACAACGAGGAGAAGCTGCGCGCTTGGCTCGAATCGTTGGGGCTCAACGACATCGAGGTCCGCGAGATCCCGTTGCGGGTACCGTTGCCCACTGAGGACGCGTGGTCGTTCGTCCTCGGAACGGGTTTGTACGCACGAATCCTCGGCCTGAGCGACGACGAGCGCGAGCGCACCCGCACGCGGTATCTGGAGCTGCTGGCGGAGCGCGGGATCACCGAGGTCAAGGCGGATGCTCTCGTCGGCATGGGACGGCGCGCGTGAGGAAGCTGCTCGCCCTGGCGCTGGGCATCGCACTGCTCACCGGCTGCGCGAGCGCGCCGATCGCGCCGCCGGACACGCTTCGGATCGTCACGCCGTACAAGGTCAAGAGCCTTGATCCGATCAAGCAGGGCCTGTGGTCCCCGGAGTGGGGCTACGGAGAACTCCTCATGCGCGCCACGGACAACGGCGGCGTCGAGCCGTGGGTACTGCAGCGCCTTGAGCCGGTGAACGGCACGCAGTGGCGATTGGTACTGCGTTCCGGCGTGACGTTCTCCAACGGCCGCGAGCTCGACTCCGCCGTGCTCAAGACCGTGCTGGAGCGGCATCTCGCGGAGAACGCGCTCGTCAAGGCGAACCTGCCCGGAGCCAAGATCGAGACGCCGGACGCGAACACGGTGCTGCTGAGCACGAGCGCGCCCGTGGTGAACCTGCCGAACCTGCTCGCCGACGAGCAGTCCGTGACGGTCTTCGACCCGCAGGCGCAGGGTGTCTACACAGGACCGTTCACGGTGTCCAAACTGGACGACAACGAGCTGGTGCTCGCCAGGAACCCGAAGTACTGGGGCGGCCAGGCGAAGCTCTCCGAGGTGCGCGTGCGCTTCGTCCCGGACGGACAGGCGCGCCTGCTCGCCGTGCGCACAGGCGAGGCCGACATCGCGCTGTACCCGCCGACCGACGCGCTCGGCTCGGTGAAGGACGCTGCGTCCGGCCCACGCATGGCAACCGCTTCCCAACCGCTGCAACAACTTCGGGCCATTCCGAACCTTCGTCGGGCGCCGATGAACGACCTCGCAGTGCGTCGGGCCTTCGCTCTGGCGATCGACTACGACCAGCTCGCCAAGCAGGTGCTCGACGGGCTCTACCGCACGCCGAAGGGCATCTACCCCGATGCCGTCCCCTACGCCTTGGAGACGCAGCGCACCGACATCGCCGAAGCCAGGCGGCTGCTGGACGACGCAGGGTGGATGCACAGTTCCGCCGGAGCGCGGGTGAAGGACGGGAAGCTCCTGCGGCTCACCGTGCTCACGTATCCGCAGCAGCCCGACACGAAGGCGGTCGCCGTCGCGCTGCAGGCGCAGCTCTCGGCCGTGGGCATCGGCGTTCAGGTCACCGAGGTCCAGGACAACTACGAGGCCTTGAAGGGCGATGCGTGGGACGTCGGGCTCTCCTTCGACGGAACCCTGGGCTACACCTACGATCCGATCGGCCCGCTGCGGGACTTCCTGACCTCACAGGGCTCGAAGAACTTCGGCGGCGTGGCCGACGCGGAACTGGACAACCTCGTCTCCGATCTGCGCACGACCACGGACACCAACGCCAGGACCCCACTGCTCCACCGAATCCAGCGCGTGATCACCGATCGCGGCTACCTGACCGTCGTAGCCCAACGCAGCTCCGCAGCCGTGGTAGGCGGTGCCTTCACCGGTTACCGCCCCTCCTCGGTCCTGCACCACGTCACCGCGACCACCCGGGCGGGCTAGATGTTCTCTGCCCTGCTGCGGCGGGGTGGGCAGGCCCTGCTCACGTTGCTCGCCGCCGCGGTCGTGGTGTGGTCGTTGCAGCTCGTCGCGCCCGGCGATCCGGCGCGGCGCGTGCTCGGAACGCTCGGGTTCGCCAATCCGACCGACGAGCAGATCGCCGCGACGCGCCACGAACTCGGCCTCGATGTGCCTGCGCCGCAACGGTTTCTCCGGTGGTTGTCGGACGCCCTGACGGGAAGCTTCGGCACGTCGTGGCGCACGGGACGACCTGTCACCGCTGAGCTGGCCGACCGCCTCCCGGCCACGCTCCGCCTCGCCGTCGTCGCGCTGCTCTTCGCGCTGGTGCTGGCCATTCCGCTCGCCCTGATCGCAGCACGGTGGCGAGGCCGAGTGCCCGACATCGGAGCGCGGACCGTGATGTTCCTCGGTGCGGCCACACCGAGCTTCGTCGTGGGCACGGTGGTGCTGGAGCTGATCGTGCTCCGCGGCGGCATCGGCCGAGTGCTCGCGGACGGCTCGTGGGGCGGTGCGGTTCTGCCCGCGATTCCCCTGGCGCTCGGGGCGGGAGCCGGGTGGGCGCGCGTACTGCGAACCTCATTGGTCGAGGTCTCCGACGCGTCGTTCATCCAGGTCTCCCGAGGGCGTGGAGCCACTCCCCTGCGCAGGCTGCTCGTGCACGCGGTGCCCAGTGCACTGCCCGCGTTGCTCGCGGCGATCGGGCTCACGGTCGGTTCGCTGCTGGCCGGGGCCGCGGTGGTGGAGACGGTGTTCACCTGGCCAGGCATCGGCCGCTACCTCATCGAAGCGATCGGCGCGCGCGACGTGCCCGTCGTGCAAGCGACGGTTCTGCTCGGCGTGCTCGGCTATGTGGTCGTCAGCACCATTGTGGACGGTGTGACGATCGCGATCACCGGGAAGGCGAAGCGGTGAATCGCGTTCTGGGCATCGGACTCGCCGTGCTGCTCGGCGTGCTCGCGTTCGTGGTGCCGCTGCTGACGCCCGACCCGAACGCCACGGACTACGGCACCAAGCTCGCGGCGCCGAGCTGGGCGCACCTGCTCGGCACCGACCAGGCCGGGCGCGACGTGCTCGCCAGGATCGCGGCGGGAACGTGGGTCTCACTCGGCACCGCGTTGCTCGTCGCGACGATCACGTTCGCCGTCGGCCTCGTGCTCGGCCTGCTCGCGGCGGTGGCCGGTGGCGTCGTCGACGCGGTGATCTCGCGGGTCGTCGACGTGACGCTGGCTGTGCCGCAGCTCGTGCTCGCGCTGGCGATCGTCGGTGTCCTCGGCCCCGGGCACGCGAACCTGGTGCTGGCGATGTCCGTCGCCGGTTGGGCGCACCTGGCTCGTTTCGCCCGTGCTTTCGCCGCCCGGCAAGCAGAACGGCCTTTCGTGCTCGCGTCGCGGATGGCCGGTGTCGGCAGGTGGCGCAGCGCGGCCAGGCACGTCATGCCCGCCACCGCGACCGGGGTTCTCGCCGTGGCGACGCTGCACATCGGCGAGATCGTGCTGAGCCTCGCGGGCCTGTCCTTCCTGGGCCTCGGCGTCTCACCGCCCACCGCCGAGTGGGGCCAGATGGTGGCCGAAGCGCGTGGGTACGTCGATCGCGCGCCGTGGCTCGTGCTCGCACCGGCGGTGGTGTTGCTGATCAGCGTCGCGGCGGCGTCACTGCTCGGCGACGCGGTGCAGGACAAGGGGAAGCGATGACCCTGACCGTTCGGGATCTGACTGTCTCCTATGGGCCGCGCGGCGTCTCGTTCACCGTGGCGGACGGCGAAACCGTTGCTCTGGTGGGCGAGTCCGGCTCGGGCAAGAGCACGCTGATCCGAGCGATCCTGGGGACGCTCCCCCGTTCCGCCGGTGTCGACGGCGCGATCGAGCTGTCCGGCCGGAACCTGGTCGGCCTGCCGGAGAAGGAGCTGCGTGCGCTGCGGGGCCGCGAGATCGGCTACGTCGCCCAAGACCCATTCGGTTCCGCTGATCCACTATGGACGGTCGGTCACCAC
Source organism: Allokutzneria albata (assembly GCF_900103775.1). Classification (GTDB taxonomy): domain Bacteria; phylum Actinomycetota; class Actinomycetes; order Mycobacteriales; family Pseudonocardiaceae; genus Allokutzneria; species Allokutzneria albata. Next base: position 244,340 of record NZ_LT629701.1, on the reverse strand, counting down.
ATCCGCGAAGCGTGGCGCGTCCACGGTGAGCGCCCACCGGAGATCGTGCCGAGGCTGACGGACCTCGGCGTGGCGGAGAAGTGGCTCGATCAGCGGCCGAGCGCGTGGTCCGGCGGGATGCTGCAACGAGCTGACATCGTCGCCGCGACCGCACACGCCCCGGCGGTCGTGCTCGCGGACGAGCCGACCTCGGCACTGGACGCGGAGAGCGCCGAAGCCGCGCTCTCGACGCTCGTCGCGCGAACCAGGTCACTGCTGCTCGCCAGCCACGACCTCGCGTTGGTCTGCCGCCACGCCGACCGGGTTCTGGTGCTGCACAAGGGAGAACTCGTCGAGGACATCGCTGTGGCACGGGGCGGTGTCGGAGTCCTCGAAGCACGGGCCCGGCACCCGCACACGCGTGCGCTGATCGATGCCCTGCCCACGGAGGCACCGCGCCGATCGCGCCCGACGGGCGACGTGGTGGTGCGACTGGACGACGTCACCCTGGGCTACCGCGGAACGGAGCTGATCACCGGGCTGGACTGGGAGATCCGCGCGGGTGAGGCGGTCGGCATCTGCGGTCCGTCCGGCTCCGGGAAGACCACGCTGCTGCACGCCATCGCCGGGCTGGTCGAACCGATGCGCGGCGAGATCCGGCGCAGCGGCAGGGCGATGCCGATCTTCCAGGACGCGAGCGCGAGCCTCAACCCGCGCTGGCCCGTCTGGCGCACGATCGTGGAACCCAGGAAGGGCGCGAACGCACGCGAGCTGATGGACCGCGTCGGCCTGAGCGATGTGGACCTCGACCGCAAACCGGCCCAGCTCTCCGGCGGGCAACGGCAGCGCGTCGCGATCGCCAGGGCGCTCGCCGGTTCGCCCGCGCTGATCGTGGCCGACGAGCCGACGGCGTCGCTCGATCCGACGGTCGCGGCCAGCGTCGCGGAGACGCTGCGCGCGGTGACCGACTCCGGCTGCGCACTGGTCGTGGTCAGTCACGACGAGGCCAGACTCACCCAGATCGTGGACCGCGTGCACCGGCTCGGGGCGGTAGCTTCAGGTTCGTGACCATCGAAGGAACAGTGGCAGCGGGCTTCGAACCGGTCCGCGAGGAGTTCGAGCGCAACTTCGCCGAACGCGGTGAGCTCGGTGCGGCGTGCGCGATCCAGGTCGACGGGGAGTTCGTCGTCGACCTGTGGGGCGGCTACCGCGACCGCGCGGGAACCCGGCCGTGGCAACGCGACACGCTGGCCACGGTGTACTCCTCGACGAAGGGGGTCACGTCGATGGCGCTCGCGGTGGCGCACTCGCGGGGCCTGTTCGACTACGACGCGCTGGTCACGAAGTACTGGCCGGAGTTCGGCCAGGCGGGCAAGGAGAACGTGACCGTCCGGCAGCTGCTGGGCTTCCAGGCCGGACTGCCCACAGTGGACACTCCGCTGACACCCGAGCTGCTCGCCGACGCCGACCGGCTCGGCGAGGTCCTTGCCCGGCAGGCCCCCGCGTGGGAACCGGGTACCGCGCAGGGCTACCACCCGCTCGTCGGCGGGCTCTACGTCAGCCAACTCCTGCGCCGCGTCGACCCGAAGGGCAGGCTGGTCGGCCGCTACCTCGCCGAGGAGCTGGTGGTACCACTGGGTGTCGAGTTCTACATCGGCACCCCGCCGACCCTGCCGGACGAGCGGATCGCGGAGCTGGTGCCCGCCAAGCCCTCGCTGCGGGACTTCACCACGGCCGGTGGGGTGCCCACGCGGATGCTGCTGGAGTTCATGCTGCCGTGGACGCTCACCGCGAAGTCCTTCGGCAACCCCAAGATCCGCGACATCACCGACCTCGGCCGCAGGCCGTGGCGGGAGCTCGACCTGCCCGCGGGCAACGGTGTCGGCACCGCCCGCTCGCTGGCCGCGCTCTACGGCGAGTTCGCCACCGGCGGGGCCCGGCTCGGCGTCGACCGGGCCACGCTGCGGGCGATCGAGGCGGACCCGGTTCCTCTCGGTACCGGGTCCCGTGACCGCGTCATGCACCTGGCCGACGCCCGGTTCTCCCTCGGGTTCTGGAAGCCGTTCCCGGCGTGGCGCTTCGGCACGGACGGCCGCGCCTACGGCACGCCGGGAGCGGGTGGTTCCTTCGGCATGGCCGACCCCGCGACGCGCAGCGGCTTCGGCTACGTCCCCAACCGCCTGGGCAGGCGCCTGTGGAACGACCCGCGCGAAGCCGCACTGCGCGAGGCTTTCCAGCGCTGCCTCTAGGTCCGGTGGACCGCTAGCCCTGGTGGACGCGGACCCAGTCGACGAGCAGCTGCTGCGGGAAGCGGGTCGAGCCGTCCGGGCTGCCCGGCCAGTCACCGCCGACCGCGAGGTTGAGGATCAGGTAGAAGGGGTGGTTGAACACCCACTGGCGGCCGCCCAGGTCGGCCGGGGTCCTGGTCTGGTAGACGCGGCCGTCCACGGACCAGACGATCCGGTTCGGCGACCAGTCCACCGCGAAGGTGTGGAAGTCCTCGTGGAACGGGCGGGCGTTCTGCGCGGTCGCGCCGATCCCGCCCGCGCCGGAGTAGCCGGGGCCGTGCAGGGTGCCGTGCACGGTGTTCGGCACGCTGCCGATGTTCTCCATGATGTCGATCTCGCCGCACTGCGGCCAGCCCACCTGGCCGATGTCGGTGCCGAGCATCCAGAACGCGGGCCAGATCCCCTTGCCGGTGGGCAGCTTCATCCGCGCCTCGACCCTGCCGTAGGTGAAGGTGCGGGTGTTCTTCGTGATGAGCTTGCCCGAGGTGTACTGGCAGGGTTGCCCATTCCAGCACGGCACCCCCGAGTTCTCCCTGCGCGCGGTGATGACGAGCTGTCCGGCCCCATTTGTGGATACGTTCTCGCGACGGGTCGTGTAGGCCTGCAGTTCGTGATTTCCCCAGCCGTTGTTGCCGTTGCCCGGCTCGTATGACCATTTGCTCTGGTCCGGGGCTCCTCCGGCCGGTCCATTGAATTCGTCTGACCAGACGACGGCCGCACTGGCCGGAGCCGGAGCGAGCGGAAGGGCCGTCAACAGGGCGGCGAGCACGAGCAGCACGCGTGATCTGGACACACCGGCTCCATTCGACACAAGCGCGAGAGCGCTCCCACGGAGGCGGCGGACTCTCATTGGACAAGGCACCCCCCGGCCCGTCAACAGTCAGCCGAGCAAATTAGCCCGAATGCCGACCGTTTAAGCGTGAATCACGGATGTGAACCTCCGATCGGCTTGGGACGTATGGAAGATTCGTAGTTGATCGAATCCCGTTAGCTTCCTCATCACCACGGGGCGAGCAAACGGTGACGGCGAGAACGAGGGAGACCCTCCAGTGTCAAAGTCGATCAATACCGTGGTCCTGTCCCTGTCCAGGGCGGTCGTCGGCCTGCTCTTCGCCTGCCACGGCGCGGCGTCGCTGTTCGGCGTCCTCGGCGGGGCGGGCGGCAAGGGCGGCGCGGTGGCCTTCGGAGCCTGGCCGGGCTGGTTCGCCGCGGTGATCCAGTTCGCGGGCGGCCTGCTCGTGCTGATCGGGTTGTTCACCCGGCCCGCGGCGATCATCTGCTCCGGCTCCATGGCATACGCCTACTTCGTGGTGCACCAGCCGCAAGAGCTGTTCCCGATCCAGAACGGGGGCGTCAGCTCGGCGCTCTACTGCTGGTTCTTCCTGCTCATCGCGGTGCTCGGCCCCGGGAGGTACGCGGTGGACAGCCTGCTCACCAAGCGCGGGAGCAGGACACCCGAGGCCGTGTCCGCGTCTGCATGAGCCCGACGCCCGCCGGTCCCTGCCACGCGACCGTCGTGCGTGGCAGGATCGGCGTGGTCGTCGGGCTCGGGGAAGGAACGCGATGAGCCGCTTGTCGATGCTGGACGAGGCTGCCCTCCGCGCTCGCCTCCCGATGGGCACGGCGATCGAGGCGATCCACCTCGCCCTGCGCTCCGGCCTCGACCCCTCGGCCGACCCGGCGCGCACGGTCCTGCCCGCCGATCACGGCCAGATCCTGCTGATGCCCTCGCTCACCCCGGCCCACGCGGGGGTCAAGCTCGTCACGGTCACCCCGGACAACCCCGAGCGCGGCCTGCCCCGCGTCCAGGGCGTGTACCTGCTGCTGGACGCGTTGACGCTGACCCCGCAACTACTGCTCGACGGCGCGGCGCTGACCGCGATCCGCACTCCCGCGGTCAGCGCGGCGGCGGCCGACCTGATCGCGGTGAACGAGGCGTCCCGCCTGGTGGTCTTCGGCACCGGCCCGCAGGCGTGGGGCCATGTCGAGGCGCTGCGCGTGGTCCGCCCGATCAGCGACGTGACAGTGGTGGGGCGCGACGGACATCGAGTCGCCGACCTGGTCGCCCGCTGCGTCGCGGCCGGGCTGCGCGCCACGTCGGGGACCTCCGACGCGGTGGCCGACGCGGACCTCGTGGCCTGCTGCACGACGTCCCGCACGCCGCTGTTCGACGGCGGCAAGCTCGCGCCGCACGCCACGGTCCTCGCCATCGGCTCCCACGAAGCCGACGCCCGCGAGGTGGACACCGCCACCGTCGCCCGCTGCGAGGTCGTCGTCGAGGACGTCGCGACCGCCCTGCGCGAGGCGGGCGACGTGATCATCCCCGTCGACGAAGGCGCGCTCCGCCCCGGGGCCCTGATCCCGCTGACCGCCCTGGCGCGCGGCGAACGACGCCTCGACCCCAGCACGCCGAAGCTCTTCAAGTCCGTCGGCATGGCGTGGCAGGACCTCGCCGTCGCCGCCACCGTGGGCTGAGACGAGTGAACGACCCCGCTGGGGTCAGACGGTGAAGCCGAGCGCGCGGAGCTGCTCGCGGCCGTCGTCGGTGATCTTGTCGGGGCCCCACGGCGGCATCCACACCCAGTTGATGCGGACATCGCTGACGAGGCCGCCGCCCGCGCCACCGACCAGGGCGGCCCGGGTCTGATCCTCGATCACGTCGGTCAGCGGGCAGGCCGCCGACGTCAGCGTCATGTCGACGATCGCGACGTCACCGGCCTCCTCGGACTCCAGGCGGATGTCGTAGACCAGGCCCAGGTCCACCACGTTGATGCCCAGCTCCGGGTCGACCACGTCGCGCATGGCCTCTTCCAGGTCCGCCAGCTCCGGCTGGTCCGCCTTGGGCGCGGGGTCCGGCATCCCGGCGGCTCCCCGGATCACGTCCTCGGTCATGACGTCGCCTCCGCTGAGAAAATTACGTCGCCGGTCATGTCCCAGTCCCTTCAACGCGCGCCACCGCGTCCTTGAAAGCCATCCAGCCCAGCAGTGCGCACTTCACGCGCGCCGGGTACTTCGCGACACCGGCGAAGGCGATCCCGTCCTCCAGGACGTCCTCGTCCGGCTCGACCTTGCCGCGCCCCTGCATCAGCCGCAGGAACTCCTCGTGCTTGGCGAAGGACTCGCCGACGGTGCCGTCCACCACGAGGTCGGTCAGCACCGACGTCGCCGCCTGGCTGATCGAGCAGCCCTGCGCGTCGTAGGAGACGTCGACGACCTTCGCCTCGGCGCCGCTGCCCTCCAGCTTGACCCGGAGGGTGACCTCGTCGCCGCACGTGGGGTTGACGTGGTGCACCTCGGCGTCGTACGGGTCGCGCAGGCCGCGGCGGTGCGGGTTCTTGTAGTGGTCCAGGATGATCTCCTGGTACATCTGTTCCAGTTGCATCAGCGCTTTCCCCTCACGCCACGCCGAAGAAGCGCTTCGCCTCGCGCACGGCCTCGACCAGCACGTCGACCTCTTCGAGGGTGTTGTACAGGTAGAACGAGGCGCGCACCGACGCCGCGACACCGAGCTTGCGGTGCAGCGGCCACGCGCAGTGGTGGCCGACCCTGATCTCCACGCCGAGGCTGTCCAGCACCTGGCCCGCGTCGTGCGCGTGCACCCCGTCGATGACGAAGGACACCGCGCCACCGCGGTCGGTGAGGTCGGCCGGCCCGACGATCCGCACACCGTCCACTTCGGACAGTCCGCGCAGCGCCGCCTCGGTCAGCCGCATCTCGTGCGCGTGCACGCGCTCCATGCCGACCACGGACAGGTACTCCACCGCCGCGGCGAGCCCGATCGCCTGCGAGGTCATCGGAACGCCCGCCTCGAACCGCTGCGGCGGCGGCGCGAAGGTGGAGCCCTCCATCCGGACCAGCTCGATCATCGAGCCGCCGGTGATGAACGGGGGCATGGCCTTCAGCAGATCGAAGCGCCCGTAGAGCACGCCGATCCCGGACGGGCCCAGCATCTTGTGCCCGGAGAACACCGCGAAGTCCACGTCCAGCGCCCGGAAGTCCACCGGCATGTGCGGAACCGACTGGCACGCGTCCAGCACGGTCAGCGCGCCGACTTCCTTGGCGCGCTTGACGATCCGCGCCACCGGGGTGATCGCGCCGGTCACGTTGGACTGGTGGGTGAACGCGACGACCTTGGTGCGCTCCGTGATCACAGTGTCCACATCGGACAGATCGACGCGGCCGTCCTCGGTCACCCCGAACCACTTCAGCGTGGCCCCGGTCCGCTCGCAGACCTGTTGCCACGGAACGAGGTTCGCGTGGTGCTCGATCTCGGTGACGACGATCTCGTCGCCGGGGCCGAGCCGGAAGCGAGCGGCCTCCGGTCCGGACGTCCCCGCGTTGCTCATGGCGTAGGCGACCAGGTTGACGCCCTCGGTGGCGTTCTTGGTGAACACCACCTCCTCCTGGTCGACGCCGACGAAGGACGCGACGCGCGCACGCGCGCCCTCGTAGGCGTCGGTGGCCTCCTCCGACAGCTGGTGGGCACCGCGGTGCACCGCCGCGTTGGAGGTCTCCAGGAAGGTCCGCTCCGCGTCCAGCACCTGGCGCGGGCGTTGCGAGGTCGCTCCGGAGTCCAAGTAGACCAAGGGCTTTCCGTCGCGCACGGTCCGGCCGAGGATCGGGAAATCCCCGCGGATCGCCGCGACGTCAAGCGGGAGCGGGCCAGCCGTGACGGTCATGTCGGCCCTCCTCTCAACGAGCGCTCGTGGTGGTGGAAGCAGTCAGGAATCAGTCAGCCAGGATCACGCAGTGGCGGTGTAGCGGACGTAGCCGTCGCGCTCCAGCACCTCGGCCAGCTCGGCGCCGCCGGACTCCACGATGCGCCCGCCCGCGAAGACGTGCACGAAGTCCGGGGTGATGTGCTTGAGGATGCGGGTGTAGTGCGTGATCAGCAGGACACCGGTCTCGCCGTTGGCCCGGTAGCGGTTCACGCCCTCGGAGACCACGCGCAGCGCGTCGACGTCCAGACCGGAGTCGGTCTCGTCGAGCACCGCGAACTTCGGCTTGAGCAGCGCCAGCTGCAGGATCTCGTGGCGCTTCTTCTCACCGCCGGAGAAGCCCTCGTTGACGCTGCGCTCGGCGAAGGACGGGTCGATGTCCAGCTCGGCCATGGCCTGCTTGACCTCCTTGACCCAGTGCCGCAGCGCCGGGGCCTCCTCGCGCACGGCGGTGGCCGCGGTGCGCAGGAAGTTCGACATCGACACGCCCGGCACCTCGACCGGGTACTGCATGGCGAGGAACAGGCCGGCGCGGGCGCGCTCGTCCACGCTCATCTCCAGCACGTTCTCGCCGTCCAGCAGCACCTCGCCGCCGGTGACGTCGTACTTGGGGTGCCCGGCGACCGCGTAGGCGAGGGTGGACTTGCCCGAGCCGTTCGGCCCCATGATCGCGTGGGTCTCGCCCGCCCTGATGGTCAGGTCGACGCCCTTGAGGATCTCCTTGGCGCCGTCCTCGGTCGCGACCTCGACGCGCAGGTCCTTGATCTCCAGCGTGGCCATTGTTCTTCGTTCTCCTGATGGCGAAAAGCGTTGGGCTGACAGGAACAGTCAGCGGTTGGTCGGTGTGGTGACGTCCACGTGGACATCGCCGTCGTGCACGGAGGTCGCGTAGACGTCCACCGGGTCGAAGGCGGGCGGGCTGAGCGGCTCACCGGTCTCCAGGTCGAAGCAGGCGCCGTGCAGCCAGCACTCGATGCCCTCGCGGCCCACCTCGCCCTCGCTCAGCGCGACCTCGGCGTGCGAGCACTCGTCGCGCAGCGCGTGCACCTTGTCGCCCCGGCGGACGAGCACCACCGGGGTGCCCGCGACCTCGACGCCGACGGGCTTGCCGTCGGTCAGCTCGGCCAGCGGGCAGACCCTCGTGGTCATCAGACGCCTACCGCTTCCAACTCGGCCTCGATGGCGGCCTCGAGCCGCTCGCGGACCTCGGGCACGGTGATCTTGGCGATGATCTCGTTGAAGAAGCCGCGCACGACCAGCCGCCGCGCCTGCTCCACCGGGATGCCCCTGGCCTGGAGGTAGAACAGCTGCTCGTCGTCGAACCGGCCGGTGGCGCTGGCGTGGCCCGCGCCCTCGATCTCGCCGGTCTCGATCTCCAGGTTCGGCACCGAGTCGGCGCGCGCGCCGTCGGTCAGCAGCAGGTTGCGGTTGAGCTCGAAGGTGTTCGTCGCCTCGGCCGCCGCCCGGATCAGCACGTCGCCGATCCACACCGTGTGCGCGTCCTCGCCCTGCAGCGCGCCCTTGTAGACCACGTTGCTGCGGCAGTTCGGCACGCCGTGGTCGACGAACAGGCGGTGCTCCAGGTGCTGGCCCGCGTCGGCGAAGTACACGCCGAGCAGCTCCGCGTCGCCGCCCGGGCCGTCGTAGGCCACGGTCGGGCTGACGCGCACCAGGTTGCCGCCGAGGGTGACCACGGTGTGCCGCAGCGTCGCGTCGCGGCCGACCTTGGCGTGGTGAGAGGACACGTGGACCGCGTCGTCGGCCCAGTCGATGACGGTGACCACGGTCAGCTTCGCACCGTCGCCGAGCACGACCTCGACGTTGTCCGCGAGCACACCGCTGCCCCGGTAGTCCAGGACCACCACGGCCTCGGCGAACTGCTCCGCGCGCAGCTGGATGTGGCCGTAGGCGGTGACGTCCTTGCCCGCGCCGGTCACGGTGACCAGCACCGGCTCGGTGGTCGCGACCTCCTTGCCCACGGTGACCAGGGTGGCGCCGGTGAAGGAGTTCCACGCCTGCGCCGCGACCCGGTCGCCCGGGGTGCCCGCGACACCGAGGCGGGCGTCGCCGCGCTCGACGGTCTCCACCGTGACGCCGTCACCCGCGACCACCTCGACGGCGGTCCTGCCCTTGTTCGCCGCCTCGCCCAGGTGCAGGCCGGCGAGCCGCTTGAGCGGGGTGAAGCGCCAGTTCTCCTCGCGGCCGCCGGGCACCTCGAAGGCGTCGACGTCGAAGGAGGTGAACCACTCCGACCTGGTCATGCCGGGGGCGATCCGGCTGGCCGGGGTGGTGCTGTTGGTGTCGGTCGAAACGGCCATGTCAGCCGACGGCCCCTTCCATCTGAAGCTCGATGAGCCGGTTGAGCTCAAGCGCGTATTCCATCGGCAGTTCGCGGGCGATCGGCTCGACGAAGCCGCGCACGATCATCGCCATGGCCTCGTCCTCGGTCAGGCCGCGGGACATCAGGTAGAACAGCTGGTCCTCGCTGACCTTGGACACGGTGGCCTCGTGGCCCATGGCCACGTCGTCCTCGCGGATGTCCACGTACGGGTAGGTGTCGGAGCGGCTGATGGTGTCCACCAGCAGCGCGTCGCACTTCACCGTCGACTTGGAGTGGTGGGCGCCCTTGTTCACCCGGACCAGGCCGCGGTAGGAGGTGCGGCCGCCGCCGCGCGCCACCGACTTCGACACGATGGTCGAGGAGGTGTGCGGCGCGAGGTGGGTCATCTTGGCGCCCGCGTCCTGGTGCTGGCCCTCGCCGGCGAAGGCGATGGAGAGCACCTCGCCCTTGGCGTGCGGGCCCATCAGCATCACGGCCGGGTACTTCATGGTCACCTTGGAGCCGATGTTGCCGTCGACCCACTCCATGGTCGCGCCCTCTTCGGCCTTGGCGCGCTTGGTGACCAGGTTGTAGACGTTGTTCGACCAGTTCTGGATCGTGGTGTAGCGGCAGCGGCCGCCCTTCTTCACGATGATCTCCACGACCGCGGAGTGCAGCGAGTCCGAGGAGTAGATCGGGGCCGTGCAGCCCTCGACGTAGTGGACGTAGGCGTCCTCGTCGACGATGATCAGCGTCCGCTCGAACTGGCCCATGTTCTCGGTGTTGATCCGGAAGTAGGCCTGCAGCGGGATCTCCACGTGCACGCCCTTCGGCACGTAGATGAACGAGCCGCCGGACCACACGGCGCCGTTGAGCGCGGAGAACTTGTTGTCACCGTGCGGGATCACCGAGCCGTAGTACTCGCGGAAGAGCTCCGGGTGCTCCTTCAGCGCGGTGTCGGTGTCCAGGAAGATGACGCCCTGGGCCTCCAACTCCTTGTTGATCTGGTGGTAGACCACCTCGGACTCGTACTGCGCGGCGACACCGGCGACCAGGCGCTGCTTCTCCGCCTCGGGGATGCCGAGCTTGTCGTAGGTGTTCTTGATGTCCTCGGGCAGGTCCTCCCAGCTCTGGGCCTGCCGCTCGGTGGAGCGCACGAAGTACTTGATCGAGTCGAAGTCGATCCCGCTCAGGTCGGAGCCCCAGCTCGGCATCGGCTTGCGGTCGAACAGCCGCAGGCCCTTCAGCCGCGACTCCAGCATCCACTCCGGCTCGTCCTTCTTGGCCGAGATGTCGCGGACGACCTCTTCGTTCAGACCGCGGCGCGCGCTCGCTCCAGCGTCGTTGGCGTCCGCCCAGCCGTACTCGTAACGACCGAGGCTGGCGATCGTCTCTTCCTGAGTGAGCGGCTCGGTCACCGTGGTGGGTGTGCGCTGTTCGGCAGCGGCAGTCATACGGGCTCCCTGAAGGAATCGGGGCAGGTCTGTCCGGCGTCCGGTGCGGCTTCCGGGCGCTGTGTCTCGGTCCGGTGGTGCTGCTCCCGCGGTGCCGCGGGAAGGTGGGTGGTGCACGCCGCGTCGCCCCTGGCGATCGTGGCCAGTCGCTGCACGTGGGTGCCGAGCAGGTCGGCGAACGCCGCCGTCTCGGCCTCGCAGAGCTGCGGGAACTCCGCGGCCACGTGGGCGACCGGGCAGTGGTGCTGGCACAACTGCTCGCCCGCACCGACCTGGCGGGTCGAGGCAGCGTAGCCCTCGTGCGTCAGCGCCAGCGCGAGCGCCCTCGCCCTGGCTCCGGGGTCCGGGTTGGCCAGCACCGAGGCGCGGTGCCGCTCCACCAGGGTGGCCATCCGCTGCTCGGCGAAGGCGCGCACCGCCTGTTCCCCGCCCGCGTCGGCGAGGAAGCGCAGCGCGGCGACCGCGAGGTCGTCGTAGGCGTGCCCGAACCGGCCTCGGCCGGCCTCGGTGAGCAGGAACAGCTTCGCCGGGCGGCCCCGCCCGCGGCGGCCCCTGGTGGAGGCGTCGCGGGTGCGGACCTCGCCGTCGGCGAGCAACGCGTCGAGGTGCCGCCGCACGGCGGCCGGGCTCAGGCCCAGCTCGTCGGCGATCACCGCGGCGGTCAGCGGGCCCCGCTCCAGCAGCAACCGGGCCACGCCCTGCCGGGTGCGGCCGTCGGCGTGCTCCCGCTGCGCTGGCTGCGCGGCGGTGGGAGGGGGCCCGACGTTTTTCACAACACAAGTCTTGCTTATTTCATCCGGAGGGGCAAAGCGCCCCCCTCCCAGCGTGACTCGACTCACCCCCGACCCCGCTCCCAGCCCAGGTGAGGACGTCTTCGCGCCCCCGGGACCCCGCCCGCGGCCGTCCCGATCGACAGCGAACCTCCCGGCGCCCGGCGTACCCCAGCGCCTGCTCACCCGGCCCGGGATCGATAGTGTTCAGCGGCGTGAGGGCGGGCGAGAAGACACCACCGGCGGTCGACAGCGCCGGCCTGGACGCCGGGCCCCTGGACACGGCCGAGCTTCACCAGCTCGACTGGGTCCGGCGGCTCGGGACCCTCGGCGCGCTGCTGATGGCGGTCGGCGCCGCGGGCGCGGGCGCGGCGCCGGTGTTCAACCCGGTGCCCAGGGTGCCGCTGATCGGCCTGCTGCCGCGCGTGCCGACCGTCTCGATGGCGATCGTCTACACCGGCATGTTCCTGGTGATCGTCTCCTGGCTGTGGCTGGGCAGGCTCACCGCGTCCGGGCGGCCGAGGGTGATCTCGCGCTCGCAGATGGACCGCACGCTGGTCATGTGGATGATCCCGCTGGCCATCGCCCCCCCGATGTTCTCCCGCGACGTCTACAGCTACCTGGCGCAGAGCAAGATCGCCTTCCTCGGTCTCGACCCGTACGAGGTGGGTCCCGCGCAGGCGCTCGGCGTGGACGACCCGCTGACCAGGGGCGTGCCCAACGTCTGGCGGGACACCCCCGCGCCCTACGGCCCGTTCTTCCTCACCCTGGGCAAGCTGATCAGCTGGATCGCCGGGGACCACGTGGTCACCAGCGTGCTGCTGCACCGGGTCATCGCACTGGCGGGCATCGCGATGATGCTCTGGGCGGTCCCCCGGCTGGCGCGCCGGTGCGGGGTCCGCCCGGTGACCGCGCTCTGGCTCGGCCCCGCCAACCCGCTGGTGCTGTTCCACCTGGTCAGCGGCGTGCACAACGAGGCGCTGATGGTCGGGCTGATGCTCGCCGGGCTGGAGATCGCGCTGCGTCCGGGGCTGCGCTGGATCCTGATCGGCGCCACGCTGATGACCTGCGCCGCCGCGGTGAAGGTCAGCGCCGCGCCCGCGCTGGGCTTCCTCGGCGTCGCGCTGGCGCTGCGCTGGGGCGGCACCTTCAAGGACCTCTTCCGCGCGGCCGGGCTGCTGACCGCGGTGTTCGTCGGGGTCCTGGCGATCATCGTCTTCGGCAGCGGGCTCGCGCTGGGCTGGGAGGACTCGCTGGTCGCGCTGGAGAAGATCCAGTCGTGGAAGTCGCCGATGACCTGGCTCGGCGGCCTCGGCGGGTCGCTCGGCGTGCTGCTGGGCTTCGGCGACCACACCGCCGCGGTGACCGGGGCGTGGCGCGTCGCGGGCGCGATCGGCGCCGGGGTGGTGCTGGTGTGGCTGCTGTGGACGTGCTTCCGCCGGGGCGAGAGGTACCTGCACCCGATCACCGGCCTGGGCATCGCGCTGGGCACGATGGTGGTACTCGGTCCCATCGTGCACCCCTGGTACCTGGTGTGGGCGGTGGTCCCGCTGGCCGCCTCGACGAACTCGCTGCGGTTCCGCGTGGTCGCGGTGGTGCTGAGCATCGCCATGTCGGTGGTGGACACCCCGCCGGGCGCGAACTACGGCGGCCGGGAGTTCGTGGTGCCGTGGGCGATCTTCGCCGGGCTCGCGGTCGCCGGGCCGCTGTTGCTGGCCGTGCGCAGGCGGATGCCGGGACGGGTGCGTTCCGGCCGAGCGGCCTCCCCCTGACACGTGCTCCGGCTCACCCGCTTAGGCTCTGCTTTCGTGGATCCCAGAGCCGACTCCGCCGCGCTGGACGTCAGCGGGCTGGTCAAGCGCTTCGGCTCGACCACCGCCGTCGACGGGCTCGACCTGCGGGTGGCCCGAGGCACCGTTTTCGCGCTGCTCGGCCCCAACGGCGCGGGCAAGACGACGACCGTGGAGATCTGCGAGGGCTTCCAGCGCCCCGACTCCGGCACGGTGCGCGTGCTCGGCCTCGACCCGGTCGCCGACTCCGCGCGGCTGCGCCCCCGGATCGGCGTGATGCCGCAGGGCGGCGGCGCCTACCCGGGTCTGCGCGCACAGGAGATGCTGGAGCTGGCCGCCTCCTACGCCGCCTCCCCGCTCGGGGTGGACTGGCTGCTGCACGAGCTGGGGTTGTGGGACGCGCGACGGACGATCTTCAAGCGGCTCTCCGGTGGCCAGCAGCAGCGGCTGTCCCTGGCCTGCGCGCTCGTCGGCCGACCCGAGCTGGTGTTCCTGGACGAGCCGACCGCGGGGATGGACCCGCAGGCCCGCCGCCTGGTCTGGGAGCTGATCAGGGCGCTGCGCTCGGACGGCGTGACGGTGCTGCTGACCACGCACCTGATGGACGAGGCGGAGCAGCTGGCCGACCGGATCATGATCATCGACAACGGCCGGGTGCTGACCGAGGGCAGCCCGAACGAGCTGACCAGCCGCGGCGCAGGCTGCCGGACGCTGACCTTCCGCTCCCGGGCCGGGCTGAGCCTGGACCTGCTCTCCGGCGCGCTGCCGGAGTCCTGCACCGCGGCGGAACCCAGTCCCGGCAGCTACCTGGTGGAGGGTGAGATCGACCCGCAGGTGGTGTCCACGGTGACCTCCTGGTGCGCGCAGCAGGGCGTGCTCGCCGACGAGCTGCGCGTGGGCAGGCGCGGCCTGGAGGACGTGTTCCTGGAGCTGACCGGACGGGAGCTGCGGTCGTGAGTCGCTTCGCGGAGGGCGCGTTCCGCCCCGCTCCCGGCCGCGCGCCGCTGGGCTCGATGCTGCTGGCGCAGACCCGCGCGGAGACCCGCCTGGTGCTGCGGCACCCGGAGCAGCTGCTGCTCAACCTGCTGATTCCGTTGGCGCTGCTGGTGGGCCTGAGCCTGCTGCCGCTGCTCCCCCTGCCCGAGCCCAGGGTCGGCTCGGTGACCCCGCGCATCCTGGCGCTGGCGGTGATGTCCTCGGCGTTCACCGGCCAGGCGATCTCGTTGGGCTTCGACCGCCGCTACGGCGTGATCAAGCGCCTGGCCGCGACCGCGCTGCCGCGCTGGCTGCTCGTGTCGGGCCGGGTGGCCGCGGCGTTGATCGTGGTGGCCGCCCAGCTCGTGGTGCTCGGTGCCGTCGCGCTCCTGCTCGGCTGGCAGCCCGCGGCCTCCGGGCTCGCCCCCGCCGTCGTGCTGGTGGTGCTCGGCACGTTGGCCTTCGGCGCGCTCGGGGTGCTGCTCGGCGGCGCGCTGCGCGCGGAGGTCGTGCTGGCGCTGGCCAACGTGGTGTGGTTCGTGCTGCTGCTGGCGGGCGGCATCATCGTGCCGCTGGAGCAGCTGCCCGCCGGGCTCGGCGCGGTGGTGAGCTGGCTGCCCTCCGGCGCGCTCGCCCAGGGCCTGCAGTCGGCGCTGACGGTCGGCGGCTGGCCGGGCTGGCAGCCCATCGCGGTGCTCCTCGCCTGGGGCGCCGCCGCGGGCCTGCTGGCCACCCGCACCACCAGACTCGCCTGACCCCCCGGCGCTTGTGTACCCAATGCGGCATTTGTTTCGCCTGACGTGACCACTGCCGCTCTGGGTTCACTCCTGGACGGCGGTGGGGGCGCCGTCGAGGCGGGCGACGAGAGTCCTGGGCGCGACCATGCGGTAGGCCTCCTCGACGATCTCGCCGATCTCCGCCCACTCCACCTCCACGTCGAGGTAGACGCCGAGCCAGCCGCGGTGCCCGGCGTAGGGCGGCCGGAAGAAGCGCCCGGGTTCCTCGGCGACCATCTCCTCCTGCACCCCCGGCGGCGCCGCGCACCAGAAGCCGACGCGGTCGTCGTGGTGGTGGTCGGCGTACATCACGAAGGACTTGCCGTCGCGGACGAACCAGGTCGGCTCGCCGTGGCTGAGGCGCTCGGTGGTCTCGGGCAGGGCGAGGCACAGCTTGCGCAGCTGCTCCAGCGGGTCGGCTGTCATCGACCGATAGTGCACCCAATCCGTCAAGATCAGCAGTGCAACCTCGGCGGCAGCCCGGCGCGATCCGGTACCCGGTCCCGGTAGGTGCTCACCGACCAGTCGACGAAGCGGCGGACGTCGGCGAAGGTGCTCGCCAGCCCGAGCGAGACGCGCACCCCGCCACCGTTGGGCACGCCCATCGCGTCCAGGTAATCGTCCAAAGTGGACATCGTGGCCTCAGTCGGGGTGGCGAGCTGGTTCACCCCGAGCGACAGCGCCGCCTCGCCCGCCCCGGGATTGCAGAAACAGCCGGTGCGCAGGGAGATCCCCGCCGCCGCGGACTCCCGGCTGACCAGTCGCTCGTCCACCAGCTCGCCGTCGGGGGTGAGGAAGTTGAAGGCGATCGTGCCGCCGCGCCCCTCGGTCGTGCGCGGCCCGTAGACGCGCACCATCGGCGCGCCGTTGCCGTGCCGCAGCTCGCCGAGCGCGTCGAGCAGCCACCCGGTCAGGCAGCGCACGCGGGTGTGGATGGTGTCCATGCCGATCCGGCTGATCCAGCGCAGCCCCACCGAGACGTCCGGCAGTTGCAGGAAGTTCAGCGTCCCGTCCTCGAAGGCACCGGGTGCGGGGTCGAGCCGGTGCCAGTCGCCGAGCGCGCTCGCGCCCCAGATGGTTCCGCCGGAGAACCAGGGGCGGATCAGTTCGTCGACCGCGTCCCTGCGGGCGACCAGCGCGCCGACGCCGGTGGGGTAGCCGAAGACCTTGTACCAGCTGACCGGGACGAAGTCCGGCTTGTGCACCGACAGGTCCAGGGTGTTGGTCGGCGCGAAGGCGGCCGCGTCCAGCAGCACCCGCCAACCGAGGCGCTGCGCCTGCTCGACCCAGTCGAGCGGGTGCTGCACGCCGGTGAAGTTGCTCTGCGCGGGGTAGGCGAACAACCGCGGTCCGGTCCGCTCGCGGTCGAGGGCGGTGAGCACGGCCTCGTCCGGGATGCGCATCTCCGGCCCGTTCAGGTGCACCAGCCCCAGGGCCGCGCCGCGGTTGCGGGCGTACTCGCGGATGCCGACCACGGAGTTGTGGTTGTCCTGGGTCAGCAGCAGCCGTCCCGCGGGGCCGAACGGGAACGCCTCGCCGACCAGGCGGCACGCGCCGGTGGCGTTGGAGGTGAAGATCACCACGTACTCGTCCGGGTCAGCGCGGAAGAACCGCAGCACGTCGTCCCGGACGGCCTCCACCAGCGCGGTGGAGCGGGTGGAGGACGGGCTGTCGGAGTGCGGATTGCCGTAGACGCTGGAGCGCAGGCGGGTCAGCTGCGCGCGCAGCTGGGCGTCGGCGACCAGTCCCGAGCCGGTGTAGTCGAGGTAGCAGTGATCCTCGGCGTCCAGGTGCCGGTACTCGGTACCACGAAGCCGGTCGAGCACAGCGGTCCCGGAATAGGCCGGATAACGACACAGGAAGGCTTCCTCGGCTCGCCGACCGCCCCGAACCGAAGACTTTTTACGAATCATGTTCCACATTCCCACTAACCGCCTTCCTGCGATCTTCGCAGTACAGAGGGGGCGCGGCAGCAGGATAGGGAAACATTCCCCCAGGGGCGATCTCTTTCAGACTTGCCGGAAAGGCAAACGTTTGAGGGTGATTTCTGATATGCAATAAGGAGAGCTGCACATTGCACTCGGCAGGGCCGGACGGGGCCGCCGGGCCGGGCCGACCTACCATCGGGGGGTGCCGGGTTCAGCAACGCCTCTGCTCCGCGTCGCCGCCATCGTCAACGTGGTGATGCAGTCGATCATCGCGGTGACCGGCTCGGTGGTCCGGGTGACCGGCTCCGGTCTCGGTTGCCCGACGTGGCCGAACTGCCAGCCCGGCAGCCTGGTCCCGGTGCCGCACCCCGAGTTCGACCAGCTGCAGCAGTGGATCGAGTTCGGCAACCGGCTGCTCTCCGGCCTGGTCGGCGTGGTCGCGCTGGTCTGCCTCTACCTGGCCTGGAAGCGCAGGCCGCGCGGCGGCAGGCAGGTCCGCCTCGCCGCGATCGTGCTCGCCGGTGTGCTCGCGCAGGGCGTCGTCGGTGGCATCGTGGTGCTGCTCGGCCTGGTCTGGTGGACCGTCGCGTTCCACCTGCTCGTGTCGATGGCGCTGGTGTGGGCCTCGGTGCTGTTCCTGCACTCGGTCGTGGAGGGCACGGAGGGCGAGTACCGCTCGCTGGTCCCCGGCTCGCTGCGCAAGCTGCTGATCGTCGCCACCGTCGCGCTGGCCGCGGTCCTGGTGCTGGGCACCATGGTCACCGGCGCCGGACCGCACGCGGGCGACCCGGAGACGCCGCGGCTGAACCTGCCGATCGCCCCGCTCGCGCAGTTCCACGCGGACGCGCTGTTCCTGTTCCTGGGCATGCTGATCGCGCTCGGCTTCGCACTGCACGCCACGGGCTGGACCCGGTTGATGCGGCGCTGGTACTGGGTGCTCGTGGTGACGGTCCTGGCTCAGGGCTCGCTGGGGATGGTGCAGTACTGGACCGGAGTGCCGGAGACCCTGGTGTCCTTCCACGTCCTCGGCGCCGCGGCGGTCACCGCTGTGATGGCGGGGCTGTGGACGGTGTGCGGGGAGCGCGTACCAGTTCAGCCAGCTCCCGGAACAGAGCTTCCGAGCGAGTCTCGTCGTAAGACTCCGGCGACGACGAAGTGACCGTGCCCCGGTCGACGTAGCTCCCGGACCCGCCCGGGCGCCGCCCGGCGACGGTGGCGGCGAGCAGCTCTCCCGCGGTCTTGGGACCGGTCGCGAACGGCGTCACCCGCAGCAGCGGGAGAACCGAACGGAAGACGAAGCGCCCCAAGGCATTGGAGCCCCGCGCCAGGCCCGTCCCCGGTACCAGGCCGGGGTTGTGGGTGTAGATGTCCACACCCTCCGGCAGGCGGCGCGCGAGCGCGTGGACCAGGTAGATCACCGCCAGCTTGCTCGTGGCATAGGCCCTTCGCCCCTTCCCCTGGGTCCCGGGCGTGACGAGGCGGTCGACACGGTCCCACTTGGGCCCGGGTACCAGCCCCAGGTTGTGCCGGAGATCGCCGAAGTGGGTGTCGCTGCCCGTGATCGCGATGCGGCCGGGCGCGGCGAACTCCAGTTCGGTGAGCAGCACGTAGTTCGCGAGCACGTTCACGGCGAAGGTGGTCTCGAACCCGTCGGCCGTCGCGGTGTCCGCCCTTGTCAGCTGCACGCCCGCGTTGCCGAGGAACCCCTGCAGCGGCGGGATCCGCCCGCCGCGCACCTGCTCGTTCACCCTCCGCGCGGCGCGGCGGACCGCGCCGAGGGAGGTGAGGTCGCACTCCTGGCGGTCAGCAGGACCAGGTGCAGCTCGGGGTGGTCCCGGCGCAGGCGGTCCACCGCGTGCGCGCCCAGGCCGCGGCTGCCGCCAGTGATCAACAACGTCCGCTCCCCAGCGACTCCTCCACCACACCATCGGGCACCTGATTCCTTTTGGTACTGAGTACCATAGTGAACCTGGTACCGGTCCGCTAGGCTGGTGAGGTGGCCGACCTCCGGGACCGCAAGCGCCAGCGCGCGCGAGAGAAGATCGTCGAGGCCGCCTTCGCGCTGTTCGCGGAGCGGGGCTTCGCCGACGTGACCGTGACCGAGATCGCCGAGCGCGCCGAAGTGGGGCGGACGACGTTCTTCCGCTACTTCGGCGACAAGCAGGAGGTCGTCTTCGCCGACGAGCAGGGCTTGCTGGACGAGATGACCGCGCATCAGCGCTCACTCGGCATGGTGTCCACCAAGGACGTCGTCGTCGCACTGCGCCAGCTGCGCCCGACCGTGCTCGCGCTGTGCGAGGCGATCACCAAGGACGAGAAGCACTACGTGGTGCACGAGCAGCTGCTCGAACGGAACCCGGAGCTGCACGACCGCAGCGTCGGCAAGCTCCAGCACTACACCGAGACCGTCGAAGGCGTCCTGATCGACCGGGGAACACCGAGGGAGGTGGCGGTGCTCGCGGCCCAGCTGGCGCTCGGGTGCTTCCACGCGGGCCGCCGCCTCGCGGGCCTGGACCCCACCAAGCTCGTCGGCGAGGTCGATGCCGCCTTCGAGCGCGTGGTGGGCAAGCGTTGAGCACTCGGACCCGCATCCTGGAGGCGACCGCCGAGCTGCTGGCGAACTCGCCGACCGGCGAGGTGTCCACGCGCGCGATCTGCCAGGCGGCCGGGGTCGGGCAACCCGTGCTGTACCGCCAGTTCGGCGACAAGGCGGGCCTGCTCGCCGCGGTGGTCGACTACGGCTTCGAGCAGTACCTGGAGGCCAAGCGAGCACGCGTGCCCTCCGCGGACCCGGTCGCCGACCTCCGCGAGGGGTGGGACGGCCACATCGAGTTCGCCTTGGCGCACAAGAGCTTCTACCGCCTCATGTACTCCACGTCGTCGACGTCGGCCCCCACCGCGGGCGCCGAGGCGTTCCGGCTGCTGGAGCGGACGCTGGAGCGGTGCGCGGCGGCCGGTCGCCTGCGCGTGCCCCCGGTCGTCGGGGCGCGCATGGTCATGTCCGCGAACGTCGGCGTGGCCCTGATGTTGATCACGCGGCCGGAGAACTTCGACGATCCCGAGCTGTCGCACCGGGTCCGCGACGCAGTGCACGCCCGCATCCTGTCCGAGCCGGCCTCGGCGCCGTCCGCGATCGCTCCGGTCGCCGCCCACCTCAACGCGCTCCTGGCCGCTTCCCCCTCGACCGCGCTGACCGAGGTCGAGACCGCGCTCCTCCGCGACTGGCTGACCCGCCTCGCCGACTAGACCGGCGGGCGGCGGTAGCCCACGAGGAGACGGCCGCCAACGGTGTCGATGACCGCGGAAACGGTGCGGCGGAAGGGCGCGGAGTCGTTGGACACGACGAGACGGCGGTAGCTGGCCAGCAACTCGGAGCACAGGCCGGGATCGGCGTCGCGGAGCCTCCGGAGCAGCCATTTGCCGTGGCCCAGCCACCTTCCGCGAACGCTGAGCACCAGCTCGGCGGTCGTCGTCAGCAGGCGGTCGGCGATGAACAGCAGATCGTCGGGATCCGTCGCGCCCGCGGGGTCGTCGAGGAGGTCGGTGACCCGGTACCGGGCGTCCTCCAACTCGACCTGGCTCAGCGGCGGCGGACCGGCGGCGAAGCGCTCCCGCGCAGTGGAGCAGGCCCACTCGCCGAGACCGGAGTGGGCGAAGAGCAGGGTTCCCTTGGCGCACATGTGCAGCAGCGGTGACCGCCGGAGTGCCACTTCACGGTCCACAAAGGACTCGAAGGTCTCCCGGGTGTGCGCGAACAGCTCGACCGGCCACCCGTCGTGTTCGGCGGTCTCGCGGAACGGAGGGGGCGGGTCGGCCGGGAACACCACGATGTCCAGGTCCGACGTGGCCGTCCGCCGGGCCGAGGTCGCGCCACCGCCCAGGATCGCGGCGGTCGCCGTGGGGTGGTGCGTCGCGACGTAGGGACCGGGTCGAGTCCTGCGGTGTGGTCACCGGCGGCGGGAGTGGGCTTCCCAACGGCCCCGCAACTGCGAGAGCTCGCCGGAGAGCCACGAGTAGAACTCGTCCACCTTGCGGATGCGGTCGGCGCGATCCCCCTGACCGCTGAGCATGCGCAGTCCGCCCGTGGTCAGCTCACTGACCTCGGCGACCGACTCCAGGCGGCGCAGCATCACGTTCGCCCACGCGTCCTCGCGCACCTGGTAGACCGCCGCCTCGCGACCGCGGCGCGTGGTCTTGCTGATCAGGCCGCGCGCCAGCAGCAGGCGGACGTTCGTGCTGATCGAACCGCTGCTCGCGGACAGCGCCGCGCCGAGCTCGGCGGCGGTGCGCTCCACCGGATCGCAGATCAGCAGGAACGCCAGGATGCGGCCCGCGATCAGCGGCATCCCTTCCTGCGCTTCGAACCGCGCCGCGAACGACTCGATCCAGTCCGAGGGCTGCCGACCGCCCACTCGGCTCGTGTCCGACACCGCATCCCCCTGTGCTTCGGTGCGCATCTTAGTGATCACTGAAGCCACGATGGTATCGGAAGTGAGGTCAGCGGCGCGCCAACTCCGCCCGGACGGCGGAGGCGAACCGCAACGGCGCGCCCGGATCGGCCTGGCGGAAGCCCAGCGAAGGCTCCGCCAGCTCCAGTTCGAGCAGCACCGGGGCGCCGCCCGTCCCGGTCAGGACGTCCACTCGCGCGTACAGGAGGTCCGAGCGCTCGATGCCGTGCAACCCGCACGCCGCGTCCAGCGCGTCCTCGGCGAGCGCGCGCCGGGCCGCGTCCGGGACCACCGGCGCGAGCCGCTCGTCCACGAACAACGCGGACATCTCGACCTCGCCACGCGGGAGCATGGGCCCCTTCAGGAACCCGTGCGAGTACCGACCGCCGAAGAAGACGAGCGCCGTCTCCCCCTCGTCGTCCACCGCAGGTTGATAAGGCTGGAGAACCACGGTGCGACCCTGAGCGTGCAGCGCGGCGACGTGTGCCACCGCGCGCTCGCGCTCGTCCGGCAGGAATCGGCCCGCCCCCTGCGAACCCGCGCCCACGGCGGGCTTCAAGACGATCTCGGTGTCGTAGGACTCCAGCTCCGCGCCGGGTGGCAGCAACCGCGTCGGAACCACCGGCAGGCCGGTGGACGCGAGGTCCGCCATGTACGCCTTGTCGGTGTTCCACCGGACGAGGTCGGCGCGGTTCGCCAGCTCGGGGACACCGTCGCACCACGCCAGGAACTCGTCGCGGCGCAGGGGGTAGTCCCAAGTGGAACGGAGTACCACGAGGTCCACCGAAGAACCGCTCGCGGGTTCGAGCATCAGCGCAGGTTCACCGATCGAGTCCCACGGCACCCACTCCGCCTTGATCCCGACCTCGGCGAGCACCGCGGGCAACGGCGTGTCGTCACCGTCGCTCTCCGGCAGCTCCGCGCACGAGGCCAGCAGAACGCGTGGGCTCATCTGCGGGCTCGCGGACCAGCCATCCTGCGCCGGTGCTCTGGGCCGATGACGGTGGCGGCGATGGTCTCGCGGTCCCACTCCGAGACCTGGACCCCGTCGACGGCGGCGCAGACCGCCTCCGCGGTGGCCACGTCGGCGACGACGACGTCACCGAGCGCACCGTCCGATCCGACGAGGGTCAGCCGGACGCCCGCGTTGCCCATGTACTGGATCACGGCACGGGTGGGGTCACCGTGCTCGGCGACGAAGGCGTTGACCACCGCGACGGTCCTGGACGGGGCGGCGGTGACAGTCTGCTCGCTCATCCTGGAGAGCCTAAGGCCGTGATCGCCGCCGCAGATGTGTCTTGAAGTACAACAAAATCGGCCCCTCGTTGTCGCACCCGGCAGATCGACCGAGACACAACTCGTTAGAACGGCTAAATTCCTGGGGGTGACCGATCTCCGAACCCTCCTTGACTCCTTCGTCGAGTGGCACCTGGACGCCTACCCGGTCCGCGCCACACTGCTGGGCGCCACCGGTCGCGAGGACACCCTCGGCGACCAGTCCGCCGCCGCGTGGACCCGCCGCGACGCCGAGACCCGCGCGTGGCTGGACCGCTTCGCCGCGGTCGGGGACGCCGGACTGTCCCTCGACGACTCCGTCGACCGCGACCTGGTGCTGTCGACGCTGCGCGGTGAGGTGATCCTCGCCGACGAACCCGAGTGGCGCCGCGATCCCGGTGTCTACGTCGGGCCGATCCTGTCCGGGCTGTTCACCCTGTTCCTGCACCGGCTGCGCCCCGAGGCCGACCTGGTCGCCTCCGCCGTGGCGCGGCTGCGCGAGGTCCCGGGAGTGCTCGCCGCGGCCAAGGCGAACCTGGACGCGTCGATCTCCCCCGCGCTGGTCGTGAAGCGCGCGCTCGGCCAGGCGCGCAGCGCACGGGCCTTCCTCACCACCGCCCTGCCCGGCGAGGTCTCCGACGAGTCGCTGCGCCGCGGGCTCGTCGAGGCCGCCGGGCCCGCCGCCGACGCGTTCGACGAGTTCGCCACCTGGCTGGCCGAGTTCGCCGAGCGCGCCAAGGGCGACTGGCGGCTCGGCGAGCGGAAGTACTCGGCCCTGCTGCGCGAGCGCGAGCTGCTGGGCTACGGCGCGACCGAGCTGCACGAGCGCGGCAAGGCCGTCTACGCCGAACTCGACGCGGAGATGCGCGAGCTGGCGACGAAGGTGCCCGGCGGTTCGGAGGACTGGCACGCGGTGATGGCCGCACTGCAGAACGACCACCCGCCGACGCTGGAGGCGATGCGGGAGGAGTACGCGGCCGAGACCGAGCGCGCGCGGCGGTTCCTGATCGACAACGACCTGGTGCCCTTCGCCGAGGGCGAGCAGTGCCGCGTGGTGCCCTCCCCCGGTTTCCAGCGGCCGATCCTGTCGGTGGCCTTCTACATCGCCCCGCCGCCGCTGACCACCTCGCGGCTGGGCCACTTCTTCGTGCCGTTCACGCCGGAGGAGTTCACCGAGGAGCAGGTGCGCCAGCGGCTGGCCACCAACGCGCGGGCGCAGATGCCGACCATCGCGGTGCACGAGGCCTACCCCGGCCACCACTGGCACCTGTCGTGGATGGCGGGCGGTGAGCGCACCGTGCGCAAGCTGTTCCGCACCCCGTACTTCTCCGAGGGCTGGGCGCTCTACGCGGAGCGGCTGCTCAACGAGAACGGGTACTTCGCCGACCCCGCGCACGAGCTGGCGCACCTGGACGCGCGGATCTTCCGCGCCGCCCGGATCGTGGTGGACACCGCGCTGCACTGCGGGGAGATGAGCATCGAGGAGGCCGAGCAGCACATGGCCACGAAGGCCTCGCTCACGCCGGGCACCGCGGTCGGCGAGGTCAACCGGTACTGCGCGTGGCCGACGCAGGCCCCGTCGTACCTGACCGGCAGCCTGGAGATCGAGAAGATCCGCGCGGACTACCTCGCCGCGGGGCGGGGCGACGTGCGGTCGTTCAACGCCACGATCGCCGGCTCGGGCGCGCTGCCGCTGGGGCTGGCGCGCCGGGTGGCCCTCGGCGGCTGACCGGTGGTGTGGGGGCGTCGGCGCCGACGCCCCCACCCCGGTCACAACAGCTGGAAGGCGTACGAGAACCGGTTGAGGTGCAGCAGCATGGCCGACAGCTGCACACCGTGGTCGCGGTACTCGGAGAGGTTCACGTAGTTCACCTCGAAGGCCAGCGTGGACGCGATGTCCTCGATGCGCCGGTTCTTGGCGACTTCCCGGTGGTACTCCTCGGTTCCCGCCCGCAGGTCGTGCACGTGCGAGGAGTTCAGCCAGAGGTTGTGCAGCCGGACCGAGCCGCACGCGCCGGCCCGGCAGTCCTCGACGGACACCTGGACGATCTCGGTGTGCCGCTCCAGCTCCGCGAGCTCCGCCCGCTCGAACAGCTCGGTGCACACCAGCGTCTTTTCCTTGGTGAGCGGGAAAACCGCCTGGTCGAGGCGGGTGAACTCGGGATCGGTCAGCGCCAGCCGGACCACCTTCATGTCGAAGGCGCGTTCCATCCAGTCGTAGGTCCCGGCATCGGAGAACCTGCCGTGCCCACCGGCGTAGACGTTGCCGCGCAGGTGTTTCAGGTCCGCCTCACCGCCGAAGCGCCCTGCCGGCACGTGCGTGCGGTAGCCCATGGCGCGGAAGAAGTCGGCCCCCACGGCCGCCTCCGCGCGCCGGAGCTCGTCGGCCTGGTTGGCGATGACCACCGTGTCGCGTTCCCTGCGGTGTTCGAGCACCACGCCGAGGTTCGCGGTGAAGACCAGGTCGGGCAGCCCGGCCGGCCCCGGGGTCGGCAGCACCGACACCAGCGCCTCGGCCGCGACCAGGTGGTAGAGCTCGAAGAACTGCGCGAACGCCCGGCGCGGCCGAGGCACCCGGGCCGCGGGCTGCGCCCTGGGCACCGGCCAGGAGAACGGCGCGTTCATCAGGAACGCGGGCCTGGTCAGCTGACTGGGGTTGGCCGGGAGCAACGCGGGCTCCCACGGGTCCAGGGAGGGCTGGGGCGGGACAACGGCGATCATGCCGCTGTGCCTCCTTCCTGCTCGTGGTCGGGGAAGCGCACGCGGACCAGGGGGTCGACCCCGGCCTGCACGTGCGTCCCGGTCCGCTGCAGCGGCACGAAGTCCACGCGCTCCGACAGCGGGATCACCAGCTCCACCTGGGAGCCGTAGCGGATCTGGGAGAACCGTCGCCCCTGGAAGACCGGCCGGTGCTGGCGCAGGCCGAACGGGGTGATGGCGTCGACGTCGTGGTCGGCGATCTGCAGCACGTAGTAGGACTGGCGCAGCGCGGGCACGTCGATCCTGTTCACCACGCGCTGGTTGTGATGCAGGTATCCGGCCCGGTCCGGATCGATGCGCAACTCCGTCAACAGGTCCTGCTCCATCGCCAGCATCGGATGGTTGAGCGTGTCGATCGGCTCGACCACGCGCCAGGACAGCCTTCCAGAATAAGGAATTCTGTTGACGTGGACGTCGAAAAACGTCATGAAGATCCCGATGACGAGGCTGGGCCGGTCGAAATCAGGCTCGCGTAACGCCGCGCGCGGCGTGTACGGCACGCCCTTGATCTCCATGACCGGCTCGTCCGCCTTGACGACGCCCTGGTAGAGCAGGATGCCATCGGCCGGGGAGAAGAACAGGCCGGGGTCGCCGAACACCGGCCTTGTCGGATCACGAAAGAAATGATATTGAGACAAATACGACAGCGATTTGTCCTCGAAGGGCCGGACGTCGGATTCGATCCACGACTCCAGGGATTGGGCCATCACACGCAGCTTCCGGTTTTCACAGGGATGATCAACGTGGTGCAGGGGGTCACTGAAGGAATCGTCAAATACGCGCGCGGGAAACGCAAGGAGCCGGGTTTCCACTAACCCGTTCGAGTTAAATCCTGGGAGCCGGGGCGACGCCGGAGAGAATCGTGTGCTCCGCTGCGGCCACCAACCCGCGTGCCTCCGGCAGCGCCGAAGTGAGCACCACGAGGCCGTCGGCCACGGTCAGGAACGCCAGCGCCAGCGCCTCGGGATCGGCGGGAGGGTTCGGCGTCGTCCGGAACCGCTGGGCGAGCGCGGTCACCACTTCGCGGTACTTCGCGGTGGCCAGCGGCGCCAGCTCCGGGCTGCGCATCACCGAGATCGTCAGCTGCAGCTGCCCGAGCAGCACCCCGGCGCGGCGCACGGCGCGCTCCAGCAGGTCCCGCACGCACTCCTGGAGGCTGCTGCCCTCGGTGGAGGTGGTGCGCACCGCCTCCACCAGCGTCGCGGTCGAGCGGGCCAGCACCTCGCCGAACAACTCGTCCTTGGTGGCGAAGTGGTAGTGGATCAGCCCGACGGTGACCCCGGCCTCGGCCGCGATGCGCCTGGTGGTCGCGGCCCGCACGCCCTGCTCGACGAGCACCTGGTGCGCCGCGGCCACGATCTGCTCGCGCCGTCGCGAGGCTTCCAACCGCGTCACGCCGCGACTCTATCGCCGCGCCCGGCACCGGGTGCGCTCCCGAGGCTTGGACCGGGGGCCTGCACCAGTGTGATCAAAGCCCGGCCCGGGAAAGCTTTCGGTATGACGATGACCCCGGTCAAGACACCGCCCGGCCCGAAGCCGCTGCTGGAGGGCACTCCGGCCGCCCACCTCGCGGTGCGGCTGTTCGTGTTGATCCCGCCGACGCTGGCCTTCCTGGTCGCCGCGCCGCTGGCATGGGGCTGGGGCCTCGGCTGGGTGGACGTGGCGCTGTTCGTGCTGTTCTGGGTGGTCGCCGGGCTCGGCATCACCATCGGCTACCACCGCCACTTCACCCACGGCTCGTTCAAGGCCAAGCGCGGCCTCAAGATCGCGTTGGCGCTGTGCGGCCACCTCGCGGTGCAGGGTGAGGTGACCGCGTGGGTCGCCGACCACCGCAGGCACCACGCGTTCTCCGACAAGGAGGGCGACCCGCACTCGCCGTGGGCCTACGGCACCACGCCCGCCGCGCTGGCGAAGGGCTTCTGGCACGCGCACATGGGCTGGATGTTCAACAACGAGGTCACCAACGCGGAGCGCTTCGCCCCCGATCTGTTGGCCGACAAGGACATCCAGCGCATCGACAAGCTGCTGCCGTACCTCACCGCCGCGAGCTTCCTGCTGCCCGCGCTGCTCGGCGGCCTGCTGACCTGGTCGTGGTGGGGCGCGCTCACCGCGTTCTTCTGGGCCGGCCTGGTCCGGATCGCGTTCCTGCACCACGTCACGTGGTCGGTGAACTCGATCTGCCACCTCATCGGCGAGCGGCCGTTCAAGTCCAAGGACAAGGCCGCCAACGTGTGGCCCCTGGCGATCTTCTCCTTCGGCGAGTCCTGGCACAACCTGCACCACTCCGACCCCACCTGCGCCCGGCACGGCGTGCTGCGCGGGCAGATCGACATCTCCGCGCGGACGATCTGGCTCTTCGAGAAGCTGGGCTGGGTGTGGGACGTGCGCTGGCCGACCGAGCGCAGGCTGGCCAGGCTGCGCGGCTGAACGGGAACACCGGGCGCCGCGGGGGTGTTGGGCCCTGCAGACGCGTCTTATCGAGGAGGCAGCATGCGGGCGGTAGTCGTTCGATCGCACGGCGGACCGGAGGTCCTCGTCGCCGAGGAGCTGGACCGGCCGGAACCGGGCCCGGGCGCGGTGCTGGTGGACGTGGCGGCGGCCGGGGTGAACTACATCGACACCTACCACCGCGAGGGCGTCTACCCGATCCCGACGCCGTTCACCCTCGGCCTGGAGGGCGCGGGCACCGTCGCGGCGCTCGGCGAGGGCGTCACCGAGTTCGCCGTCGGCGACCGGGTGGCGTGGGCCTCGGCCATCGGCAGCTACGCCCAGCAGGTCGCCGCCCCCGCCGCGCAGCTCGTCCCCGTTCCGTCCACTGTGGACCTGGAGATCGCCGCGGGCGCGATGCTCCAGGGCATGACGGCCCACTACCTCACCGCCTCCACCCACCCGATCGCCGAGGGCGACGTGGCGCTGGTGCACGCGGCCGCGGGCGGGATGGGCCTGCTGCTCACCCAGATGATCAAGGCCCGCGGCGGCCGGGTGATCGGCACGGTCTCCACCGCGGAGAAGGAGAAGCTGGCCCGCGAGGCCGGGGCGGACGAGGTCATCCGCTACACCGAGCAGGACGTCGCGCAGCGGGTTCGGGAACTGACCGACGGCGTCGGCGTGCACGTGGTCTACGACGGCGTCGGCAAGGACACCTTCGACGCGAGCCTGGCCAGCCTGCGCCCGCGCGGCCTGCTGGCCCTCTACGGCGCGGCCAGCGGCGCGGTCCCGCCCTTCGACGCGCAGCGCCTCAACGCCGGCGGTTCGCTGTTCCTGACCCGCCCCTCGCTCGGGCACCACACCGCCACCCGCGAGGAGCTGCTGTGGCGGGCGGGCGAGGTCTTCGACGCGATCCAGGCGGGCGAGCTGGACATCGCCATCGGCGGCCGCTACGCCCTTGACAGCGCCCGTCAAGCCCACGAAGACCTGCAGGGCCGCCGGACCACCGGCAAGCTGCTGCTCACGACGAGCTGAACCCGGGGACCCCGGCCCCGAGCAGGACGTCGGCGGCCGGGGTCCGCTGGTAGAGCACGAAGCGGCCGGTCCGGTGCGAGGTGACCAGCCCGGCCTCGCGCAGCAACGTCAGCTGCTGCGACACCCCACCCGCGGTGATCCCGGTGCGGCGGGCCAGTTCCGAGGTCGACGCGGGCGCGTCCAGCTCGGCGAGCAGCTGGGCGCGGGACGGCCCGAGCACCGCGGCGAGCGCGTCCGGCGCCGGAGTGCGGCCCCGCTCCCACAGCGTGGCGATTCCGCGCGGCGGATACCGCAGCACCGGTTGCCAGGCCGGCGCGATCTTCGAGAACACCCTGGGCCAGACGAAAACCGAGGGCACGAGCACCAGGCCCCGGCCGTCCAGCCGCAGTCGCCCGGCTGTTTTCCGTTGCACCACCAGGGTGTCACCGGTCCAGCTGACCGCGGGGTCCAGATCGGCGAACAGCCGCTGCGCCCCGCCCTCGGCGAGCCGCCGCGAGCGGTGCAGCACCTCGCCCTCCAGCAGCGCGCGAATCCGCGGCCAGTGCGGGAGCAGCACGGTTTCCCAATACGCCGCAACGGCTTCCGCCAGCTTCGCCAGGCCGCTCGGCGGATCGTCGTGAAGCCCGTCCAGCACGCGCGGGCGCCCCAGCAGGTCAACGCCCGCCCTGACCTCATCGGCAGGCACGGCGCGTAGCGCGTCGAGCTCGTCGGCGATGTCGGGGACGGGCGTCGTCGGTGTCGGCGCGAGGAAAGCGGGCAGCTTCCGCGCGGGCACCGGGATCAGCGCGTCGAGCAGGCTCAGGTCGAGTGCCCGGACCCGCTCGGCGGTCGCGGAGATCCACGGGAGGTGCAGTGCGTGCGCGGCGGGCTCCTTCAGCACCCGGACGCTCGCCACGACCTCCCACAGCGGCGAGAACGCGAAGCGCGTCCGCGCCAGGTCCTGCGCCGTGAAGCCGAGTTCGAGCACACGAGGAGACTACGACTTCCCCGGCGGCGGGGTGCCGTACAGCCGCGGGTCGCCGGGCGGCAGCACCGGGGCGTCGCCGTGCGCCACGGGCTTGTCCACCTCCAGCTCGGACGTCCAGCCACCCTCGCCGAGCGAACTCCCGTCGGTGAAGTTGATGATCTGCTTGTTGAAGGCGCCGTTCTCCTGCTCGACCGGGAACGCCTCGGGCACGGGCATCCCGTCGAGCCCGTCCGCCTTCAGCTCCTCCACCGCGGCCAGCCACTGCTTCTGGTGCACGTGGTCGCGGGCGAGCAGGAACTTGATCATCTCGCGGACGCCGGGGTCGTCGGTCATCTCGTAGAGCCGGGCGACCTGGACGCGGCCCTGCATCTCGGCGGTGGCGTTGAGGTGGAAGTCGGCCATCAGGTTGCCGCTGGCCGTGATGTACGCGCCGCTCCACGGCACGCCCTGGCTGTCGTGCGGGTAGGCGCCGCCGCCGTTGACGATCGAGTGCTGCGGGTTGGCCGAGCCGTACACCGCCGCCAGCATCGGGTTCTCCGCCTGCGCGGTCTCCTGCACGGTCAACGGCGCGCCCTCCTGCAGGCGGGCGATCATCGTGCAGATCATCTCGACGTGGGCCAGCTCCTCGGTTCCGGTCGCCAGCAGCAGGTCCTTGTACTTGCCGGGCAGGCGGCAGTTCCAGCCTTGGTAGAGGTACTGCATCGCCACGGTCATCTCGCCCCACTTGCCGCCGAGCACTTCCTGCAGCCGCGCGGCGAACGCGGCGTCCGGTGCGTCGGGACGGGCTTCGAACTGGAGGTCCTGGGCGTGGAAGAACACGAGCGCTCCCGGTGTCGGAGGTCAGGGCTTCTCACCGGTTACCCCGGCAGATGTCCCGCGTGTGCCTATGAAGGCCTCGCGGGGCCACGCGTAGCCGCGAGCGCGACGGGCATTCCTGGGACATGACGAGGGTGCGGGTGCGACTGGCAGTGATCGACACGGAGCCGACTTTCGCGAAGGGGCTGGAGATGCTGGCGGCCGCCCCGGACGCGCCGATCGACCTCGTCGCGAGCACCGACTCGGCCTCGGCCGCGGTGCGGCTGGTGAGCGAGGCCCGGCCGGACGTCGTGGTGGTGGATCTCGGGCTGGCCCCGCCGGGGGCGCTGTCGGCGATCACCGCGATCCGGCGCAGGGCCCCGTCGCTCGCGGTCGCCGCCACCACCGCGGGCGAGGACCGGGGTCTGGTGACCCAGGCGTTGCGGGCGGGCGCCAACGGCGTGCTCCCCCGGAGCTGCCAGCCGGACGTCCTCGTGCAGGGCCTGCTGGCGCTGGCGCACGGATGGCTTTTGCTGCCGAGGCAAACCGCCCTGTTGCCCACGGCGGGCACGCCTCGGCTCAACACCGCGGAGCTGCGGCTGTGGCGCTTCCTCGCGGAGGACCGCAGCACCACGGAGATCGCCCGCACGCTCAGCGTCTCCCCGCGGACGGTCAAGCGGATGACGGCGGCGTTGCTGCGGCGCCTGGGTGTGCGCAGCCGAACGCAGGCCGCCGCGCTCGCGGGGCGCGACGGCCTGCTCGACGACTAGGCCTTCTTCTGGGCTTCCTTGGCCTGGTGCTCGGCCACCTTGCGGTGCACCTCGGCCATGTCGACGGCCCGGGCCTGGGAGATCAGCTCCTCCAGGCTCGCCTCCGGCAGCGCGCCGGGCTGCGCGTAGAGCACGACACCCTCGCGGAAGACCATCAGCGTGGGGATGGAGGAGATGTTGAACGCCGAGGCGATCTGCACCTGCTCCTCGGTGTTCACCGAGCCGAAGACGATGTCGGAGTGGCGCTCGGACGCGGCCTCGTAGACCGGTGCGAACATCCGGCACGGCCCGCACCAGGACGCCCAGAAGTCGACGAGCACCGTGCCGTCCCCGCTGACTACCTGCTCGAAGTTCTCGGTGGTCAGTTCGACAGTTGCCATGTGTCCGGCTCCTCGCTCGTCGGTCCCCCTGGGATAACCCGCCAACGGGGGTCGCTATTCCTCACGTTTAGCTTGCCCGCGATCTGATCGCCTTCGCACTAAACTCGGGCCATGACCGAGCCCTCGCTGCGCCTCGACGACCAGGTCTGCTTCGCGCTCTACGCGGCGTCCAGGGCGGTCACCGGCTTCTACCGGCCGATGCTGGACAAGCTCGGGCTGACCTACCCGCAGTACCTGGTGCTGCTCGCGCTCTGGGAGAACGGCGCGTGCCAGGTGAAGGACCTCGGTGCCGCGCTGCAGCTGGACTACGGCACCCTCTCCCCGCTGCTCAAGCGGCTGGAGAAGGCCGGGCTCGTGCGCAGGGAGCGCAGGCGGGACGACGAGCGCTCGGTGCTGGTGACGGTCACCCAGGAGGGCGCCGCGCTGCGCGAGCGCGCGCTGGAGCTGCCACCCGCGATCGGCGCGGCCATGGGGCTGGAGAACGCCGAGTTCGACCAGCTGCGGTCGCTGCTGCGCAAGCTGTCCAGGTCGGTCGCCGACCATTCCGGATAACGCCGATATTCACATTCATGAATTCCGAAGACATTCTTGAACAATTTCCCCGGGAGCCCTACCGTTCTTTTCGGACCGCCGCGGCAGTGACGCTCGTCGACCGAAAGGAACGACCATGTCTCTGGGTTCTCGGCTGCGCGGAACTCTGCTCGCTTTCGCGGTGCTCGCCGGAATGACCGGCGGAACGCAGGCCACCGCGGCCCCCGCCCCGTGGAACGGCGGTTTCTCCGGCTTCCCGTCGGCCTCGTGGTCGGACAGCTGGGGCATCGACCACCGCGGCAAGTGGGGCTTCAACGACATGAAGGCCTCCGGCAGCACGCTCGACGTCACCTACGGCAAGGGCTCGTCGGCGTCGTCGTGCAAGAACTGCCCCACCACCGGCGGAGGGCAGTTCTACCAGGACCTCAACCGCGTCGGCCGGGCCGACCTGCAGCGGGCCGACACGCTGTACCTGCGCTACCAGGTGCGGTTCCCGGTGGGCTACGACTTCGGCAAGGGCGGCAAGCTGCCCGGCTTCTACGGCGGCGACCCCGGCAGCCAGAGCGGCGGCAGCCACGGCGGCTGGTCCACCAGGTTCATGTGGCGCGGCGGCGGCAAGGGCGAGGTCTACGTGTACACGCCCGACGGCAGCGGCTACGGCAAGGACGTCGGGCTGGGCAGCTGGAGCTTCGCGGCGGACGGCAGGACGCACACCATCGAGCAGGCCGTCACGCGTTCGACCGGGAACGTGACGGTCTGGTACGACGGACGCCAGGTGCTGTCCGCGAACGAGGTGAAGGGAATCGGCTCGATTCCTTTCCGCGGCGTTTTCTTCTCCACCTTCTTCGGCGGTCACGACACCAGCTGGGGACCGAAGTCGACGGTGCACGCCTATTTCTCGGACTTCACCGTCTCGACGTCGCGGTAGCGCGTCAGCCGAGCCCGTCGCGGCGGGCCAGCCATTCCTCGCGCAGCACCCCGAAAACGAGCCCGTCGTAGACCTCGCCGTTCCACGGGCGGGCGTTGCGGAACCGCGCCTCCTCCGTGAACCCGAGCTTGCGCCCGACCGCGGCCATGCCCGGGTTCCCGGAGTAGGTGGCGAAGTCCAGGCGCAGGGCGTCGGTGGTCTCGAAGAGGTAGCCGGTCCACAGCCGCAGCGCGTCGGTGCCGTAGCCGCCACCCCAGTAGACCTCGTCGTAGATCACGATGCCCATCCGGCGCCAGCCGGTCGGCTCGCACTCCCAGTACCAGCTGACCTCGCCGATCAGCCGGTTAGAACCGGTATCGAGTACCGCGAGGGAGGTCCGGGGCGTCGGCAGGTCCTCGGGCAGCGACCCGGCCAGCTCCGCCGTCCGCCGGACCTTGGCGGCCAGCTGCTCCTCGGTCGGCCTGCCCCGGTACGGACCGTTGGTGTCGTGCCACGGCCGGTGCGGGGCGAGCAGGTCCGGCAACACCGCCTCGTCGGCCGGTACCCAGTCCCGCAGGGTGGCGCGTTCCCCGGTCATCCGCAGGCTCATGCCGGACGCACCGCCCTCGTCCACAGGTGGTACGGGATCAGGTCGTCGCGTCTGCCCTTCATCTCGAAGATCGGCTCGCGCATCGACTCGATCACCAGTCCGGCGGTCTCCAGGGCGCGCGTGTAGGCGCTGAGCGGGTTGGTCCAACCGTGGAAGGTCATCACCATCCCGTCCCGCTCGATGGTGTCCTCGACGCGCTTGCGGGAGAAGTAGGACTCCTCGATCACGAAGCGCCGCCGCCCGTCCGGGCCGGTCTCGAAGCGCCCGGCGTCGTTGAGCGGGTGCGTGGTGGCGATGCACAGCCTGCCGCCCGGCGCGAGGACCCGGGCCGCCTCCGCCATGGAGGAGGCCAGGTCGTCCACGTCCATGAACGTGTTGTAGGCGACGACGATGTCGAAGGCGCCGTCGTCGAAGGGCAGCTCGCGCGCGTCGCAGACCCGGTAGTCGCCGTCCGGATCGGCCTCGACGGCGTGGTCGATCATGGTCTGCGCGATGTCGACGCCGGTCACCCGGTGCCCGCGCGCCTTGAGGTCCCGGCTGACCCTGCCCTCGCCGCAGCCGAGGTCCAGCGTCGCCGTTCCAGGCTCGCCGACGAGGTCGAAGAAGCCGTCGCGGTAGAACCAGTAGGAGTCGAAGTCCGGCCTGCGCGCCCAAGCCACCCAGTTGCGGGCCTGCTCCTCCCAGCTCTCGCCCATCGTGCCTCTGCTGCTCACCGTCGCGTCGTTGGCCATGCGCGCGACAGTAACGACGCCGTCGGTGCCCGGCATTCGATTTCACCGATCGGGCAATCCACTTCAGCGGCGCTGGACCAGATTGGCCAGTTCCGCCTCGACCGTGCCCGCGGTCGTCCCGCCCGGCCACCCCTTGACCAGCGCGCCCCCCTTGGCCACCAAGGCCACCAGCGGAGGTTCCCGCAACGCGAACGCGCGCCCGGCGCTCTGCCCCTCGTCATCGCGCGCAACCGGGTAGTTCACCCGGTGCTCGTCGAGGTAGCGGCGCAGGTCCGCGTCTGAGTCCCGGCCCGCGACACCGAGGAAGGTCACCACGTCCCGGTGTTTCTCGGCGAGCGCGGTGAACTCCGCCTGTGTCCGTCCACAGTGGCCACACCAGGAGCTGAAGAACACCAGCACCAGCGGACGGTCCCGCCACAGGTCCTCTGTGGACACCTGAGTTCCATCCACGAGGGACAGGGTGAGCCTCGGCGCGGTCGCCCCGGTCGCGTCGCGGTAGCTCACCCCGGCGGGCACCGGACCGGGCAGCGCCCGCTTCCCGCCGCGCGGCGGCTCCGCGGAACAGGCCACCAGGACGAGCGCCACGACGGCCGCGGCGATCCACTTCACGGAACCATCCCCACGAGCTGACCGTCCTTGCGCTGCAGCCGAATCGGCTCTCCGTCGACGACGAGGTCGTACGAGTCGGCCACGGGCACCCCGACCTCGAACGTCAGCTCGCAGAACGTCGGCACGCGCGGCACTTTGAGGTCTTCCTCAAGGGCCGCAACGGCTTTGCCCGCGGGCAGGCTTCCCGAGGCGACCGGCTCGCCGTCCGCGCCGCGCACCTCGAACTTCGCCGACCGGTGCAGCGCGGCGTGGGCACCGGTGCCCGAGCACTCCGACCCGACCGCCCGCACCGCGCCGTCCCGCACCAGCAGCTTCACCTCGGTGCTCGCGGTGCCGCAGCCGGCCACCAGGAGCAGCGCCAGCAGCCCGGCCCCTACCGCGTGGGGATGAGGCATCGTGCCGTCGCGGTCTTGGTGGGGTCGCTCTCCGAGGTGGCCGTGAGCGTGGCCTCGGCGAGCACGCCCGCCGGGCCGCCGGTGCGCACGACGTTGAGCGGGATGTCGACCTTCTTGCCGACCTTCACCGCGGCCAGTTCGTTGGGCAGCCGCACCTCGTACCCGGCGGGAGCGGTCGCCCGCAACCGGTACACGTCACCGTCCACATAGGACGATACATCCTGCGGCTGGCCGGTCACCGGGAGCGTCCTTCCGGTGTTGGCCAACGGGAACGTGCACTGCGCCACGCCCGCGCGATCCGGGTGCGAGGCCGCCGAGGGACCGAGCGCCAGTCCGCGGGTGTGCGGTCCGGCTCCGTCGAGCGAGCGCACCGCGACGGTGTAGGACAGCACGCCCTGCGGGTCCCGGTGGATGTCGGCGACGTAGAGGTGCAGCCGGTTCGCGGTGTCCACGTACTCGTACTTGCTGCCGGAGTTCGTGCCCGCCCGGAACGGCGCGTCGGCGAGCTGACGCGGGTCGCCGACGGTGACCTTCACCGGGGTGCCGTCCGGCCGGTAGAAGTCCACCAGGTCGATGTCGGCCGGGTTCGCGTCGATGATCCACTCGAACGGCGTGGCGTCGGCGTTCTTGGTCTTGGTGAACAGCACGCCGCTGTCCGGGGTGAAGGAGTCAGCGCCCATCCGGTCGACGACCTCGACCGTGTAGTTGTTGTAGCCGCCGCCGTCGCAGAACGGATCGGTGCCCTGACTGCACTTCGGCGACTTGTCCCCGGTCTTCATGGCGATGTTGAGGCCCATCAGCCCGCCCTTGCCCGGCTGGACCTCGCGGGCGGTGACCCGCGCGGTGATGACGCCCGACTTCGCCAGCGCGTCGCGTTCGAGCTGCAGGATGTGCGCCGGATCGACCATGCCCAGTTTCGCCTTGGTGCGCAGCATGTGGTGCGAGCCCATCGCGCCACCCGCGTCCGGCGGGATCTTCCAGCGGGTGTGCGTACCACCGGGGCCGTTGAACGTGCCGCGGCTCATCATCTCCCACGGGCCGGTGTAGGCGCGCACGGGCGGTTTGCCGAAGGGGTTGTTGTAGTTGTCGCCGATACCGAGGATGTGGCTCAGCTCGTGCGCGAACGTGCCGTGCCCCGAGCTCTCCGCCTGCGTCGAGGACCCGCCGCCCGCGTTCGGCCAGATCGCCGACGCGGCCTTCCACGAGGTCCACTCCACGTAGCGCGTCTTCGCCCAGTTCGGCAGCTTCGGGTCGGGCGGGCCGAACGAGTCGGGCACGTCCTCCTTGCGCTGGAACAACATCTCGCCGAACTCCTGCCAGGTCGACGACTCGTCCTGGCCCGCGCTGAGGAAGAACACGAAGTCGAACCGCTTGGGCACCTCGTTGCCGACCTCGGCCCGCCACGCCGCGCCCGCGTCCGCGCGCAGGTCGCGGTTGCAGGTCGAGCCCTCCGGGCAGGCGCCGGAGCCCTGGAACTCCATGCCGTACTCGTAGGACTTGCCCGGCATCCGGTACGCGCCGAACGCGGTCAGCTCGACCCCGATCCGGCCGCCGGAGGCCTCCATCCAGTACTCGTGCAGGGTGTGCCCGCGGTTGACCGCGTTCGGCTTGTTCAGGAAGTCCTGGTAGAACTTCGCGACCTGTGCCCTCGGGATGTTGTTCGCCAGCTGCGAGGGGTTGCCGAAGACGTCCGAGCGCGGCGGTTTGGTGACGACGAAGTCCTGGTCGGGGTAGTCCGCGAGCACCAGTGCGCCCTTGAACGTCCGCTTCGTCGGTTTCCCGTTCGGGTCGGCCCAGTTGGTACCCGGTACCTTCCGGTAGTCCGACCACGTCATGTCCTGGGGGTTCTCCCAGTTCTTCGGGTCGATCGGCGCCGACCGGTTCCCCGGGGCCGCCGAGACCGCGGACGGGGCCGTGACGGCCACCACGGTGGCAGCGGCGAGGGCCAGCAGCCTCCACAACGACGAGCGCACGCGCACCACCCACTCCCACCGGGGACCGTCCCCCAACGGAATCTATTGAGCGGCAAGGCATTGCGGCCACCCTCCGAAAGCCGGAGGAGTTTCACACATGACGGCACTCCCGCTAGGCCGTTCGGCGTCACGCCGCTGCTCGCGGAATACGATGGGCCGGTGAGCGCACCCCGCGGGCGGATCGACAAGCGCAAGGCGATCCTCGATGCCGCCTTCACCGTCTTCGCGCGCCGCGGCTACGAGCAGGCGTGCGTGCAGGAGATCGCCGACGAGGCCGGTGTCGCCAAGCCGACGGTGTACAACCACCTCTCCGACAAGGAGAACTTGTTCCGCCGTGCGACCGAGGCCGTGGCCGACGCGGTGAAGGCGGACAGCATCGCGGTCGTCGAGCGGCTGCGCGATCCCGGCGACCTCAGCGCGGTGCTGACGGACGTCGCTGTCGGGCTGCTCGGGATCTACTCGGACACGCGTGCCACCGCGCTGCGGCGGTTGACCGGGCAGGTCGCGTCCTGCTGGGTCGGCGAGGCGCTGGCGGACCGGTTCGCGCGGCTGTGCCTGGCGGGGCGCCTGAGGCAGTGCGATCCGGCGGTGGCCTCGGAGCAGTTCCTCGCATTGCTGACCGGCCCCTGGGAGGCACGGGCGCGATCGGAGTCCACTGTGGACATCCAGGCCGTCGCCGATGCCGGCGTGGACACCTTTCTCCGGGCTTACGGGGTCCAGCCGCGGTAGTGCGGCGTTCGTGACCGGTATGCGCGGCGGCCCACCGGGAACGGCAGACCGCCGCGCGGGATGACGGAGGACTACATCATGCTCATGTGCTCCTTCATCACCCTCCTGGTCGCGGCGAAGAGCATGCCGATGTTGACCGACTTGGGGCAGACGACGACCGCGACGACGTCACTGCTCTGGTTGTTCCGGACGAACAGGTGGGTCAGGTTGGTGCTGTTGACCAGGATCTCCTGGAAGTAGCGCTCCGAGCTGGTGACGCCCCGGCGCTCCTTGAAGATGTCCTCGATCATGGTGACCGTGCGCCCCTGGAACAGGTCGAGCGTCGCTCCCGCGAGCAGGTCGAGCACCTCCGACGGGTGGCTGTCGGTGGTCTCGCAGGTCAGGAGCATGCCGGTCGCCATGTCGACGACCCCGGAGGCCAGGCAGTCGGGAACCTCCTGCCGCAGGCGCTTGGCCACGGAGATCACTTGGTCGGACATACCCCGCTGGTTCTTTCCTAAGGTGTCCAATGTCCTCTTCTTCTTTCGCTCGTGGTCGGATGGGGCGGGGTGGAGTTGTCTGTAGGAGTTCGACCGCCTAGGAGGCGGAGAGGATCGAGTCGATGCGCTTGATCACGGGTTGGGACTCGTGGTGGAGCCGTCCGATGTTCAGCCCCTCGTCTCCCAGCACGACCATCAGCGCCCGCTTGCCGACCGCGTAGACGGCCATGTAGCCGCCGCTGTTGTGGACGACGGTCTGCCGGAGCGTGCCCTGCCGGGTCACCGCCGTGGTCCTGCGAGCCAGTCCGAGATCGGCGGCGGCGAGCGCGGAGAGGCCGGCAGGATCGATCCCGTCCTCCGTGTCGGCCAGGATGAGAAGGCCGTCCGCCGCCGCGATCACTGTGTTGGTGATGCCGGTCACCTGCTCCCGCAGAGCACGCAACTCGGCGGCTAGCGCCTCCTGCTTCAAACGCGTTTCCTTTCTGCTTCGAGAGGACCCTCGTCGCGCGTGGCACCGGAAGTCCTCGGTGGGCTGGCCCGCACCAGGTCGAACAGCCGGGGCAGCGCGTGCCACCCCGGGGCTTTGGACGGGGCCAGGAACTCGTCGACGCCGCTCGCCCCCGGCAGCCGGCGCGGCAGCAGGTTCGTCGCCGTGCCAACGGCTCTGGTCGCGGAGCCGCGCTTGGGCCTCGCGCGCGGCGCCACGGCGCGGGCCAGCGACAACGCGGCGGCGGAGGTACTCGCGACGACCTCCACCACACCGCCGGCGAGCATGCGGGAGATCTCGATCGTCACCGCGTAGACGCTGCGACCGGTCGCGAAGGCGATGTCCCGTGCGCTGCGCCTGCCGGTGGCGTGCACCAAGACCTCCCGCTGCCCGTCGGTCAGGGCGGTTTCCGACAGGTCGACGTCTCGCGCGGGCCGGACGCGCTCCCGGTAGGGCGAGACGGGAAACGGCAGTGACGCCAGCGCGTCCAGCCGGCGAGACGTCTCCTCCAGGAACCAGCCGAGGTCGATCCCGCTCGTCGCCGACAGCAGCACGTCGCCGGGCCGGTCGTCGACGAAGTACCCGTCCACCGTGCCCGCCGCGGTGGCGAAAGCCCCGTCCTGAGCGGCCATCATGGCGACGACCTGGAGCTCCGCGACACCGATGCCACCGCGGGCGACGAGTTCGGCTTGCTGCGACCGGGATTCGGCGCCCGCCCGCAGCGCCGCCATCCAGTCGTCCTCGCTGATCCTGCCGGAGCGCAACAGGAGCACGTCCGTACCGGGCGCGCCCGGGCTCTGCACCGCGACCACGGCGCCCTGCCGCAGGTGGATCACCGCGCCCGGACTGCCCAGCAGGTTCAGCGTCCCGGTGACGCCGTCGTCCTGGCACCGGGCCAGGGCGTGCGCGAGCACGTCGAACGCCGCTCGGTATCGGGGCTGACTGCTGCCGGTCACTTCGCTCCTTGACCACGCCGAAGCACGAGCCGGCTCGATCCCCATCCCCGATATGAGGCGCCGGTGGATGGCCGACTATATGCCGGAATCGCCCGGCCGACTACATTCCGTTATCAGCACGTCCCGTCTTCGTGACATCACCGGACTGCGTTTTCCGTATCAGGAAAGGGATTTCCAGGATTTCACCACGGCGGGCACCGCCGCGGAACCGGAACAAAGACACCGCTCAGCACGGGTGCCCGGCCCCAAAGCCGCCGCCGCGCGCACCATCCACTAAACGAAGTCGACCGGAGGCCGTCGGCCCGCGCGATCCCGGGAAAGTCACCAACATCAAGAGATACCTAGTCAAAGCGCCGACACGAAGTCGCTGTTCAGCCTTTTCTGTTACACCGACCGGAATGATTCACTCGATCGTGCAGCCTGCGATGTGGGCGCACAGCGCCGACGAGCGAGAAGTAACGATGGCCATATCCCCCTCGATGAGGGGGAGAAACTCGACCGAATGCCGAGTTCTCCAGTCATCCCATTCTTCCGACCCCCGACCACACACGGAGCGCCCCCTGAGACGCGACCATCGAGCCGCATGCGATCTCCTCGCGTGCGCCTTGACGCAGTGCCACGCGGACCGAGCCACCGCAACGGTGCGCGTCGTGGGCAATCCGGGCGGGCTGCTGCACCTGCGCGAGGGTGTGGTGGTCGCGGTGGACAGCCCCGGCGCGCCGGGTGCGGAAACGCTGCTGCTGCGCTCGGGCAGGCTCAGCGAGCAGGACTGGAACGCGGCTCTGCGAGAAGGCACCGGGACGCGCTCGCACCAGGCGACGCTCGTCGCGCGCGGGGCCATCGGGGCCAGTGCGGTGCAGGCCCTCGTCACGATGGCGACGCAGGACGGGTCGTTCGCCATCGCCGCCGGCGACGTCGAGCAGTGCGTCGTCGACGACGAACCCGTCGACGTGCTGCTGACCGCCGCGGACGGCATGCCCCCTGACCTGCTGCTCTCGGAAACGCTGCGGCGGCTGGACGCGCTCGCCTCGATGCCGTTCCCCCTCTCGCCCTACCGGGAACGCGTGGTGCCCGGGCGCGGGACGGACTCCCCCGCCGCGACCGAGGCACGGCGGAAGATCATCGAGCACGCCACCGGCAGGCGCACCGCGAGGGACATCGCCTTCGTGGTCGGCCGCAGCGTCTACCCGACCACCGTCGAGATCTCCCGGATGCTCACCGAAGGCCTGCTGGAGATCGCCCCACCGGCGATCTCGTTCAGCTCTTCGCACTGGGGCCTCACGTCGCTGCGCCCCCGGGCGGCAGCGGAGCGCACCGCCACCCCCGGCACCGACGACGCGGGCTCGTTGCCCACCCGCCGCCCGGGGGAGGCCGCGCCGGTCTCCCGCAAGTACCTGAGGCCATCGGGGTGGCACGGCGCGCCCGAGGCACCCGGCCTTTCCGGAACAGAAGGGAAGAATATTGGACTATGACGCACTGGCCGCCGAGCTGCGAAATCTCCGAGAAACGGTTTCCGGGGTAACCGACACGGTGATAGCCGCAGTCGACGGAATCCCCATCTTCGCCGACGCCGCGGACACCATCGATCCGGCCAACGTCTCCGCGCTCGCCGCCGCCGACCTCGGCGTCGCGCGCCAGGCGGTCGAGGTGATCGGCCAGGGCACGCTCAGCCAGACCGTGGTGTTCAGCAGCGGAGGCTACATGGCCGTGTACGCCGTGGGCCGGACGGCGTTGATGGTCGTTCTGGGGGACAAGGGCCTGAACATCGGCCGTCTCCTCCACGAGGCCCAGCCCGTGATCGCGCGGATCGGCTCGATCTTGACCTCCTAGCGCACCATCCACCGGATGAATTCCGGTGATGACCGGGTCAGTTCCCGTCGTCGATGACGTGGCCCGTACGGAAGTGCACCCGCAAGCGATCGAGGCGGGGCGTTCAGCCGCGCCACCTCGATCACCAGTTGATGCAAGGGAGTGGGGTTCGATGAACATCGATATGGCGTTGAAAGAAGCCATGTCCATCGCAGGCGCTGTCGGTGTCGCGTTGGTCGACTACGAAAGCGGAATGTCTCTCGGCACCAGCGGCGGAGGCGACTGGCTCAACCTCGACCTCGCGGCGGCGGGGAACACCGAGGTCGTTCGATCGAAACTCCGGGTGATGTCCACACTCGCGCTGAACGACAACATCGAAGACATCCTGATCACATTGCGCCGCCAGTACCACCTGATTCGATTAATAGACACCGTGAAGTCCAAGAACTCGCTGTTCCTGTACCTGGTGCTGGAAAGAGACCTGGCGAACCTCGCCCTGGCCCGGCACCAGCTCAAGCGCATCGAGGTCGAACTCCAGGTATGAGTGCCCGCATGAGCGCGGCTGGCCGATGACCGGCGGGGATGCGGAATCCACCGCGTCCCCGCCGTGACCTTGCCACGAATTCAGCCGCTGCGGCCCTGCGCCGCGATCTCCCGGAAGGCGACCCTCTCCTTCTCCGGGGTCAGCTTCCACTTCCCCGAAAGCCCGGTCGTCGGTGAGGAGCGCGATGCGCTTCTGCTCTCCGTGCTCGACGGCAATGCCCCGTTCGCCGATGTCCCAAGGCTTCCCGCTGGGCGCTTGGCGTTGGCCTCCCGCTGGTAGGCCGACGCCGAGTTCGCATCAGCTGGTCGGACGGC
Organism: Allokutzneria albata; assembly: GCF_900103775.1. Lineage (GTDB taxonomy): Bacteria > Actinomycetota > Actinomycetes > Mycobacteriales > Pseudonocardiaceae > Allokutzneria > Allokutzneria albata. The sequence goes on along the minus strand of NZ_LT629701.1, from coordinate 201,411 downwards.
AGCTGCTCGTCGTACTTCCCGTCGACGTCGCCCAGGATGTCGTTGTCGGCGGCTCGGCCGAGTACCAGTGCAGCGAGGTGCCGCAGCCCGTCGGGCAGCAAAAACCCCGGCACCGCCGAGTGGGCGGCGCCGGGGTCGCGGGTGTTACGCGCCGACCTTGACGGCGTCGACGACGAAGACCAGGGTCTCGTTGCCCTTGATGTCGCCCTTGCCCGATGCCCCGTATCCCTTGGCGGGCGGGACGATCAACAGGCGGCGGCCGCCCTGCTTCATGCCGACGAGGCCCTCGACCCAGCCGTCGATGAGCTGCCCCTTCGCCAGGGTCGTCTGGAACGGGCTGCCGCCGAAGGAGGCCTGGTTCTCCGCCTTGGTCGACCAGGTGTAGAGCGCGTAGTGCATCTGCAGCTGGTCGCCCGCCTTGATCGCTGCGCCGGTGCCCGGGACGACGTCCTTGGACAGCAGCTCGGCGGGCGGGGAGCAGCTCGCCGGGATGGTGACCGTGGGCTTCTGGCCCGCGGCGCCCGTCACGGTGACCTGGTCGACCGTGCACGCCGGACCGGCGGGCGCGGTCGTGGTCGGCGCGGCGGCCGAGGAGGAGGCAGCCGAGGAGGGAGCGGCCTGCTGGCTCACGCCTGCACCGCCGTCGGGCAGGTCGGAGGGGCGCTCACTGGGCGTGCACCCCGTCACCGCGAGGACGGTGCTGATCAGGAGGGCGGTCATCGCCGCGGTCTTCCGCATGGCGGAAAGCCTAATCGGAGGGGCCGGGGCGGGCTTCACCGGCAACCCTGCGCGGCGAAGAGCACCTCGGCGCGCCGCAGGTCCGCGGCGGCCAGCTCGTCCTCGCCGAGCGCCTTCCGGCCGTTGCCCACCTCGCGCAGCGCCGTCGCCTGGCTCCAGGTGTCTCCGTAGCGCTCGAAGACCTCGGCCGCGCGGTCGTACTGCTCGACCGCCTCGGCGTAGCGGCCGAGCGCGGTGAGGGACAGGCCGAGCCGGATGCGGGTCCGTGCCGCGCTGCGCTCGTCGCCGTGCTGCTCGAACAGCGTCAGCGCCTGCTGCTGGAGTTCCACGCCGCGCGCGGGCTCGTCCAGTCTTGCCAGTGCGTCGCCGAGCCTGCTGGTGCACACGGCGTGCTGCCACCAGTCGCCGCGCAGCGACACCGCCCGCGCGAGCGCCTGCCGGGCTGCGTCCGGGCGGTTCAGGGTGAGCAGAGCGCGACCGAGGCAGTCGAGCGCGACGATCTCCGCACCGGCGATCCCGTCGCCGTGTGCCAGGCCCGCCGCGGTCTCGGCCAGCTCGCGCGCGGTGTCCGGCTGCCCGGTTTTGGCCGCGGCCAAGGAAAGCGCGGCGAGGGCGTAGGCCTTGTGCTCGGTGTCCTGTTGCAGTTGCGCCTGTTCGAGGGCGAGCTGGGCCAGTGCTCGCAGGTCGGGCCACGCGCACCGCAGCTCGTAGTACCAGCCGATCCGCCGCAGCAGTGCGACGAGGCTCCAGCCCGGGTCGAGCCGGCAGCCCCGTTCCGCGGCGGCCAGGATCGCCGGCCGCTCGTCGTCGAGCCAGCGCACCGCGGCACGGAGGTCCGGGAAAACCGACTCGCGCTCGCTCGGCGCCGTGGGGTCGAGCCACCCCGCCGCGTCGGCCGCGGTCTCCAGCCGTGCCCGCACCAGGCGAAGCTCGACCTCCTCGCGCGCGGGCTCGTCCTGCTCGACGCAGCGCCGGGCGAAACCGGCGACGACGCCGTGCATCCGCGCGCGTCCCTCGGTCGCGGTGGGCGAGAGGAATCCGGCTCTGTGCAACCGATCCAGCTCGCGGTGAGCGGCGCGCGGCGGGACACCGAGCGCGACGGCGGCGGTCTCCACGGTGAAGCACCTGCCCGGGGCGAGGGCCAGGCGCCGCAGCAGCCTGCGCGCGGGATCGTCGAGCTGCCGGTAGGACACCTCCAGCACGCTTCGGAGAGCGCGGTTGTCGGCGGGCAGCCGGGCCAGCCGGGCCTGCTCCCGCTCCAGGTCGCCGACGGCGTCGGCGAGCAGCCCGCCCGGCCAGTCGACGAGGCGGGCGGACGCGATGCGCAACGCCAGCGGCCAGCGGTCGCACAGCTGGGCCATCCTGCGCGCCGCCGCGGGCTCGGCGTCCACCCGCGCCCGGCCGAGCACGGCGGCGATCAGCTCGACGGCGTCGTCCTCGGGCAACGGTCCGATCCGGCAGCGCCGCACCGTGCGCCGGGCGTCCAGGCCGTGCAGCGGACTGCGGCTGGTGATCAGCACGGCGCAGCCGGGCGCGGAGGCCAGCAGCTCCAGCGCCTGGTCCTCGTGCGCGACGTCGTCGAGCACCACCAGCATCCGCCGCTCGGCGAGCACCGCGCGGTAGCGCGCACCGAGTTCGTCCACATCGGACGGAAGGGCACGATCGGCGATCCCGCAGGCGCGCAACGCTTTCCGCATCGCCTCGGCCGGGTTGGGCTCGCACAGGTCGAGCAGGATCGCGCCGTCGGGGAACTCCGGTGCCACCTCGACCGCGGCCCGAGCGGCCAGGCTCGTCCTCCCCGATCCCGGCGGCCCGCTGAGCACCACGACCGCGCCCCCGGACAGCAGCTCGCACAGCCCGTCCAGTTCCGCGTGCCTGCCGACGAAGTCCGGCGGGGGCGGGGGCACCGCGGCCGGGGGCGGGGACACCGGGGACGGTCCCGCCGGAGCGGGCTCGGCGACGGCCTGGCGCGCCTCAGCGAGTTCGGCCAGCTCGGCGGCGGCCCGCGCGCGCAACGCGCGGAGCGCGGCGGTGATCGTGCCGTCGGTGTCGCCGACGGCCTCGGCGAAGCGCGGGACCAGGTTCTCCGGGATGATCCGCCTGCCCCGCTCGTAGTCGGCGAGGGCGCTGTGCGCGCTGAGGCCGATCATCCTGGCCAGCCGCCGCAGCGACAGGCCGGAGGCCGTCCGCCAGTGCCGCAGCGCCGTGCCGAGCTCCACCAGCGACGTCTCGTCCTGGAGGGAACCGCTGATCATGTCACTCCACGCGTTCAGCCGACGGACACGCGGGCGGCGCGCAGCTCGCTGAGCCGCTCCGCCAGCAGTTGCTCCAGTTCGGGTTCGGAGCGGCGGGAGCACAGCTGCTCCCAGTGCGTCTTGCCGGTGCGCGGCACCGCGTTCTCCTCGCCGCCGACGCCGGTGTCGGAGTACCAGACCCGGCTCTCCGTCCCGTGCTTCGGGCACTCCCACACCTCGGGGGTCTCGGCGTCGGCCGCGAAGGTCACCTCTACGTTGTGGCCCTGCGGGCAGACGAACACCACGGTCCGCCGCGCAGCGGGTGCCTCGGTGGCGGGCTGCGGGTACTGCGGGCCGCCACCGGCCCGGATCGCGCGGATCACGACGCCTCCTCGACGTGTTGGGGGCTTGCGAGTCGTGCGAGGGTGGCGCGTGCGACTCGCCTGCGGGGTCGAGCGTCAGCAGCGATCCGCGGGTGCGAAGCGTATGGGCAGCCGTTCCCGGTTGCCCATACACCACCGGAGTGAATATTCACCCTGTCTTAGGCTGAGCGCAAACGTGCACAAGGAGGCACCTGAATGCCCGGCACCAGGACCCGCCGCAAGCGCAAACTCGGTGCCTTCCTCAAGGAGCTGCGGGAACGTGCCGGGATCGGGGCCGAGGAGGTCGCGGCCCGGCTGCGCAAGTCCCAACCAACGATTTCGAAGATAGAGAACGGGCACGTGCTCTGCGGCTTCGCCGAGCTGGGCGCCATGCTGGCGCTCTACGGCGCCTGCGAGGAGCGACGCCGCGAGGCCGAGGCCCTGTGGGACGACGCCAAACAGGACGCGACCCGTATCGAACACTCTTCTGCGGTTCCACCCAAGTTCCGTACGTTTCTGCGTGCCGAGGCGGACGCGACGTCCGTACAAACGTTGGAGTCGACCGGCATTCCGGGATTGTTGCAAACCGCAGATTACGCGGCGGCGGTGCGCAGGGCGGCACGCGGCTTCAGCGATCCGGCCGTCGGCGTCGAGCGGGCCGTCGCCGCGCGGTTGAGCAGGCAGAAACGACTGCACGGACCGGAGGCGCTGACCCTGCACGCGCTGATCGACGAGGCGGCGATCCGGCGCCTGGTCGGCGGGCCGAAGGTGCAACGGGAGCAGCTGGTGCACCTGCTGGTCGCCGCGGAACTGGACAACATCACCGTTCAGATAATCCCATTCGATTTTGGGGCGTACGGCACGATGTCCGGCTCGGCCACCATCCTGGGCTTCGCCGACGACGGCTATCCGGACGCGGTCTATTTGGAGTACCCGGGCGGCGGGGAATGGGTAGAGAATGAAGAAGACGTTCGGAAGTTCCGGGCGACCTTCGCCGACATCTCGACCGAAACCCTGACGCCAGAGGAGTCGGCGGCGGTGATCCGCGCACACGTCGACGCACTTGAGGGACGATGACCCCGACGCGAACCTGGAGAAAGAGCAGCTATACCGGAAATGACAACAACTGTGTGGAACTGTCCTTGACAGAGTTCGAAACGGCGATCCGCGACAGCAAGCAGCCGAATGGACCAGTCCTCACATTCACCCCGCTGGCTTTCACGCGCTTCATACGTTTTCTGCGTACCATGCGCTAACGCGTCGACGCCCGGACGACGAGTTCGGGTGTCAGCAGCCGGGACCGGGCGCTGCCGCCGTCGACACGGACCAGCAACTCCTCGACGGCGGCGGCGCCCATTTCGCGCAACGGGCTGCGGACCGTGGTCAGCGGCACCGTCAGCGAGGACGCCAGCGGGATGTCGTTGAACCCGACCAGCGCGATCCGCTCCCCCACCGCGATGCCGTTGGCCCGCAGCACCCCGGCGGCCCCCATCGCCGCCACGTCGTTCACCGCGAACACCGCGTCCAGCTCGCGCCCCAGGGCCAGCACCTCGCTCATCGCCTGCTCGCCGCCGTGCGAGTCATAGCCGCTGTGCACCACCAGCTCCTCCGGCACCGGGTGTCCCGCCGCGGCGCACGCGCGCAGGAAACCCTCGGTCCGGTCGGCGCACGTGCTGGCGTAGGGCTGCCCCGCGAGCACCGCGATCCTGGTGCGCCCCATGCCCAGCAGGTGCTCGGCCGCCAGCTCCCCGCCGCGCACGTCGTGGCAGGTCACCGCGGGGTGCTCACCGGAGCGCCTGCTGACCAGGACGAACGGGATGTCGTTCGCCGCCAAGGAGTCCAGGCCGTTGCCGTCCAATCGCGCGTCTCCGATGATCAGCCCGTCCACGCCCCAGGACAGCAGCGCCTCGAGCCCCGCCAGGTGCTGCTCGGCGCTGTCGTGCGTGTTGGTCACGAAGGTCCGGTAGCCCTTTTCCAGCGCAGCCTCCTGGATGCCCTCGTACACGGCGGCGAGCACGTAGTCGGTCAGCGTGGGGACCAGCACCCCGAGGATGCGAGTGCGCTGCGTGCGCAGGCTGGCCGCGTACTCGTTGCGGATGTAGCCGAGCTTGCGCGCTGCCTCCCGCACCCGCTCCTCGGTCTCCTTGGTGACCTGAGCGGTCCCGTTGAGCACCCTGGCCACAGTGGACACGTGGAGGTTGGTCGCCTCCGCGACCGCGCGCAGGGTCACCCTCGGCCTGGCGGACACGGTTTCTCCCGTCGCTGGTGCGGCTGCGGATCATCCATCGTGCCGCACGTCTGGCGCACCGCGCTTTCGGGCACCCTGGAACGCATGCGGCTGCGTGAGGACCTGGTGCGGGCACTGACCGACAGCGGCGACCTCGTCGACCAGTGGCGGGAGGCGTTTCTCGCGGTGCCCAGGCACGCGTTCCTCCCGGACACCGTGTGGCACTCCGAGCCGCTGAAACGCTTATCGCGCAACGAGAACCCCTCGCAGTGGCTGGCGGTTGCCTATGCCGACGACTGCGTGGTGACGCAGCTCGACGACGGTGCGCCGGACGGCCCCGGGCTGGCGACCAGCTCCGCGAGCATGCCCGCCGTGGTGGCCACGATGCTCGACCTGCTGGATGTGGAACCGGGAATGACAGTCTGCGAGATCGGTACCGGTACCGGCTACAACGCGGCCCTGCTCGCCCACCGCCTCGGCGCGCGCAACGTGACGACGGTCGAGGTGGACCCGGTTCTGGCCCGTCGCGCCCGCGCGGCCCTCGACGCGGCCGGCTACGGAGACGTGACCGTGGTGGAGGGCGACGGGCTTCACGGCTGCCCAGACCGTGCTCCGTTCGATCGGATCATCTCCACCGCCAGTGCGCAGCGCATCCCTTATGCGTGGGTGCGGCAGACCAAGCCCGGCGGTCGGATCGTCAGCCCATGGGGTACCGCGTTCTTCTCCGGGGCACTGGTGTCGCTGACGGTCGGCACCGACGGGGTCGCGCACGGGGGCATCGCCGGGCGGGCGTCCTTCATGGACCTGCGGGCGCAGCGCGTGAGCGCGATCGACATGGACTCCGACATCTACGCCGAGGACCGTGCGGTCGTCACGCGCACGTCACTCCGTGCTGCGGACGTGATCGGCACCTACGACGCGAACATCGCGCTGGCTGTTCTCGTGCCGGACTGTCACGCGCTGCCCACCGCGGACGGACTGTGGCTCGTCGATCCCGGCTCACGGTCGTGGGCGTGCGTGTTCGACGGCGAGGTGCGGCAGCTCGGCGCGCGACAGCTGTGGGACGAGGTCGAAGCGGCCTACCGCTCGTGGACCGGCGCGGGAAGCACACGGGCGACGGGCTGGCGATTCACGGTGGGACCGGCTGGTCAGCGCATCACGCGGCGGCGGTAAGTTGACCCGCATGACCAAGACCGCCGTGCTCAGCCGCTTCGTGGACGAGGAGTCCCGCGAGGAGTTCCTCGCCCGCTACGGCGAGGCGATGGGCGCGTGGCCGCAGGACCGCGTCGAGTCCGATGTGGACACCCGGTTCGGCAGCACCCACGTGCACCGCCACGGCGACGGTGACGGCATCCCGGTGGTGCTGCTGCACGGCGGCAACACCACCCCCGCGGCCTGGCACCCCACGGTGGCGGCGCTCGCGGAGGGGCGGGCGGTCTACGCGGTGGACGTGCTCGGCGAGCCCGGGATGAGCACCCAGACCGCGCCGATGATCAAGTCGGCGGACACCGCGGAGTGGCTGACCGCGGTACTGGACGGCCTCGGGCTGGAGCGCGTGCACCTGATCGGCATGTCCTACGGCGGGTGGATCGCCGCGAACCAGGCGCTGCACACGCCGGGCCGGCTCGCCTCGATCACGCTGATCGAGCCGTCGCGGGTGCTCGCCGAGCTGCGGCCGGTCTTCGCCGTGCGCACGCTGTGGAACCACCTGCTCCGCGTGGAGAGCTTGTGGCGCGAGTACCTGGAGTGGTGCTCGCGGACCTCGCCCGCCGTGCGCGACCTCCAGGTCATGGGCAGCATGCGCTTCCGCAAGCGCCTCATGCCGCCGCGCAAGCTGGGCAAGAAGCAGCTGGCGGGCATCACCGTGCCGACGCTGGTGCTGCTCGGCGCGACCAGTCCCGTGCTGCGCGTGCAGCGAGCGGCCGGGCGAGCGTCGCTCATCCCGAACGCCGAGGTCGTGGTGATCCCCGGCGCCGGTCACGCGCTGCCGAGCGAGCAGCCCGATGCCGTGAACACCCGCATCACCGAGTTCCTCGCCCGCCACTGACCCAGCGCCCGGGTTCGGGCGTCTTCGTAGGACTTCACGCCGCCGCCACCTCGGGGATTGACGTGGTGGGGGTGCATGACGGACAGTGGGGCGAACGTTCGCGCGATCGTTCGTCTTGAGGAGTCCGGGAGGTCGGGGTGGAACGGGTCGTCGTCATCGCCACGGGTGGCACCATCGCCAGTCAGCCGACGATGAGCGGGCTGGCCGCCAGCCTCCACGGACGCTCGGTGGTCAGCGCGGTGCCGATGACGGCGGGGCTGCGCGTGGACGTGATCGACCTGTGCACGATCGACAGCTCGTGCCTGACCATCCGGCACCAGCTCGACCTCCTGGAGCAGGTGCGCGTCGCGCTGGCCGACCCCGAGGTCACCGGCGTCGTGGTCACGCACGGCACGGACACCTTGGAGGAGTCCGCTTTCCTGCTCGACCTGCACCACGACGACCCGCGCCCTGTGGTCCTCACCGGTTCACAGCTGCCGTTGGGGCATGAGGGCTCCGACGCGCCGCGCAACCTCTCCGACGCGTTCCTCGTCGCACAGCAGGCACGCGACCTCGGTGTCCTGATCGTCTTCAACGGCCACGTTCACGCCGCGCGCGGCACGGTGAAGCGGCACACCCTGGACGCGCATGCGTTCGGGGACCCTTCGCACGAGCCACTCGGCCGCATCCTGGGCGGCGAACTGCTGTTGCGTCCTGATGTGCAACGACGGAGTGCTCCGCTTCCCCCTCCGCGCGGAGCCGCGCCACGGGTGGACATCGTGACCCACCACAGCGACGGGGACTCCGTACTGCTGCGGGCCTCCGTCGCGGCGGGCGCGCGCGGGATCGTGCTGGTCGGTGCGGGCACGGGCAACGCAACGCCGGAGATCGCCGAAGCTGTGCGCGAAGCGACCCTCGCGGGTGTCGTCGTCGCGGTTACCTCGCGGTGCGCGGCGGGCCCCGTGGCTCCGGTCTACGCATCGGGCGGTGATCTGCTCGCAGCGGGCGCGATCCTCGCGGGGCACCTCCGGGCGAGCCAGACACGCATCGCGCTGCTGACCGCCTTGATGCACACCGACAGCCCGGAACGCTGCCGCGCGTTGCTGCCGGCGCTACTCGGTACCTGAGGCGCGGGTGTAGCGACGGCCGAGTTCGCGGATGTGCTCCACCAGCTCGGGCGGCTCCTGCACTTCGAAGTCCACGCCCGTCATACCCAGGTACAGCGCCAAGGACTCCAGGGAATCCGCACCGGTCGCGAACACGCAACTGTTCTCGTCGATCGGTTCCAGGGCGCCGTAGGGCTTGAGCCGATCCGACAACGCCTCGGCGGACGCGTGCATCAGGATGCGCGCGCGGAACCGCCACGCCGCCGAAGAAACGCGTGCGGAAACAAAGGTGGCGACGTCGGCGCCATCGGGTAGTTCGCGCGGTGTGAAGCGGGGGCCGGTGGGCGTGCGCGGCTCGATGCGGTCAACGCGGAAAGTGCGCCAGTCCGTGCGGTCGACGTCCCACGCGACGAGGTACCACCGACGACCCCAGTTGGCCATGCTGTGCGGTTCCACCACACGCAGACTCGCGTTGCCGTTGTGGTCGCGGTAGTCGAATCGGAGGCGTTCGTTGTCACGGCACGCGCTCGCGATCGTGGTGAGCACGGCGGCGTCCACGGTCGGCCCCGGCCGCAGCGGGATCGGCACGGTGTAGGACTGCAGCGCGTTGACGCGGCGACGCAGTCGCGACGGCAGGACTTGTTCGAGCGTGGTCAACGCGCGTAACGACGTGTCCTCGATGCCGGCGATCGGGCCGTTGGTCGCGGTGCGGAGGCTCACCGCGACCGCGACGGCCTCATCGTCGTCGAGCAACAGCGGTGGCAGCGCGGCACCCGCGCCCAGCCGGTAACCGCCCGCGGTACCGGTCGTGGCGTTGACGGGATAACCGAGGTTGCGCAGCTTGTCGATGTCGCGGCGCACTGTCCGGACATCCACCTCCAGCCGCTCCGCCAGGTCCGAGCCGGACCACTCGCGGCGGATCTGCAACAGCGACAGCAGGCGGAGCAGGCGAGCCGATGTCTGCAACATGGACGCAGTCTGACAGGCATCGCGGACAGCTTCCGTCCTCAAGGCAGATGGCTGATACCCGGAGAATCACTTCGACGAGTGGCTTCCCTTGCCAAGGTGGGGCAGCACTCGCCAGCCTCGACCGCATGGTGATCACGTTGCGCCCCGCGGTCGTCGCTGCCGGGTGCGTGCTCGGGCTCCTCATCGGCTCGAGCACGGCAATCGCCCACCCCCAGCACTACACCGCAGGCCAGGTACGGACATTCCTGGTGAAGTTCTACGGCAAGCACGGTCCGAGCCAGTACGACCGCAAGCACAGGGTCACCCTGTACCTCCGGCAGCGGGTTGCGGAGACAAAGGGCTACGACCTGTTGCTGTGCGCGCAAAACACGCCACGCGACATCAGCATCGGCAAGGTCACGACGGCGCAGTCCGCGGGCGTGGGGTGGGCGACCGTCACCACGCGGTGGGCCGGCAGTCCGAAACAGCGGTTCACCGCGTACGTGGGCCTGGACGCGAGGAAGCCGATCAAGCTCTACGACATCTCATGCAGGGTTGAATCGTGACCGAACCCGAGAGCGTCGCAATCGGCGAGAGCACCACGGTGTGCCACGACTGCGCCGGTGCGCAGCACGCGGCCCGCGAGTGCTTGCGGCTCAACGGGGAGACCGGGGCGACCGTCGCCGTCGCGCGCGCGTGCCGCACGTGCTCCGGTGTCGGGGCGCTGCCCGGTCTCCTCCCGCCGGTCTAGCTAGCTCGACAACAGTTGTGCGCAGCGGATGAGTCCGATGTGCGAGTAGGCCTGGGGGTGGTTGCCCAGGGAGCGCTCGGCGATCGGGTCGTACTCCTCGGGGAGCAGGCCGGTGGGGCCTGCGCAGTCGACCATCTGCTGGAAGAGTTCTTCCGCTTCGGTGCGGCGTCCGGTGAGCAGGTAGGACTCGATCATCCAGGCTGCGCAGATGTGCCAGCCGCCTTCGGTTCCGGGCAGGCCGTCGTCGCGGTGGTAGCGGTAGACGGTGACGCCGGAGCGGAGTTCGGCCTCGGTGGCGGTGACGGTGGCCTGGAAGCGCTCGTCCTGGGGGTCGATCAGACCCGACAGTCCGATGTGGAGGGTCGCAGCGTCCAGGTCCACGCCGTCGTAGGCCGTGGTGAACGACTGCGCCTCGACGTTCCAGCCGTTCTTCAGCACGTCCTGGGCGATGGTGTCGCGCAGAACGGCCCAGCCGGGGTCGACGTCGCGGTCGTAGGTCTCGGCCAGCTTGATCGCGCGGTCCAGCGTCACCCAGCCCATGACCCGCGAGTACACCCGGTGCCGCGGCGCGTGCCGCTCCTCCCAGATGCCGTGGTCGGCCTCGTCCCACCGCCGCGTGACGGCCTCGGCCATCGCCTCGACCATGCGCCAGTCGTCATCGGTGAGCGCGCCCCGCACTTCGGCCAATTGCGCCACCAGGTCGACGACCGGGCCGAACACGTCCAGTTGGACCTGCTGGTTGGCCAGGTTGCCGACGCGCACCGGGCGCGAGCCCGCGTAGCCGGGCAGCGTGTCGATGACCGCCTCGGGGCCGAGGTGCGTGCCGTGCAGCGTGTACAGCGGGTGCAGCCGCTCCGGGCCCGGCAGCGTGGCGAGCACGCCGTGCAGCCACTTCAAGTACTTCTCGGCCTCGGCCGTGGAGCCGAGCGAGACCAGTGCCTGCGCGGAGAGGGCCGCGTCGCGGATCCAGCAGTAGCGGTAGTCCCAGTTGCGGACACCGCCGATCTCCTCCGGCAGCGACGTGGTGGCCGCCGCGAGGAAGGCGCCGGTCTCGTCGTGCTGCAGGCCCTTCAACGTAAGGGCGGAGCGAGCGACGAGGTCACGCTGGACCTCGGGCAGCCTCAACGTGGCCAGCCAGTCGGACCAGTAGGCCCCGGCGGCCACGCGGCGCTCGTGCTCGCTCCGCGGATCCGGTGAAAGATCGTCGCTGCCGCACCGCAGCTCCAGCACGATCGGCTGGTCCGGCGTCACCTCGACGACGGCCTGCGCGGACTCGTGCTGGCCGTCGGAGGTGATGGTCCACTCCACGCCCGGCGCGCGCAGCACCATCGGGTCGGACATGCCCACGACTCGCAGGCCCTCGGGCTCCGCGACCAGGCTGACCGGCACCTGGCCGAACTCCGGCCGCGGCGCGAAGTCGATGACAGCGCGGGTGTTGCCGGAGATCACGCGGACCAGCTCGGTGTGGCCGGGCGCGCTCTCGTGGTCGAGGTAGTCGGTGACCAGCAGCTTCGACCAGCGCGTCTCCACCGTCATCGTGCCCGGCAGGTAGCGCTGGCCCAGCGGCAGACCGTTGCGCTCCGGCTTGATCCCGAAGACACCCGCGGTCGGACCGCCGAGCAGGTCGGCGAACACCGCGCCCGAGTCCGGCTCGGGGTGGCAGAGCCAGGTCACCTTCGCATCCGGCGTCAGCAGCGCCACGGAGCGCTCGTTGGCCAGCATGGAGATGCGCTCGATCGGCACCGCCTGCTCGCCGTGCAGCCAGGTCCGGCGCACCTCGACCAGGAACGCCAGCACCGCGGCGACATCGGCGGTCTCGGTGACGCGGAACGGCGCCACGGTCTCGCCGTCGCCCACCTTGATGCCCAAGTCGGGACCGGCCAGTGTGGCGAACGCCTTCTCATCGGTGACGTCGTCGCCGAGGAAGATCGCGGCGGTCGCGCCGACCTGGCGGCGCAGCACGTTCAGGGCCTCGCCCTTGTCGGTGCGCACAACGGCCAGCTCGACCACGGCCTTGCCCTCGGTGACCTGGACACCGTCCCAGGTGCACGGACCGCTGCGCACGGCGTTGAGCAGGCGCTCCCCCACCTCGGGCGCGGCGCGGCGCACGTGCACGGCGACGCTGGCGGGCTTGTGCTCCAGGTAGACGCCTTCGAGCCCGGCAGCCAGCTGCTCCAGTTCGGCACGCACGCGCACGAGCAACTGACGGGTCGGGCCTTCGAGCGCGTGCACGAAACCGACGTCGAACTCCGAGCCGTGGCTGCCGACCAGGTGCACCTCGGAGGGCAGCCGGGACAGCGTGGCGAGGTCGCGCAGCGCGCGCCCGGAGATCACCGCGACGGTCGTCGAGGACAGGGAGGCCAGCGACCGCAGCGCGTTCACCGACTCCGGCAGCGGACGGGCCTGCTCCGGATCGGCGACGATCGGCGACAGCGTTCCGTCGTAGTCGCAGGCCACGAGCAGCCTGGGAGTTCTGGCGAGCTGCACCAGGGCCCGGCGCAGCTCGGCGGGCAGCGCCGCGACCCCGGACGGGGCCGACGCGGGCGTTGCTGCGAGCACCATGGGGAACCTCTCGATTACCGTGCGCCACCGTGCGAATCACGGCTGTGCCTGTCCGCGGGAACATAATCCGTTACCCGTGGGGAACCAAACACGTACCGGAATTCGTAGCCTGGGCTTGAGGCCCGCTTAGGATTTGACGTTTTCTTAGGAATTCGACCAGTTGCGGCACATCGAGGACGTCGAACGGGCCGCGGACACCACGGCCTGCCACGGCGGGAGGTCGTGACCGGGGCGCGGGCGCACCACCCAGCGCGGGCCGGGCTCGTCGGCCGAGCGCGGCGGCAGCGCCAGCCGGGTGCCCGGCGCCAGCAGCTGGACGTCGATCCGGACCAGGTCCAGCACCGTGTCCACGCGTACCGGGGTGACCGGGCCGGTGAGGAACACCCAGCGCTCGGGGTGTCCGGGGATGCCGAGGACCGGGCCGGAGAGCAGGTGGAGGGAGAGCATCGCGTTCGTCTCGGCGCCGAGGCCCGCGCGCATCGAGATGGCGCCGACGGTGTCCCCGACGACGAGTGCGGGCTGACCGGGGACCAGCCCCTGGGTCAGGCCGGGCAGCTGGACTGAGGCGGGAGGCTCCGAGATGAGCGTCATGGCTTCTATCCCCTCGTGTGGCGAGGTACGTGATGTACCTCACTTCCACCAAGGAAAGCATCTGGTTCCACCATTCGACCGTCAACCGGTTATTAACGCTCTCAAACCGCTGAAATTTGCACAAAAGTACCGACCTGCGGGTATTTGCCCAATGCATTTGGCCGACGGTTGTGGAGGGTGACGGACCGGCCACGATCAGTACCCGATCCGGGCCACCGTCTCGACGCGGGAGCCCGGCGGCCGGTACTCCCTTCCTAGCCGAAGTCGGCCACGGCGAGGAGGTTGCGATGGCGGGGATCATCAGCGAACCCGGGATCCGCTCGATCCCCGGCCTCCTGCTCGCCCGGATCCGCAGCACCCCGGACGCCGAGGCGCTGCGCTTCCGCGGCGCGTCCGGCTGGGAGTCGCTGACCTGGGCCGAGACCGGGGTCCGGGTCCGCGAACTGGCGCTCGGGCTGCTCTCGCTCGGCCTCGGCGACGGCCGCACGGCGGCGATCCTGTCCGGCACCAGGGTGGAGTGGCTGCTCGCCGACCTCGCGGTGCTCGCGACCGGAGCGGCCACCACGACGATCTACCCGTCCAACACCGCCGACGAGTGCGCGTTCGTGCTCGCCGACTCCGGCAGCGCGGTGGTCTTCGCCGAGGACCAGGGCCAGGTCGCGAAACTCCGATCGGTGCGGGAGAAGATCCCCGGCGTCGCCAAGGTGGTCGTGATCGACGGGGACGCGGGCTCCGGCGACGACTGGGTGATCACCCTCGACGACGTCGTCGCGCTCGGCCGCGACCAGCACCCCGCCGCCTACGACAGGGCGGTCGAGGCGATCACGCCCGACCGGCTGGCCACGCTGATCTACACCTCGGGCACCACCGGCAGGCCCAAGGGCGTCGAGCTGACCCACGACAACTGGCTCTACATCGCCGAGGCGGTCGACTCGCTCGACCTGATGCGCCCCGACGACCTGCACCTGCTGTGGCTGCCCATGTCGCACGTGTTCGGCAAGGCCATCGAGGTTGCCATGATCAACGGCGGCACACCGACGGCGGTGGACGGCGCGATCGACCGGATCGCGGCGAACATGGCCGAGCTGCGCCCCACCGTGCTCGGGGCGGCCCCGCGCATCTTCGAGAAGATCTACAACACCGTGCTGGCCACCGTGCGCGCCGAGGGCGGGGTGAAGCTGCGGCTGTTCCGCTGGGCGCGCGCGGTCGGCCTGCGGCACGCCGCCGACCGCCGTGAGGGCCGCCCGTCGCCGCTGTGGCTGCGCCTGCGGTTCGCGCTCGCCGACAAGCTCGTCTTCGCCAAGCTGCGGGCGCGCTTCGGCGGGCGGGTGCGCTACTTCGTCTCCGGCTCCGCCCCGCTGTCGCCGGAGATCGGCGAGTTCTTCGACGCGGCCGGGCTGCAGATCCGCGAGGGCTACGGCCTCACCGAGAGCTCGGCCGCCTCGTTCCTGGCCCGCCCCGACGAGCTGCGCTTCGGCGCCATCGGCAGGCCGCTGCCCGGCACGGAGGTCCGCATCGCCGAGGACGGCGAGGTGCTGATCAAGGGAAGGGGCGTCATGCGGGGCTACCGAGGGCTGCCGGAGGCCACCGCCGCGGCGCTGGAGGACGGCTGGCTGCACACCGGCGACATCGGCGAGCTGGACGAGCGCGGGCGGCTGCGGATCACCGACCGCAAGAAGGAGCTGATCAAGACCTCCGGCGGCAAGTACGTGGCACCGCAGGCGATCGAGGGCAAGATCAAGGCGGCCTGCCCGTACGTGGCCAACGCACTGGTGCACGGCGATCGGAGGAACTTCTGCGTCGCGCTGGTGACCCTGGACCCCGACCTGGTGGCGAAGTGGGCGGGCGCGCGCGGGCTGTCCTGCGACATGGCGGAGCTGACGCCCAACCCGGAGCTGCGCGCGGCGATCCAGGAGGGCATCGACGCGGTCAACGCCACCCTGGCCCGGCACGAGACGGTGAAGGCGTTCGCGATCCTCGAGGAGGACTTCACCGTGGAGCGCGGGGAGCTGACGCCGAGCCTGAAGCTGCGGCGGCGGGTGGTCGAGGAGCACTACCGGGACCTGCTGGACGGCTTCTACGACGGGATGATCGAGAAGGTCTGAGGCCCCTTCGCCAGTGCGGCCGGCTGGCGAAATGCCTCACGAACGGAATACGGTCACGGATATACCGGCAGCGGCTTCTTGATGGTCACGGACGGCCGTTCCGCGACGCATAAGACCTGTTGAGATGCCATCCAAAGGAAAAGAAGGCGGCACATCACGAATCTGGCACAGCGCCGGGAGTTGCGGCGCCGCAACCGCCCCCATGAGCAAAGGGCCGGGCTGCGCATGGCGACACCCGAAGACCGAGGTTGTAAAAGAACACAAACATGCCGCAGCCCGGGAACCCATTTCACCAGGTCACCCCATCCGAGAAACCCCGTCACCGCGACGGAGCAACAGTGCTGCGCGGCGGGCCGACGCTGTCGCGCACGACCGTCGAGACCTTCCCCGCGCGGTCACGGCTGCGCACCGCCGCGCTTGCGCAGCGGCACCCCGGCGTTGAGCAGCAGGGTCCTGATCACGTGGTAGGACAAGCCGGTGCTCGCGGCGAGGGCGCGCAGCGTCGCACCGGCCAGGTAGGCATCGGCCAGCGGGGCGACGTCGACGGAGCAGCCGGCGGCGGTCGTGACGCCCGGCTCGACCCCGGCCCTGACCAGCAACAGCCGCAGCGTGCGCCGGTCGATACCGGTCTCGTGGGCCAGCTCGCGCATCGACCGGCCCCGCTCGTACGCGCTCGCGACGGCCTCGGCGGTTTCGCTCACCGTCTCACGCAGGCAGGTCGCGTCACTCGTGCGCACCCCCGCTTCCAGCAGCAGCTGGCGCACCTGGGCTGGGCGCCGGTTCACCTGGCTGGCCAGTTCCTGGATGGGGCTGCGGCTGCGCAGGAAACGGGCGGCGAGCTCCTGGGCGATCTCCCGCCGCTGCCGGCCGTAGAGCCGGGACGGGTGCTCAGCCACGAGATCCGTCCCGGTGCATCCCGACACCGCCGCCACCCGGCCGACGAAAGGACTCAGCGGAAAAAAATCTGCCGCGCGAAACGAAACAAGAACAAGATTTCACCCATACTGCCGTCACATCCGCGTCGCCTCCAATCCCCCGGAATACCCCCGACCGACGACAGCGCAGGTGGCGAACTCCGTTCATTTCGCTAGAGAACCCCACCGATGCCGTCGCGAGCACATTGCACCCTCGACGAGGCTATCCAAGGATTAACACGAGTGTCCAGACGAACATCCACTGTCCACTCGGACAGCCCCGGACGGATTCGCGGGTCCAGCGATGAACAGAACCGGAAAACCGGTTGTCCCGGAGGCCGTCTTCCCGGAATCGGAATGGCGGACCTCGGCCGACTGCTCCGGCAAAGGTGACGACGCGTGGGTCGGGGTGCGCGGCACCAAGCGCCCCGACGCCCCGGTCCTGAGACCGTCGGCGAGCAGGCGTTCGCCAAGAAGAGCCAGAAGTTCGTCAGCGACCTGGAGACGGCCTACTCCTCGATGGCGCCGCCGATCTCGCGCAGGTGCTTGCGGAAGGTGTGCGCCGGGTCCGCGGCGCGCCGGGCGAGGTAGTCGTCGAAGCGGGTCTGCTCTCGCAGTGTCCGGCCCGCGCGGATGCGGTCGGCCTGCTCGCGCTCGGTGCGCCGGATGCGCTCGGCGACGGCCAGCACCTCCTCGACGCGGTCGGCGGGGACGAACACCACACCGTCGGAATCGCCGAAGACGAAGTCCGCTGTGGAGATCAGGTGCGGCCCGAACCGCGCGGTGGTCAGCGCGTCGGGTTCCTGTTGGTCCAGCCGGACCGGGCCCGGCGGGTAGCTGCCGTAGCTGAACACCGGCAGGCCGATCTCGACCAGCTCCGGCGTGTCCCGGTGCAGGCCCCAGACGGCGAGGCCGGACACGCCCGCCGCGGCGGCTTCGAGAACCGCGAGGTCGCCGACGCACGCCTCGTCCTCGCGGCCGCCGTTGTCGATCACGAGGACGTCGCCGGGCTCGGCGTTGCCGAAGGCCTCCAGGAACACGTCGACGCTGCCGTAGTGCCGCACCGGCAGCGCGCGGCCCGCCAGGCGGTGCCCGGGGACCACCGCGCGGATGCCCGAAGGGGCGGATCTGAGCGGCACGTCGGCCCGAAGGCACGCATCTGCCACCAATGGCGTTGACAGGTCTGCGAAAGCGTCCACCATGACGTTGATGATGACCCTCCGCTATGAGGACGCCGCACACCGGGCCGTCGCCTGGCTGCTGGAGCGACCGCGACCGGACGACCTCGCGTGCTACTACAAGTCCCCCGCGGTACTCGGTCTCGCCGGGCACCCGCGCGAAGCCCGGAGCGTGCGCGACGAGGCGGTGGCGCGGTTCGGGACGGCCGACGGCGACTTCGCCACGGCGGAGGGCGTGAAGAGCGAGAACGCGATCTTCACCGAGTTCTGGTCCTACCCGAACGGCTGGATCGCCTTGGCGGCCCAGCGATCCGGGCGGTTCGGGGTCGCCCGGGCGGCCTACCGGCACCTGCTCGGATATCGCGCTCCTGACGGCGGTTTCCGGTCGAACCGCTCCGCCGAGCCCGACGTGCTGACGACGGCGCACATCGGCCTCGTCGCGCTCCAGCTGGCAGACCTCGGCACCGCCGGTGCGGCCGGTCAGTGGCTGTCGCGCTTCCTCGCTTCGGGGCCTGAGCGGGGGCAGGAGTTCCTGCTGCGCGCCAACGGGTCCGGGGCCCTCCAGGTACTGAGTACCGGAAAGCCGGACCAGCCGTACTTCATGATCGGCTATCCGATGGCGTTCCTGGCGAAGCTGCACGACGCGACCGGCTCGGCGGCGGCGCTCGCGGCGGCCGAGGGCTTCGCCGACTACGCGCTGCGGTGCGGGGAGAACCTGCGGAGCTGCCTGTTCAGCCACAAGGTGGCGTGGGGCGCCTCGCTGCTCGCGAGGACGACCGGCGCGGAGCACTACGCGGAGCTGGCCACGGACATCGCCGAGCACCTGCTGAGCCTGCAGGCGCCGGACGGGTCGTGGTCGCCGGACGCTGCGGACCACACGACCTTCGACGACACCGCGGAGATCGCGCACTGGCTGCTGGAGATCACCGCGGAGCTGCCTGCGCGCCGATGAGCCGGACCCTGCCTGCGATAATGCGCCGGTGAGCTCGGGGACCGAAATTCGGCAGGAACGCGCGTGGATCACGCCGCGGATCGCGTGGAGCGTGTTCGGCGCCGCGATCCTGCTGCACGCGCTGACCTTTCTGATCTGGCCGAAAGCGGCTCCGGTCGGCGTCGACCTGAACGTCTACCGGGCGGCGGGCGAGACCGTGCTCGCCGGACGCCCGCTGTACGAGGGACCGATCACCTTCCAGATGGAGTGGACGTACACGCCGTTCGCCGCTCTGGTGTTCGTGCCGTTCGGCGTGGTCCCCGTGGTCCCGCTGGCCGCGGTGGTCACCTCGGCGCACTTCCTGCTGGTGATCCCCGCCGTGATGCTGTCCTGGCGCACCCTCGGCCACGAGCGGAACCGCACGCTGTTCCTGACCTCGGTGCTGATGGCGGGTGCGGCGCTGTGGCTGGATTCGGTGTGGCTGACCACCGCGCTCGGCCAGGTCAACCTGGTGCTGATGATGCTGGTGCTGCTGGACGTCAGCCGCTTCCGCGGCTCCCGGTGGCAGGGCGTGTGCACCGGGATCGCGGCCGGGATCAAGCTCACCCCGCTGATCTTCGTCGGCTACCTGGTGGTGACCGGCCGGTTCCGCGCGGCGGCCACCGCGCTGGCCACGTTCGCCGCCACCATCGGGCTCGGGTTCCTGCTGCTGCCCCAGGACGCCGCCCGGTACTGGGGCGGGGTCTTCCTGTCCTCCAACCGGATCGGCAACACCGCCTCCTACAGCAACCAGTCGATCAGCGGCATGCTGGCGCGGCTGACCGGGGACACCAACGCGACGTCGGCGACGTGGCTGGCGCTCGCGCTGGTCGTCGGAGTGCTGGGCACGGGCTTGGCGGTGTGGGCGCACCGGCGCGGCGAGGAACTGCTCGCGGTGACGGTGGTCGGCATGACCGGGACGGCGGTCTCGCCGTTCTCCTGGGAGCACCACTGGGTGTGGTTCGTCCCGCTGCTGGTCTACCTGGTGCACCTCGCGCGCACGGCAGGGCGGCCGGGCTGGTGGGTGGTCGGCGGGGTCTACGCGCTGACCTTCGCGTGGATCGTCAGCTTCCCGCCGGTCGGCGGGAAGACCCAGCCGGAGATCGGGTTGTTCGCGCTGCGCTCGTGGCCGTGGCTCGAAGCGGTCACCAGCAACGTGTACCTGCTCGTGTTCGCGCTCTCCTCGGTGTGGATCGTGTCGCGGTTGCGGAAAACCCCTGTCGCGCAGCAGTCCTGACGTGGTTCGGTCGGTCATGACCTCGCTGTGGTGCGGAGAACTCGTCCGGTTGCGTGCCGTCGAGCCCGAGGACTGGGCCGCCTTCGCCGCCTTCGACCGGGACACCGCCGACCAACGCGCCACCGACCGCGTCTTCCCGCCTCGCTCGGAGTCCGGCTACCGCGCGTGGGCGCAGGAGGAGGCGGCGGGCTCCGGCTCCGACGTCTTCCGCCTGGTGATCGAGGCCGTCGCGGGGAGCACGTTCGTCGGCTCGATCAACACCTTCGACGCCCGCCCGCTGGACGGCTGCTTCAGCTACGGCCTCGGCGTGCTGCGGCAGTACCGCCGCAGGGGCTACGCGCGGGAAGCGATCACGCTGCTGCTCGGCTACATGTTCGGCGAGCGCAGGTACCAGAAGTGCGATGTCAGCGTCTACGCCTTCAACGAGGATTCCCTTGCGCTGCATCGGAAACTCGGGTTCGTCGAGGAGGGCAGGAGGCGTCGCCAGCTGTTCGCCGGCGGCGCGCACCACGACGTGGTCCTCTTCGGCATGACCGCCGAGGAGTTCCGCGCCTGACGGCGGGCGAGGGTGGCTTTCGCCCGATCCTGGGGACCCCCGCTTTCCATTGTCGCGGGCGGAACGTCGCGGGGTGAGCCCCGAGGCGGGGGTGGGCGGAGTTCCACTCACCCCCCACCCGAGGTCCACTGTGGACACTCATGTTCCCGAGCGGGGGTCAGGGGAGGCGGGCGATGAGGACGCCGCGGCGGTCGAGGGTGACCTGCTCGCCGAGGTCCCGGCCGGAGATCGCGTCGGTCGCGCCCGGCGGGACGGGCACCGGGACGGCGAAGACGTTGTGGTTGAGCAGGAAGAGGAACCGCGTGCCGTCCTCGGTCCTGCGCTCGGTCACCTCGACGCCCGCCGGAGCGCCCGGGAGGACCGGGACGGCACCGGCCTCGGCGGCGGCCTTGCGCAGGAGGGTGCCCATGGTGGTCGCGTCGGGCTTCGTGCCGAGGTAGTAGGCCACACCGGCGCCGTAGGAGCGGCGGGTGATCGCCGGACGCCCGGACAGCTCACCGCCGGCGAAGGTGGCCAGGGCCTCGGCGCCCTCCAGGTTGATCCACTCCGACCACAGGGTGCCCGTGCCGTGGTGGCCGTCGCTGAGGGCCAGGCCGACGGCGCCGTGCGGGGGCAGCGGCCAGAACTCCTCCACGTGCACGCCGAGCAGTTCGCGGAACGGCGCCGGGTAGCCGCCGAGGTGCACCCGGTCGTTGCCGTCGACGATGCCGGAGAAGAACGACATCACCAGGTGGCCGCCGGTGCGCACGTACTCGATGAGGTTGGCCGCCACGTCGGCGTCGACCAGGTACAGGTTGGGCACCACGACGAACCGGTAGCGGCTGAGGTCGGCGGCGGGGTGGACGATGTCGGTGGTGATCCGCGCCTCCCACAGCGGGCGGTAGTGCGCGAGGTTGGCGTCGACCTGGCTGAGGTCGGTCGCCGGGTGCGACTCCGCCTCCAGCGCCCACCAGCTGGACCAGTCCATCAGCAGCGCGGCGTCGGCCCGCACCCGCGAGCCCAGGACCTCCGGCAGCTTGGCCAGTTCCGCGCCGAGGTCGGCGACCTCGCGGAAGACCCGGGTCCGCGGCCCGGCGTGCGGCACGATCGCGGAGTGGAACCGCTCGGCGCCGCCGCGGGACTGCCGGAACTGGAAGTACAGCACCGCGTCCGAGCCGCGGGCCACCGCCTGGTAGCTCCACAGCCGCATCTGCCCGGGGGCCTTGGGGGCGTTGCGGTCGCGCCAGTTCACCGCGCTCGGCGCCTGCTCCATCAGCAGCCACGGGCGGCCGCCGCCGAGCGAGCGCATCAGGTCGTAGTTGAACGCGACCTCGACGTGGGTGTCCGCGCGGTGCGGGTCCGGGTAGGAGTCGTGGGAGATGACGTCCTGGTGCCGCGCCCACTCGAAGAAGTCGACGGACTTGGCCAGACCGAGCAGGTTGGTGGTGACCGGGACGTCCGGGGTGTGGGCGCGCAGCACGTCCTTCTCCAGCAGGAAGCACTCCAGCATCGCGTCGGAGGAGAACCGCTGGAAGTCCAGGTTCTGCGCGGGGTTGGGGATCGCCGGGACGGTGCGCGGCGGCAGCACCTCGTCGAAGCTGGTGTAGCGCTGCGACCAGAACGCCGTCGACCACGCCTCGTTGAGGCCGTCGACATCGCCGTAGCGACGGGCCAGCCAGCCGCGGAACGCCTCGGCGGAGACGTCGCAGTAGCAGGTGGACACGTGGCAGCCGTACTCGTTGCCGATGTGCCACAGCCGCAGCGCGGGATGCCGGGCGTAGCGCCGCGCGATCCGCTCCACGAGGGCGACCGCGTGCTCCCGGTAGACCGGGCTGGACGGGCAGTAGTGCTGGCGCCCGCCGGGCCACAGCCGGGTGCCCTCCGCGGTGACCGGCAGCGTCTCCGGGTGCAGCCTGGCCAGCCACGGCGGCGGGGAGGCGGTCATCGTGGCCAGGCAGACCCCGACGCCGTGCTCGGCGAGCTTGTCCAGCGCCCGGTCGCACCAGCCGAAGTCGAAGGTGTCCGGGCCGGTCTGCACCTGGGCCCAGCCGAACACGCCGACGGTGGCCATGGTGATCCCGGCGCGGCGCATCAGCTCCATGTCGGAGTCCCACACCGACTCCGGCCACTGCTCCGGGTTGTAGTCACCCCCGAAGGCGAAGGCGTCCAGGTGCATCGCCGTTCGGCTTGTCACAGTCCGGTCGTCGCCGGTTCTCGACTCCACCCGACGATGTTGCCAATGCCGCCGCAGGGCGTCGAGCACCCAAGCAGGTTGACCTGTTCGGCTCAGAGGTCGGCGGGCAGGACCAGCCACTCCAGCAGCTCGGCGTCGGCCAGCCGGGCCAGTGCCGCCCTGACCTCGTCGCGGTCGGGCGCCCAGCCGCGCTCGGCGAAGTAGTCGGCGACGGCCGCCACGTCGAGGGTGTCGTCGAAGTCGTGGGTCAGCTCCACGTGCACCAGCACCGCGAGGTCGAGCGGGCTGTCCAGCTCGTCGAACTCCGCCTGCTCGATCTCGGCGACCTTGACCTGCTTCTCGGGCATGGCGCAGACCTTAGCCCAGCCCCTTGTCCACCCCGAGGATCTCCAGCACCCGCAACACGATCCCGTGCGCGCCCACCAACCGGAGCCTGCCGACGGCGGCGCGGGCGGCCAGCAGCGCGCCGACCCCGGCGCAGTCGAGGTGGCTCACCCCCGCGAGGTCGACGACCAGCTCGTCGTGGTCCCCGCACTCGGCGAGCAGGGCGGTGCGCAACCTCGGGGCGGTGGCGATGTCGATCTCTCCGGCGACCGTGACCACGGCGGCGCGCCCGCCCCGCACCACGCCGATGGTGAGGTCCCGGTTCGGGTGCGGCCCGCCCATGCGGCCCGGGTAACCCCTGCCCGGCCGGTCAACCCCCGGGTTCCGCGGCAACGCCCGATTGGCCGACGCCCATACCGGGTACCTCGCGGGTGCGAACGTCGACCGGAACCAGGTGATTTTCACGTGAGCAGCCGCGACATCATCGTCGTCGGCGCGTCCGCGGGCGGGGTCGAGGCGCTGAGCGGCCTCGTCGGCGGTCTGGCCGGGAACATCCCCGCGGCGGTGTTCGTGGTGCTGCACATCCCGCGCCGGGCGCCGAGCGCGCTGCCCGGCATTCTCGACCGGGCGGGCCCGCTGCCCGCCCGGCACGCCGAGGACGGGGAGCTCGTCCTGCCCGGGCGGATCTACGTGGCGCCCAGCGACCACCACCTGGTGCTCCGCGGCGACCGGGTCGCGCTGACCACCGATCCCACGCAGAACGGCCACCGCCCCGCGATCGACCCGCTGTTCCGCTCCGCGGCCAGGTACTTCGGGCCCCGGGTCGTCGGCGTGGTGCTGTCGGGGGCGCGTGATGACGGGGCGGCCGGGCTGGAGTCGATCGCCCGCCAGGGCGGGATCACCGTGGTGCAGGACCCCGAGGAGGCGCAGCACCCCTCGATGCCGCGCGCCGCTCTCGACGCCGTCGAGGTGGACCACGTGCTCGGCACCGCGGAGATGGGCCCGCTGCTCACTCGCATCGCGGGCAGCGCGGCGGGTCCGGCGACGCCCGCCCCACCGGAGGCGGAGGACGAGATGACCGATCCGGTGAACGGGCTGACGCCGGTGGGCTTGTCGTGTCCCGCGTGCGACGGCCCGATGTTCGAGCTGCGCTCCCCCTCCACGCCGCGGTTCCGTTGCCGGGTCGGGCACCGGTGGTCACCGGAGAGCCTGCTCGACGGTCAGACCGACGCGCTGGAATCGGCGCTGTGGGTGGCTTATCGCAGCCTCCAGGACAAGGTCGCCCTCAGCAGGCGGATGGCCCGCAGCGCCGCCGAGCGCGGCCGTCCGGCTTCCAGCTCGCGCTACGAGCGCGTCGCGGAGGAGACTGACCGGGCCGGAACCCTGTTGCGAGGACTGATCGACAGGATGAACCGGATGACCGACTACCGCGGGGTGGAACCGTTGCCGGAAGATCGACGATGACCGACGCCGAGAAACTGCGCTGGCGCATCGAGGACTACCCGCCGCACACCATCCTGGTGCTCGACGGGGTCTTGGACCTGCGCACCGCGCCGCTGCTGCGCGCCGCCGCGCTCAAAGCGCTCGCCGCCCACCCGACCTGCCTGATCATCGACGCCGCGGAGGTCCGGCTCACCGAGGACATCGCGGCGACCGTCCTGCCGACGCTCGCGCTCAACGCCGCGGTCTGGCCGGGCAGCGCGGTGGTGCTGTGCGCCACCTCGCCCGCGTTGCTGTCCCGGTTGGCCCGGATGGGCACGCGCCAGCGGATCGCCGTGTGCCACTCCCTGGCCCAGGCGAAGGACATCGCCAGCACGCAGCCCGTGCTGCCGCGCTTCAGGGAGCGCCTGCCGATGAGCCCGCAGGCGCCGCGCCGCGCCCGAGGACTGGTCGACCGCGCGTGCCGGTCGTGGGGGCTGGCCCACGCAGTGGAGCCCGCGCGCACCATCGCCAGCGAACTGGTCTCCAACGCCGTGCTGCACGCGCACAGCGAATCCGTGCTGACCCTGACGCTGCGCGAACGCTACTTGCACCTCGCGGTCAGCGACGGCAGCCAGCAGACGCCGCGGCAGCGCACGCCCGAGGCCGACGGCGGCAGGGGACTGCTCCTCGTCGAGGCGTTGAGCGTGGCCTGGGGCACCGAGGTCACCGCTGCCGGGAAGCGCGTCTGGGCTACGCTGAGCGCCGAATAGCGAGGACTGAGGTGAGGCCGGTGGACGGCCAGCTCGGAAGGGCGCGCGTGACCGAGCCAGATCCGCAGTTCGAGGCGCTGCTGCTCTACCTCAAGGAAACTCGCGGTTTCGACTTCACCGGGTACAAGCGCTCCAGCCTGATGCGCAGGGTGAACCGGCGGATGGCCCAGGCCGGGGTCGACGACTACGCGCAGTACCTCGACTTCCTCCAGGTGCACCAGGAGGAGTTCACTGCGCTGTTCAACACCATCCTGATCAACGTCACCGCGTTCTTCCGGGACACCGAGGCGTGGGAGTACCTGCGGGCCGAGGTGGTGCCGCAGCTGCTGGCCGCCCGCTCCCCCGACGCCCCGCTGCGGGTGTGGAGCGCGGGTTGTGCCTCCGGACAGGAGGCCTACACCCTGGCGATCCTGCTCGCCGAGGTGCTGGGGGTGGAGGAGTTCCGCCGCCGGGTGAAGATCTACGCCACCGACGTCGACGAGGAGGGCCTGAACGAGGCCCGCCACGCCACCTACGGCGAACGCGAGGTCAGCGGGCTGGACCCGGTGCTGCTGGAGCGCTACTTCGAGCCCCAGGGCAACCGCTTCGTCTTCCGCAAGGACCTGCGCCGTTCGGTGATCTTCGGGCGCAACGACCTGGTGCAGGACGCGCCGATCTCCCGGATCGACCTGCTGGCGTGCCGCAACACGCTGATGTACTTCAACGCCGAGACGCAGTCCCGGATGCTGTCGCGGTTCCACTTCGCGCTCGCCGAGCACGGCGTGCTGTTCCTCGGCAAGGCCGAGATGCTGCTCAGCCACAGCAACCTGTTCCTGCCGGTCGACCTCAAGCGGCGGATGTTCCGCAAGGTCCCCAGGTTGCCCGTGGTACCCGGTTCGGTCCTGGTCGACATGCCGCGCGCGGTGCAGTCCTCCGAGCTGGTGGGGCTGGACCTGTTGCGCTACGAGGCTTTCCTGGCCAGCCCGGTCGCCCAGATCGTGGTGACCACCGACGGGCTGGTGGCGATGGGCAACCGGCAGGCGCAGGCGCAGTTCGGGGTCGGCGCGCGCGATGTGGGCAGGCCCTTCCGCGACCTGGACCTGTCCTACCGGCCGGTGGAGCTGCGCCGCTACATCGAGCAGGCGCAGCTGGAGCGGCGGATGGCCAACGTCTGCGACGTGGAGTACCCGAGGGCGGGCGGGGACACCCAGTACTTCGACATCCAGGTGCACCCGCTGGTCGGCGGCGACTCCAGCCTGCTCGGGGTCACCCTGGTCTTCCAGGACGTCACCTCGTCGAAGCGGCTGCAGGACGACCTCGAGCACGCCAACCGCCAGTTGGAGACGGCCTACGAGGAGCTGCAGTCCACCGTCGAGGAACTGGAGACCACGAACGAGGAGCTGCAGTCCACCGTGGAGGAACTGGAGACGACCAACGAGGAGCTGCAGTCCACCAACGAGGAACTGGAGACGATGAACGAGGAGCTGCAGTCCACCAACGACGAGCTCCAGACGATCAACGACGAGCTGCGTGAGCGCAGCATCAGGCTCGACGAGGCCAACGCGTTCCTGGAGACGATCCTGACCAGCCTGCGCGCGGGGGTCGCGGTGCTCGGCAAGGACATGCACGTGCAGGTGTGGAACCGCCGCGCGGAGGACCTGTGGGGGCTGCGCGTCGAGGAGGCGGTCGGCCAGCACTTCCTCAACCTGGACATCGGCCTGCCGACCGACCGGTTGCGCCCGGCGCTGCGCGGCGCGCTCAACGACGGTGTCGAGTGCACCGACCTGGAGCTGGAGGCGGTGAACCGGCGCGGACGGTCGATCACGGTGCGGGTGACGTGCAGCCCGCTGCTGTCCGGCGGCGTACCCAGCGGCGCGATCCTGGTGATGGAGCACGAAGAGCGTCCCGGCTGAGGCACGACGTCCCGCTCCGCCTGGTCAGGTGATCGGAGATGGCGACGGGTTCCCCGTAGGCTTCTCAGGAACGATCATGGGATGGGGTGCTTGGCGTGGCTGAGGCTTTCCGGGCGAGCGTGCGGCTTCGGCGGATCGCGCGGCAGTTGCGGCAGTGGCGCGACGCCGCGGGCAAGAAGGGGCAGGACGTCGCCCCGCAGCTGCGCTGGTCGCCCGCGAAGCTCAGCAAGATCGAGAACGCCGCGCAGCCGATCTCCCCGGTGGACGTGATCGCCCTCGCGCTGATCTACGGTGTCGCCGACGCCGAGCGCGACCAGCTGTTCCAGGACGCGGTGGCCGCGCAGGAGCGGCAGTGGTGGGAGGACTACAACACCGAGGCCCTGGTGCAGGTGGCCTACGACTTCGTCGAGCAGGAGGCCGAGGCCGCGCGGCTGTCGACGTTCAAGACCGACCTGATCCCCGGGTTGGTGCAGACCCACAGCTACGCCGAGGCGCTCGCGCTCGCCGACCTGCCGAAGGTCAGCGAGGAGATCGCCAAGCAGCGCGCCGAGGTGCGCACCGCGCGGCAGGCCCGCATGCGCGGCGACAACCCGCTGCGCTTCGAGGCGGTGATCGGCGAGGCCGCCCTGCGCCAGGTGGTCGGCGGCCCGAAGGTGATGCTCGGCCAGCTGGAGCGGCTGCTGGAAGTGGCGGAGCTGGAGACCGTGCTGATCCAGGTGCTGCCGTTCGAGGCGGGCGCGGTCCCGGCCATCGGATCGCCGTTCACGGTGCTGTCCTTCGACCAGGACCACTACCAGGACACGGTGTACGTCGAGAACCTGATTTACGGCTTCTACCTGGAGGAACAGGCCTCGGTGGAGCGGTATAAGCTCAGCTTCGCCGGCCTGCAGGAGGCCGCGCTCGACTCCGACCGGTCGATCGACAAGATCACCGAGATCGCGGGCGGACTTCGATCCTCATGAGGGAGCCCCCAGATGCGCGTCCCGGATTCTTCGGGAGTGTTATGGCGCAAGAGCAGCCGTAGCAACGGCAGCGGCAACGAGTGCGTGGAGATCGGCTTCGCGCGCACCAGGATCCTGATCCGGGACTCGAAGAACCCGGACGGCCCGGCCCTGACCTTCGGCCCGGCGGCGTGGAGCAGGTTCCTCTGCGCGGTCAAGGCGGGCTGCCACGACGCGGGGTGATCCCCCTCGCTCCCTCATCCGGGGCCGGTCCGCTTCGGACCGGCCCCGTTCTGCTACTCCCGCGCTTTCCCGTCGGTGATCGTCCACGCCAGCTGCAACCAGTCCGACGCCGTCAGCACCGCCAGCACGGACGCCGCCACCCGCGTCGGCCTCGGCGCCAGCACCAACCCCGCGACGAACCCTCCCGCCGCCCACGCGCCCACGCAGAACGGGCAGGTCAGCAGCTCCCCCACCGTCCTGCGCCACCCGCTGCCCCGCGGTTGTTCGCGCACCTCCGCCGATCCCGCCGCCCCCTGGTACCGCGTGAAGGGCGCCCGCAGGAAGCTCGTCACCCGCTCCTTGGACAGCAGTCGGGCCGCCTTGTGCGTGGCCACCCCGAGCAATGCCAGGTCGCTCCAGCGAATCCGCTCCGGCAACCCCTGGCCGCTGCGCCGCGCCACCGTCACCACCGCCCCCGCCAGCACGGCGTATACGGCAGCGCTGGACGCGTACCCACGCAGATTGATGTCCTCGCCACCGCGATAGTCGTCTGTCATGGCGCAGGACTACCCGCCCGGTCTGCGGGTGAACGTGTGCGTCGCCCCTGAGAAGGGTGCGGGTCGGGCGATCGGTCCCGCTTCCGTTTCGAGGTCCTGCCTCGTGCCATGGAACGGACAGCACCCACCCATACTCTCTGTCAAGATCGCAGCGGTGACAGGCCCACCCCGCCCAGGAGCGCCGGTTCCTTGCCCTGCAACGAATCGACCGCAACGTCGACGCGCCTCTGGTCGAGGGTCCGGTGGTCCTCCGGCAGAGCGCGGGCGATGCGATCGCAGGCGAGGAGATCAGCGGCGGCGGAGAGGGGCCGGAGTTGATCCACGATCATCAATGCCTTGCCCTCGTCGACTCGGCGTGCGGCCATCGCCTTCAGGACACCCGGGCGGGACGTCAGCTCCGACGGGCGGTGCGACAACCGGTTCGCTTTGACCTTGGAGATCGGCAACTCGAACGCCAACACCTCCTAGGCGGATTCTGATCAGGCGGGCCGAGGTCAGCGACCCGGCCTACGGCGCGGAGCCGGCGGAGCCGTCCGGGTCCTACGCCGAGCCCGACGCTGGGGTCCTGGTCGTCGTCGGCACCCCGGTGCCGCCGGATCACCGCTCCCCCAGCCGGAGCGTTGCGGCCACGGGTGCGTCCTGCGCGGCGCTGCCCGTGCGGTGCAGCTTCTGCCACGGCAGCCGGGCACCCGCGAACGCCGTCACCACCGACTGGATCACCACCAGATACATGAGCTGGCGGTGCACGACGGGCTGCACCGCGAGCGCCCACAGCGGACGGAAGCGTTCCCCGTCCAGCCAGAACGCCACGATGGCGGGAACCAGCTGCATCACGAGGAACCCGAACCAGGCCACGGCGGCCATGAGCGGGTCGGTGAACAGGCTCACCACCGCGAACAGATCGACCGCGGGCGCCAGCAACGGCAGCAGCACCTGGTACAGCAGCAGGTAGGGCAGACCGCGTCGGCCCAGCCGACCCCCCAGACCGCGTTCGACCACGGCACCGCGGTGCTTCCACATCGCCTGCAAGGTCCCGTAGCACCAGCGGTAGCGCTGCCGCCACAGCTGCCCGAGGCTGACCGGCACCTCGGTCCACGCGCGCGCCGACTCCTGATAGGTCACCGCCCAGCCGGCGCGCTCCAGCGCCATGGTGAGGTCGGTGTCCTCGGCAAGGGTGTCCACCGGAATGCCGTTGATCTCGCGCAGTGCGCTCATGCGGAACGCCCCGACGGCACCGGGGACGGTCGGCATGCACTGCATGACGTCGTACATGCGGCGGTCGAGGTTGAAGCCGATCACGTACTCGATGTGCTGCCAGGTGCCCAGCAGGCCGCTCCTGTTGCCCACCTTGGCGTTGCCGGACACCGCGCCCACGCCGGGATCGGCGAACGGGCGGACGAGCTCGGCGACGGCGTCCGGCTCCAAAACCGTGTCCCCGTCCACCATCACCACCAGGTCGGTCTCGCAGTGGCGCAGCCCGGTGTTGAGCGCGGCCGCCTTGCCCGCGTTGCGCTGGACGACCAGTCGCACGCCGGGCAGGCCGAGGCGGTGCACCACGTCGGCGGTGCCGTCGGTGGACCCGTCGTCGATCACGATCACCCGCACCGGCACCGTGCTGGCGAGGATGGAGCGGAGTGTGGCTTCGATGCCCGCTTCCTCGTTGTAGGCGGGAACCAGCACGGTCACCGACTCCGGAACCAGCCGCAACTCATGTCGGTTCGGCCTGCGGCGCCGACGGTGCACCACGGCACAGCAGACCAACAGCACCGCGCGTGCCAGGGCGAGCAGGGCGGACACGATGACCAGCCAGGCCATGACGTCGTTGAGGACCTGCGAGGCGCCGACGGTGAACACCACCAGCGAGCCCTCCGTCCGGTCGCCCCAGGACGCGGGCGTGGGCGCTCCCGGCGCTCCGAAGGCGTCGCTGACCGTGCTGAACCGCCAGCCCTGCTGCCGAAGGGAGGGGATGAGCCGTTCCAGGGCGGCGACGGTCTGCGACCGATCGCCCCCGGCGTCGTGCATCAGCACCACCGCGCCGCGGTCGTCCCGCGGCGTCACCGCCTTGACGATCGGGTCGACCCCGGGCCTCGTCCAGTCCTGGGAGTCGAGTTCGGACAGGACGACCAGGTAGCCGGCGTCGACGAGTCCCTTGGCGGCGCGGAAGTCCTCGTCGTCGAGGTCCTCCGCCTTCGCCGAGTAGGGGGGCCGGACCAGGCGGGACGACACGCCGGTCGCGCCCGCGACCGCGAGGCGGGTCTGTTCGAGCTCCAGCCTGGTGCGCAGCGGACCGGCCTTGCTCAGGTCCGTGTGCGTGAACGTGTGCAACCCGATCTCGTGCCCGGAGTCGACGATTCGCTTCGCCACCTCGGGACTCTTCGACACCGCGAGGCCGGTGACGAAGAAGGTCGCGGGCACCCCGTTGCGGCGCAACACATCCAGGACCGCGGGCGTCCACTCCGGATCCGGTCCGTCGTCGAAGGTGAGGACGACGGTGCGGTCCGGGACGCGCCGCGAGGTGAGGCCCTTGTCGTCCCGGCCGAGCAGCGGGCCGCCGGTGCTGACCGCGGACGGCACGGTCGCGTGCGAGCCCTCCTTGGCCCGGGCCCCTTGGTCGACCCGCTCCACGACGAGCACTTCCAGCAACATCCCGCCGAGCAGCACCAGGAGCGTCACCGCGAGCAGCAGCCAGTGCGTCCTCGGAGTGCGCGCACTGCGACGGCGCCTAGCCGCCATCGCCCGCCCTCTCGGTCCCGCGCCTGATGAGGCCCGACGGCAGGACGCTCTGCCTGCCGGACTTCGCCGCCGGGGACGGGGTGGCGGCGACAGGCGGGGCAGCGCCGGGAGGCGGAAGGGGCGCCGGAACCGGGACGGGGACCGGTGCGATCTTGAGGAACGGCGCGATGTTGAGCAACGGCGCGCCTGCGGCGGTCGTCACGGTGGGAGCGGGGTGGCGCCGGGAGGTGGGCGGCACGGTCGGGTGCTTGGTGGTCTGCACGGTGGTCGGTGGAGTTCGGACGGTGGGCGGCGGAGCCGTCGTCGTCGTGTTCTCGTTGTGTGACGCCGGGAGCAGCGAGGGCGGTTCCACCGGGCCGTCGGTGAGCGCGAAGCACAGCAGGGTCGCATAGGCGAGACCGGCCAGGGATGCCAGGCCGACCACGGTTCGCAGCACACGGCGGCGGCGGCCACTGGCGTCCACGAAAACGGGGCTGTCATGGGGGGACGCGTCGGGAATGGTCATGTCCTCAGTCAGAACGTGAAGGGACAACTGCGGGACCGGAGGCTACCCGGAAACACGACTCGATGAGAATATCTTGAATCACCCGCCAGATATCTGGAGTAATTTCCAGAACGCGGCATAGCCGCTGCTCAGAGACCTCGTCTAGACAACGCAAACGCATGCCGGAAGATGTTCTCCGCAGTGCCGCCACCTGTGCCCGAACGGCGACAGAGCACCGCGAATCACGGTGACGTCACGGTTTATCGTCTGCCGCACAACGCTTTCGGTCGATACTCCCCAACAAGGACTCTCCTGATTCTGCATCCAACCCACATAAGTCTTCTTGTTGTCAGCTGCGGGTACTTCTCCGGGTTCCGCACGAGAAACGTCGCCGAGATCGAGAGATGTCCGCGCGCAGGGCGGCCAGAGGAGTTCCGGGCTCAGGACGTGGTGTGGTGGCACGGTCAGGCAGTAGATCGCGACCGTCGCGCGCCCCCGCGCTCCTACCGGTCGAGGAGGTCGAGCACGTGAGCGCGCTCGAAGTGCCGCGCCCAGTCCCCCGCGTCACCGTCGAACCGGTGATCACGGATGCCGGGGTCGGCGCCGTGGTCCAGCAGCAGCCGGACCAGCTCGACATCGCCGACCTCGATGGCCGTGTGCAGCGCGGTCTGCCACGGCTCCTCGACCGGCAGATCGCTCCTGGCGCGGGCGTTGACGTCAAAACCCTTGCGCAGCAAGATTTTCACCGATTCCGGCCGCCCCTGTGCCGCTGCCCAGACCAGCAGTCCCGGGCGGGCCTCCCGCGCCGCGTCGACGGCTTCCCGCGGCATGGCCTCGACCGCGGCTTCATCTCCGGCAAGGGCGGCGGAGATGAAGGCGTCCGCGGGAGCCAGCTCGATCTCGTGCGCTCCCGAGCCACGTAGCAGCTCCGCCAGCTCGCGATGTCCGTTGCGCAGTGCGGTCTCCAACGGCGTGAGCCCGGTGCTCAACGGACTGACCACATCGATCCCGTTGTCGGCCAACAGCTTCACCCGCCGACGCTGATCGTGCACGACCGCCCACGCCAGCAGTTTGCGCGCCGATTCCCGCGGCGGGTCAACGAGATCCGGCAGCAACCGCCGCCACGGACCTCCATCACCACGGCCGAGGCCGAACGCCAGCAGGAGCTCGAACGCGTCGTCGGCCTCGGAGAACATGCGGTTGTACAGCGCCTGCCCGTCATTGGGATCGGCGCCCGCGGCGAGGAGCGGCCGGGCGAGCGGGATGGCGTGCGGATGCGGCGGCTGGTCGCCCTCCCCACCGCCGAGTGCTCCGGTCAGCACCGTGAAAGGCGTTGGCAGGCCGCGGAAAAACCGGCCGTCGTCGGGATCGGCACCCGCGTCGAGCAACATCCGCGCAGCAGCCAGGGTGTCCTCGAGTCCGACACCGACGCGGGCATAGGCGAGGTACATCAGCGGCGACCAGTCGTACGGGCCGGTCGGCGTCGCCGCCGAGGCGCCGGAAGCGAGATGTCGTTGGAGGTGGCCGGCATTCGCGCACGCGGCGGCGGCGGCGATGCTGTGCTCGGGCAGGTCCGGGTGCTGTGCGAGCAACCGCGCCGCCTCGGCCCGGCGCTGCGGGGCGTCTTCGGCGAAGTTCAGGCACGCCAGCCGCACGAAGCGGTCCGCGACCGGCTCGTCGCCGGACGGTTCGGCGTAGCCCCAGGAACGGGCATTGATCGCCTCGACGTGCCGCACCAGGCGCGTCCAGCTGGCGAACCCGTGCCGACGGGCCAGCGTCCGCTGCGCGTCGGCGAGCGTGCCGCCCGCGAGGGACCGGCGCAGCTGCTTGGCCTGCTTGCGCAGCTGGCCCAGGTCGGGGCGTTCGGGCAGGGGGACGGTCGGCATCGCGACCTCCTTCCATGGCCCCGTGGTCCGCGTGACGGGGTGAAAGGAGGTGGTGTGACCAGGGCGCTACCTGTCCTCTTCGGGCAGGCTCAGCCTTTTCCGCGGACCCGGAGGCGACCCGATTCGCCTCCGGGAAGCATACCTGTGGCCTCAGTTGTCGGGCAGGTTCTCCATCACCATGCCGTCGACCTTGAGCGGTTTCGGCAGCAGGCCGTGCACCGTCATCAGGTCGGCCACCCGCTGGATGCGCACGGTGTCCAGCCGCGTCGGGAAGGCACCGAGGTGCACCAGGCTCGCGGTGACCTGGTCGATGCCCTTGGCAAAGCTGGGCAGGACCTGCTCCACCTTGCCCCGGTCGGAGGCCTCCTTCTGCGCGCGCTGCAGCGCCCTGCGGAAGGCGGTGATCGTCTTGGGGTTGTCCCTGGCGAAGGCCGCCGTGGTCGCGTAGCCGGAGATCGGGAAGTCACCGGTGGCGCCCTGGGCCACGTCCAGCACCGGCAGCGCGCCGAAGTTGCGCTCCGCCTGGGTGATGAACGGCTCGACCATCACCGCGGCGTCGACCTGCTTGTTCTTCAGCGCGGCGGGCATGGCGGGGAACTGGATCTCCACCCAGCCCACCCCGCTGTGGTCGACGCTGTGCGCGTCCATCGAGGCCTTGGCCAGCAGCTCGGCGATGGCGCCCCGGATGGTCACCGCGATCCTCTTGCCCGCCAGGTGCTGGGGCGCGGTGATCGAGGAGCCCTGCGGCACCACGATGACGAAGTTGTGCGGGCGGGCCTGGTAGCCGTCGGCGATCAGCTTCAGGTCGGCCACCCCCTTGGACTGGGCCTCGAAGAACGACATCCAGTTGCCGACCGAGATGTCGAACTGCTTGCCGACCAGTCCGTTCACGCTGGTGGTCCCGCCGGGGATGCCCACCGTCTCGATCTCCAGGCCCTCGTCCCGGAAGTAGCCCTTCTGGATCGCCATGTGCAGCGGCGCGAAGTCGATGATCGGCATCGCGCCGATCTTGATCCGGGACTTCTCCAGTCCCGCGCCCCCGGCCGCGTCGGCTCCGGAGTCCCCGCCGAGCAGGCCGCAGCCCGACGCGACGAGGAGCAGTGAGAGAGCGGCCAGGAGCGCCCGCACTTTTCGTCCACAGGTACTACGCGACATTTTTACATTATCTTTCGACGGGGGTCAGCAATGATCGCGAACGTTATACCAGGAGAAACTGGGAGCATTACCGGATGACAACTCCGGCGACACCGTCACGACTGCCATGTCAACTATTCGTACTCCTGGTCCATACGAGTGACCGGGGTCGGGGGTGATTCCACGACACGAATACGGTGCGACGTGCGGGTACCAGGCCGCATAGACAAGTCTCCGCCCATGTTCGCCGCTTGGCCCGAATGGCCCGGGCTCCCCCTGGACACGCCCTCCGCCGGTGCGTATCACGACCGCTCCGACCGGGAATGACCGTCGTACGGGCCTTTCGACCAGCACCGAATGTGGTCCGATCGGATGATCTTGTGGAACGTGCATCCCGCACCCGTGCGCCCGGCCTCCCCGGAGATCGCGCTCAACCTCCGCCTCCGGGCGGATGAGCAGCCGTTATGCGCGCTACTAATCGATCAAGCTAGGTCACCGGGAAATGTGTCGCTAGGGTCTGCCCGCCATATGCCAGACCAGTTCGAGTGGCTTGTGAGGAGCAACGTGATCGCTGTCGGCGGCAGGCGCGTCGTGGTGACCGGAATCGGTGTTGTCACCCCCCTTGGCAACACTGTTGAAGAGTTCTTCGACAATCTGTGCGACGGTCGGAGCGGAGTCGGTGAGCTGACCCGTTTCGACACCTCGCGTTGTCCGATCAAGCGGGCCGCCGAGCTGTCGGACTTCGATCCGGCCGAGCACGGCATCTCCGAGCGGGACATCCGGGTCACCGCCCGGTTCCAGTGGCTGGCCATCGCCGCGTCCCAGGCGGCCGCCGCCGACGCCGGCCTGGACCTGCCGCGCAACGAGATCCACTCCGACGCGGCGAGATCACCGAAGAAGCTGGACCGCTTCGGGGTGGCCATCGGCGTCGCCTACTCCAACGCGGAGATCCTGCAGCGCCAGTACAAACTGCTGGAGCAGGGCGGCAGCCGGTCGATCTCCGCCCGGCTGTGCAACCTGACCCTGCCGAACTCGCCGACCTCGGCGGTGTCCATCCGGCACGGTCTCACCGGCCCGCTGGTGACGGTCAGCGGCGCGTCCGCCTCCGGCGCCGAGTCGCTGATCGCCGCCTACGACAAGATCAAGTACGGCCGGGCCGAGCTGATGCTCTCCGGCGGCGCGGAGTCGGCGGTCAACGAGATCACCATCGCCGCGTTCGCGCAGAACCGCACCGGTTCCCGGATCGGCATCTGCCGCCCGTTCGACAACAAGCGCGACGGCACCATCCTCGGCGAGGGCGCGGGTGTGGTGGTGCTGGAGGATCTGGAGCACGCCAGGGCGCGCGGCGCCCGGATCTACGGCGAGGTGCTGGGCTACGGCCTGCGCGGCGACGCCTACGACATGTCCGACATCCGCCCCGACGAGGCGCCCGGCATGCGGGCCTGCCTGGAGGAGGCGCTGCTGGACACCGGGGTGAGCACCACCGAGGTCGGCTACATCAACGTGCACGGCACCGGCACCAAGATGAACGACCCGGCCGAGGCCTTCGCCATCCGCAAGGTCTTCGGCTCCGACCCCGCGTCCAGCCCGCTGGTCAGCGGCACCAAGGGCGCCACCGGGCACATGCTCGGCGGCACCGGCGGCGTCGAGTTCATCACCGCACTGCTGGCCAGCCACCACAACCGGGTGCCGCCGACCTACGGCCTCGAGGACCCCGACCCGCGCTGCGCCGACCTGAACCACGTGGTCGGCAAGGGCATCCCGGCCTCGGTGCCCACGGCGATCACCACCAGTGTGGGGATGGGCGGGAACAACTCCGCCATCATGGTCCGTGGATGGTCCGGCGGAGAAGAGCCGGCCTAGCTGCTAGTCGGACAGGAGTGCCATGCGTGACGTGGTGATTGTCGGGGCGGGACCGGTCGGCCTGTGGCTGGCCGCGGAGCTGCGCCGGACCGGGGTCGAGGTGACCGTCCTGGAACGGCTGACCGAGCCGGTACCGTACGCCAAGTCGCTGACAATGCACCCCCGCACGCTGGAGCTGCTGGCGATGCGCGGGGCGGCCGGCCCCTGGCTCGACGAGGGCAAGCGGATCCCCACAACGCACTTCGCCTTACTGGACAACAGGTTGAGCTACGCCAACCTGGAGACGAAGTACAGGTTCGTCCTGTTCCTCCCGCAGTCGAGGACCGAGGCGCTGCTCGCCGAGCACGCCTCGGCCCTCGACGTGGAGGTGCTGCGCGGGCGCGCCGTCACCGGCGTCCGCGACAACGGCGACTCGGTCACCGTGGAGACCGGGACCGGTGAGGAGTTCCAGGCCCGCTGGGTGGTCGGCTGCGACGGCCCGTCCAGCACGGTGCGCAAGGCCGCGGGCATCGACTTCGCCGGGACCCCGTCGACGCTGAGCGTCCCGATGGGCGACGTCCGCCTCGCCGAGCCGCCGGAGGCCGTATCGCTGACGATCAACGGCGACAAGGGCGCGCTGTTCCTGGTTTCGTTGGGAAACGGCAGGTACCGCGTCTCGCCGACCGACCACTCGATGCTGCACATCCCGAAGGACGAGCCGCTGACGCTGGAGGAGCTGAAGGAGAGCACCCGGCGGGTCGTCGGCACCGACTTCGGCATGTACGACCCCTCGTACCTGGCGCGCTTCGGCAACGCCACCCTCCAGGCGGCGCGGTACCGCAACGGCCGCATGCTCCTCGCCGGAGACGCCGCGCACATCCACATGCCGTTGGGCGGCCAGGGAATGAACCTCGGCATGCAGGACGCGACGAACCTGGCGTGGAAGCTCGCCGCGGTGATCCAGGGCTGGGCCCCCTCGGCCTTGCTGGACACCTACGAAGGCGAGCGCCACCCCGTCGGCGCCCGCGTCATCGACGACACCCGCGCGCAGACCGCGCTGGTCGTGTCGACCTCACCGGAGAACAAGGCCCTGCGCGCCCGGTTCAACGAACTGCTGGCGGCTCATCCGTCGTTGAACCACGAGCTGGCGGTGCAGCATTCCGGGCTCGGCGTTTCCTACGGCGACACCGGGTGGCGGATGCAGGATCTGGACCTGGGCGGGTTCAGCGTGTTTTCTCTGCTGCAAGCGGGTCGGTTCGTGTTCTTGACCACCCGGGACGGTGTTCCGGACCTCGGGCCGCGGGTTGATGTGGTTCGGGTTGCGGAGCTGCCTTGGGGTGGGGTTCTTCTGCGGCCTGATGGACACGTGGCTTGGGTTGATGGGCCCGGGAACGTGGAGGACGCTTTTGCCGGCTTGCTTTCCGGGGGTTGAGGGGCGGCTGATCGTGACTACCGGTACATGGGCAACGAGGGGCAAGGTCTACGAAGCGGAACTCGAACCCGCGCCGTTCTGAGGAACGACGGTGATCATCCACGCGTGGTCGTCGGGGTCGGCGACAACGGCTGTGTAGCCCCACGGCCGGTGGGCGGGCTTCATGACCAGTTCCGCACCTGCTTGCTGTGCGCGGTGGACGAGGTCGTCCAAGGCGTCCTCGGAAGGGGCGCTGAGGCCGAGGAGGCATTCGCTGGTGCCGTGCGGTGCGACGGGACGGTTGCCGGTCACCCACCCGAAACCGCCCTTCGGGACCAGCATCAGGCGGGCCCCCTCGGACAGGTCGAACTGGAGCGGCTCCGGCAAGCCGTCCTCGGCGAGCGGGCCGACGGGGCGGAGGCCGAGGGAACGGTAGAAGGCGTGGGAGCGGGAGCGGTCCTCGATCGGGAGGCTGACGATGAACACGCGGTTCTCCTTCAGATCTTGCGGCCGCAGAGGAACAGCAGCAGGTCCTGGGCGGGAGCGGACTTCGGGGTGCCGGAGCCGAGGGTCCAGTCCATGTCGGTCGCGCGGAGCTGGATGCCGTCGAG
This sequence comes from Allokutzneria albata, assembly GCF_900103775.1. GTDB lineage: Bacteria > Actinomycetota > Actinomycetes > Mycobacteriales > Pseudonocardiaceae > Allokutzneria > Allokutzneria albata. The sequence continues at coordinate 162,504 of NZ_LT629701.1, read as the reverse complement.
GTTCACGCCGAAGTACTTCACGTTCTTCTCGCTCAGGTCGTCGAGCACCGTCTTGAGCCGGTCGAGGGGCACGCGGCGGTCGACGCCGAGGGGCACGGTGATGTCGAGGCCGTGGATGACGTCGTGCGACAGCGCGCCCTCGTAGCCACCGCCAGGCGGCTTCCACGGGTGGTTGATGTTGTCCCGCAACGAGGTCAACAAGTCCTCTGTGGACAGAGCGGCGGCGTCGCGCCTGGCGCAGCGGTCGGACATGCGGTTGAAGTTGCCGCCGGACCTGACGAGGTTGCCGAGGATGCGCGGAAGCGAGTAGCGGTAGGCCGTGGTGATGTGGGCGACCACTTCGCGGACGCGCCACCCCTCGCAGAGAGTGGGCGCATCCCATTGGTGTGCGGGCAGATCCGTCAACAGCGCGGCCAGTTCGGCGCGTTCGGCGGCGATGGCGGCGCGGACGTCGGTCACGGGTGTCCTCCTGCTTCTTCGAGCCGTTTCGTGAGGAAGCGGCGTTCGGTGTCGGTGGTGGCCAGCGCGATGGCCTCGCGGTAGGCGGCGGCCGCCTCGGTGTCGCGGTGCAAGCGGCGCAGCAGATCGGCGCGGGTCGCCGGGAGCAGGTGGTACCCGGCGAGTTCTCCCTTGTCCCGCAACGCGTCCACCAGGCGCAACCCGGCGGCGGGACCGTCGGCCATGCCGATCGCGACGGCGCGGTTCAGCTCCACCACCGCGGACGGTGTCAGCACGGCGAGCCGTCCGTACAGCGCGGCGATCTGCGGCCAGTCGGTGTCCTCGGGTGAGGCGGCGCTCGCGTGGCAGGCGGCGATCGCGGCCTGGACCTGGTACGGGCCGGGACGCCGTCGCCGCAACGCGGAGTCGAGCAGGTCGACGCCTTCGGTGATCGCCGCCCGGTCCCAGCGGGCGCGGTCCTGCCGGTCGAGGGTGATCAGCTCGCCGTCCTGGCCGATGCGGGCGTCGCGGCGGGAGTGGTGCAGCAGCATCAGGGCGAGCAACCCGGCCGCCTCCGGCTCGTCCGGCATCAGCGCGGTGAGCACCCTGGCCAGCCGGATCGCCTCCCCGGCGAGGTCGGGGCGCAGCAGGTCAGCGCCCGCGCTCGCCGAGTAGCCCTCGTTGAACAGCAGGTAGAGCACCGCCAGCACGGCGGGCGTGCGCTCCGGGAGCAGGTGCGCCGGTGGCACCCGGTACGGGATACCAGCGTTCTTGATCTTCTGTTTCGCCCTGGTCAGGCGCTTGGACATGGCCTGCTCACCGACCAGGAACGCCCTGGCGATCTCGGTGGTGCTCAGTCCCGCGAGGGTGCGCAGCGTCAGCGCGACCCGCGCCTCCGGGGCCAGCGCCGGGTGGCAGCAGGTGAACATCAGCCGCAGCCGGTCGTCGGGGATCTCGTCATCGGGGACATCGGGCTCGTGCGCCATCGCGGCGACCTCTCGCAGTTTCGCGGCGCCGACCGCATCTCGGCGGAGCCGGTCGGTTGCCCGGTTGCGCGCGGCCGTGGTCAGCCACGCGCCCGGTTTGCGGGGCACGCCGTCGCGCGGCCAGCGTTGCAGCGCGAGGGCGAACGCGTCCTGCGCGCACTCCTCGGCCAGCTCCCAGTCCCCGGTCACGCGGATCAGGGTCGCCACGACCTGGCCCCACTCGTCGCGGAACGCCCGCGTGAGCGCGGCGGAGACCTCCGCGCTCACGGGAACTGGATCAGTGGCCGGATCTCGATGGTGCCGTAGCTCGCCGCCGGGTGCTTCGACGCGATCTCGATGGCCTCGTCCAGGTCCGCGCACTCGATCAGGCAGAAACCGCCGATCTGCTCCTTGGTCTCCGCGAACGGCCCGTCGGAGAGCAGCAGCTGCTCGTCCCGCACGCGCACGGTGGTCGCATCGGTCGGCGGGCGCAGCCCACCGCCGCCCCGGATCACGCCCCTGGCCTCCATCTCCTCCGACCAGCCGCCGCAGCCGTCCTCGGCGTGTTCGGCCGCCGACTCGTCACCACAGATCAACAGCATGTACTGCACGTGTCCTCCTCATCGGGTGTGTCCGCCCCACCGACGAATGGGATCACCCCGGACGGACACCTGCCGGGCAACCGGAACCGTAGTCCGGCCGTAGCGCATCCCGCCGGTGTCGCGAACAGGTCTGTGACCTGCGGAAACACCAACCCGAAAGAACCTTGCGTTGTCAGCGCGGTGCCAGCGCCCGCTGCCATCCTGGACCGGCACACCAGCGCGAACCCCCTGGAGCGGCCATGGACCGGATCACCATCCCCGACGCGCGGGAACTGGCGGGCGAGCTCGCCCGGCACCAGGAGGTGCGCGAGTACTCGGTCTCCTCCGAGCACCTGGGGTGGTGAGCGGTTCCGAGGGGCGGACCGGTGGCGCCACCGCGACCAGGGGTCCGGCTCCGCACGGCGAGCAGCGGCTGCGCACCCCGGAGCAGACGCTGACCTGGCTCGCCCCCAAGCTGCGCACGGTCGGCATCACCCGGCTCGCCGACCTGACCTGGCTCGACGAGATCGGCATTCCGGTCTACCAGGCCGTTCGCCCGGACGCCTGGTGGTTGTCGGTCTCCCAGGGCACCGGTCTGACCAGGGCGGCGGCCAAGGTCGGCGCGGCGATGGAGGCACTCGAGCTGTGGCACGCCGAGCGCGTCGAGCCGGACCTCCCCGAGGCCGAGGCCGGGGCCGCCGCCCCCGGCCTCGGCTACCGGATGCGCGACCTGGACCGCTCCCCGCGCACCTGCCTGAACCCGGCGCTGCGGCTGAGCTGGAACCGCGCACGGCGGCTGGACGGCTCCGGGGAGACCCGGGTGCCCACCGCCTGCCTGCGCCTGGACGGCCGGGTTCGGGCGGAATGGGCGCCGCCGGTGTTCGCGGGCACGACCAACGGGCTGGCGGCCGGCAACACCCTGGACGAGGCGATCGGGCACGGGCTCACCGAAGTGGTCGAGCGGGACGCGGTCGCCCGGCACCAGCGCTCCGGCATCCGCCCTCCGCGCCTTCGACTGGACACTGTGGACGGTGCGGCGGCCGGGCTGCTCGCGCGCTTCGCCGAGGCCGAGGTCGAGGTCGTCGTGGAGGTCCTCGACGGCCCGTGCGGACTGCCGTGCTTCGCTGCCCGGATCTTCAGCCAGGCGTTCCCGGTGTACAGCCGCGGTCACGGCTGTCACCTCGACCCGCAGATCGCATTGCGCCGCGCGCTCACCGAAGCGGCCCGGTCCAGGGTCACCTACATCGCCGGAGCGCGTGACAACGCCGGCAAACCCGTCTACCGGCAGGCCGGCCCGTTCGCCGACGCCCGGACGTCCGCTCCGGGTGACGAACGGGATTTCGCTTCTGTGGCAGCACTTCCGGCGCGGAGCGCGGCAGAGGACAACGCCCTGGTGGTGGAGCGGGTGATGGCGGCGACCGGGGTCACCCCGTTCGTCGTCGACCTCACCAGGGCCGACGTGGGGGTGCCGGTCGCCAGGGTGATCGCGCCCAGGCTGCTGTGCCCCCGACACCTTTGAGGAAGGAGGCAGCCGTGCCCGGACGTTTCCTGTTCGTCGGTCCCACCCTGCCGGACGCCGAGAAGCTGGTGGCGGGCACCGAAGTCCGCGTGCTGCCGCCGATCGCCGCGCAGGACCTCTTCCGGCTCGACCCCGCCCCCGGCGACGTGGTCGGCATCGTGGACGGCTACTTCCACCACGCGCGGTCGATCACGCACAAGGAGATCCTGGTGGTGATCGAGCGGGGCGTGCGCGTGCTGGGAGCTGCCAGCACGGGCGCGTTGCGCGCCGCGGAGCTGGACACCTTCGGCATGACCGGGATCGGCGAGATCTACGCCGACTACACCACTGGCGTGCTGGAGGCCGATGACGAGGTGACGCTGCTGCACGGCCTGCCGGAGCACGACTACCGGCCGCTGTCGGAGCCTTTGGTGAACATGCGCGCCACCCTGGCGGTCGCGGAGCGCCGGGGCTACTGCTCCCCCGCCACCCGCGAGCTGTTGATCGGCGCGATGGCCGACCGGCCCTATCCGGCGCGCTGCTACCGGGCGATGTGGGCCGTGGGCCGCGACCTCGGCGTCGACGAGGAGGAGCTGCTCCAGCTGGCCAGTTTCGTGGACAGCGGCGCTGTCGACCGCAAACGCGAGGACGCGCTGCTGCTGCTCGAAGCGCTGGGCGAGCCGGACCTGCCGCGCCAGCAGCCGCCCCGGCTGAGCCGGACGCTGTTCGTGCACGGTTGGGAGTTGGAGAGCCGGGGCGAGGTGGAGGAGAGCACGTCGACCTGGATCAGCGACCTGGCCGCGCTGCGGGCCTGCCAACTGCTGGCCACCGACTACCCGTGCCTGCACCGGAACCTGGTGCTGGACTGGCTGGCGGAGCAGTGCCGCCGGGAGTGCCGGTTACCGCACGCCGGGCGCTCAGTCGCGGACATCGCCGTGGAACACGGTGAGCACCGAGGGGTCTACGCGATCGACTCGGCCGTGCAGGAGATGTTCCTCGACGACTGGCTCTCCAAGGCCGAGCGCGAGTTGGAGCCGCGCGAGCAGCTGGCGCTGTTCCTGGTGCGCAGCTTCCGCATCGCGCCGTCGCTTGCCTGGGACGAGCTGGCGCTCGACGCGCTGCGGGGCACTCCGGCGTTCGCCAGGGCCAGGCAGCTCGCCGCCTACGCCGCCGCGGTGAACGCGAAGCTGGCCAAGCGGGACAACTCCTTCCACATCGACCGGATCGCGGAGAAGCGGATCGTCGAGGACACCGCGCGGCGCTGGGGTGTGCCCGTCCGGCAGCTGGAGCTGGCCGCGCTGGACCGCGGGTTCGGCTCGATGGAGAACGTGGTCGCCGCGGGCCGCTGCGTGCACCTGCTGGCCAAGTACAACCCGGAAGAGGTGCGGTTCGAGGTGTGCCCGGAGCCCGCTCGCGTCTGCTGATGCCTCTACGCTGTCCGCGTGGACCGGGCCGCGCGGAGTTCGTTGGGTCCCCGAGTCCGGCTCTGGAGAACGCGAGCGGGATTCACGCAGACCGAGGCGGCCGCGGCCGCGGGGATCAGCGTCGCCGGGCTGCGGGACCTGGAGCAGGGCCGCATCGCCCGCCCCCGGCCCGCCACGCTGCGCAGGCTCGCCGAGGCGTTCGGCCTTTCCGCCGCCGAGACCGCGGAGTTGGTGCGGGACAACGCTTCCGCCACCGGGATCAGCGTCGGCGTGCTCGGCCCGCTGGTGCTCAGGGCGGGCGATGAGGTGATCGACCTCGGGTCCGCGCCGCAGCGGACCCTGCTCGCGGCGCTCGCGTTGAGCCCCAACGCGCCGGTCTCCCGGGACGCGTTGATCGAGGCCGCGTGGGGGCACCGCCCGCCCGCGAACGTCGTGGAGATCCTGCAGACGCACCTCTCCCGGCTGCGGCGGCGGCTCACACCGGAAGGCCCGCAGCTGTCCGCCACCGCGAGCGGCTACCAGCTCAACGTCACCGCCGACCAGCTCGATCTGCTCGCCTTCCGCGGCCTGACCGCCGAAGCCCGCGCCGCGCGGGAGCGGATCGACGTGGCGGGCGCGGCCGAGGCGTGCCGGCGGGCGCTCACGCTGTGGCGGGACGCGCCGCTGGCCGACCTGCCCGCGTTCCACGACCACCCCGGCGTCGCGGAGATCCTGCTGGACTGGCAGGCGCTCGTGCTGGAGTTCGCCGAACTCGCCGCGGAGCTGGGCGAGGACGACCAGGCGCTCGCCCCGTTGCGGAAGCTGGCCGCCGCCGAGCCGCTGGACGAGGCGGTGCAGGCGCGGCTGATGCTCACGCTCGCCGCGAGCGGGCGCCAGGCCGCCGCGCTGGCCACCTTCGACGAGGCCCGTCGCAGGTTCGCCGACGAGCTGGGTGTGGACCCCGGGCCGAAGCTGGCCGACGCGCACCAGCGGGTGCTGCACAACCGGGTGAGCAAGCCGATCTCGGCGTCGGCCAGCGCGCACCGGCAGCTGCCGCCGGACATCGGCGACTTCACCGGCCGGGCGGCGGAGCTGCGGTGGCTGACCCGGGCCTCGCTCGCGGAGGCGGGCGGGACCGCGCCGCCGATCGTGGCGATCGAGGGCATGGCCGGGCTGGGCAAGACGCGGCTGGCCGTGCACTTCGCGCACCAGCTGGTGGCGGCCGGGCGCCATGACGAGATCCAGCTCTACGTCGACCTGCGCGCGCATTCCGACCAGCCGCCCGCCGATCCGGCGGTGGTGCTCGCGTCGTTCCTGAACCTGCTCGGTGTTCCCGGCGCCCAGGTGCCGAGGGAGCTGGACTCGCGGGCCGCGCTGTACCGGGATCGGCTGCACGGCAAGCGGGCGCTGGTGATCCTGGACAACGCCGCCGACGAACGCCAGGTGCAGCCGTTGCTCCCGGCCAGCCCCGGCAACCTCGTGCTGGTCACCAGCAGGCGGCACCTCGCGCTCGACGGTGCGGCCACGCTCGCGCTGGAGCTGTTCGCTCCCCAGGACGCCACCGCGCTGCTGGCCACGATCGCGGGCGGTGACCGGGTCGACGCCGAGGGCGCGGAGCAGGTCACCGCGCTGTGCGGCGGGTTGCCGCTCGCCGTGGCACTCGCCGCGCGCAGGCTCCAGAACCGTCCTTTGTGGACACTCAGCGATCTGGCCGAGCGGTTGCGGACCTCCAGCGGCAGGCTCGGGGAACTGAGTTCCGGAACGCGGGGCCTGCGCGCCGTCTTCGACCTGTCCTACCGCGCGCTCGCACCGGAGACGCAGCGGTTCTTCCGTTTGCTGGGCGTGCATCCCGGCGACGACGCGACGGCCGAGTCCGCCGCCGCACTCACCGGGACCGATCCCGCGACCGCGCGGCGACGGCTGGACGAACTGGTCGACGAACACCTGCTCACGATGGTGACCGCGCGGCGCTACCGGCTGCACGACCTGCTCCGCGAGTACGCCGCCGAGCACGCCGGGGAACAGGAGCGGCACGCGGCCGTCGAGCGCGTGCTGACCTGGTACCTCTACGCCGCGGATGCCGCACGGGAGCGGCTTTTCCCGCACTTCGTCGACATCGAGCTGGACCCGGCGGAGCGACCGGGGCACCTGCCCGGGCACGCGGGCGACGAGGACGCCTTCCAGTGGTTGGCCGACGAACACGCCACCCTCGTCGCGGCGGTCGGCGTGGCCCTGACAGAGGGCATGCACCGCATCGCGTGGCAGTTGCCCTTGGTGCTCAAGCACTATTTCGAGCGGCTGAGCAACTACAAGGACTGGATCACCACCGGGCGCGACGCGCTGAAGGCCGCGCAGCGGATCGGCGACCGCAAGGCCGAGGCCATGGTCCGCAGCCTGCTCGGCGTGGCGCACGGCCAGCTCGGCGAGATCGACGTCTGCGTCGAGTACTTCACCGACTCGCTCGCGCTCCGCCGCGAGGTCGGTGACACGGGCGGGGAAGCGCGCACGCTGGGCAACCTCGGTGTCGCGCACACCAACCGCGGCGACTACGAGGACGCGATCGGCTACCTGAAGCAGGCGTTGGAGCTGAGCAGGCGGACGGGAAACCAGCACCTGGAGATCCGCACGCTGAGCAACCTCGGCCGGGCCCAGACGATGAGCGGCAACGCCGACGAGGCGATCCTGTCGCTGGAGGCGGCACTCGGTCCCGCGCGGGCTCTCGGCGATGCGATCGGCCTGGTCGCAGTGCTGCACAACCTCGGCGAGACCCTGCTGCGCGTCGGCAGGCACGGCGAGGCGCAACCGCTGCTGACGGAGTGCTTGGAGGTCTACCGGGACAAGCACTTCCGGCTCTACGAGGCCGAAGTGCTCGAACTGCTCGCGCAGATCCACGACGAGACCGGTTCGGCCGAGCACGCCCAGGAACGCTGGCGCGAGGCCGTCGCGATCTTGGAGGAGCTGGGCCACCCTCGCCTAGAGGAGGTCCGCGGGCGCGTCCGGTAGCCGGTCGTAGGTGGTGTGCATCGAGTAGTCCTTCTTCGGACCGCGGACCCGCATCTCGACGGTGAAGCGGTCCGGGCCCTCGAACCGGTAGTGGCCGGTGTAGAGGTCCTGGTCGCACAGGTGCTCGTCGGTGGCCTCGGCACCGTCCAGCCGCAGCACGTGCATCGTGCGGCCGAACTCCGGCGGCTCCACGAAGCAGACCCGGATCTGGTTGTCCTCCAACAGGTAGTGGTACTCGCGGCTCACGTCGTGAGTCTGCCCGGTACCGAGTTCCAACGTGCCCTCCTCGCGGTAGAGCAGCAGGTCCGGCCGCAACCGGCGGAACTCGGCGACCCCGGTCACCGAGCCGGTACCGGGGATCGCCCGCGCCAAGGCCCATTTCCCGGGCAGGGAAAGGAAAATGCGGCCCTCAGGGGTATCGGTGGAGGTCACAGCTGGCTCCCGGCGGTTCGTCGCGCCACGAATGCTATCTCGGCCCGTGCCAGGTCCGGGGCTCGTCCGGGGCCGTGCAGGCGGTAGTGCGCGGGAAGCAGCGGCCCGTCCGGCGGCGGGTCGGGGAGAACACCGATCTCGGCCGCGAGTCGATCGGCCATGCCGACGTAGTCGCCGTGCGGGAACTGCGGGCGCGGGCGCTGTTCGCGGATCTCCAGTTGCCGCTCCAGCCCCGCCCTCATCCCGCTCGGCCGCGGCAGCGCACCTGTCAGGACGGCCGCCGCCCACCGCGCCTGCAGCTCCATCACGCCGAAGTACGGCCCGCGGTAGAGGCCGACGAACGCCGCGTCGAGGAACTCCGGGTGGAAGGTGCACTCGTGCAACAGCAACGGTTGCAGCAGGTCCGCGGGGTCGTGACCGAGCACGGCCCGCTGGTCCGGGCTCAGGTAAGGCAGTCCGAGGCGGTGACCGGTGCAGTCGATCACCTCGTCGCACGGCAGTCGCACGCCGGTGTCGAGGACGACCGCACCGGGCTCGCGCCGCACAGCCCGGCCCGGCTCCAGCCGGAGGGCACCCGCGCGCAGCATCGCCGGCACCAGGTCGGAGATCACCAGGTACGGAGGACGATCGGAGTCCGGGTCCAACCTCATCCGCTCGTCGAACTCGCCCGGGTTCACCGCGATCCGCGCGAAGCGGCGGTTGGCCTCGGCGTACGACGGCCTGGGCCGATCGCGGCGGTAGCTGACCAGGTCCCACGGCACGCCGTCGAGGTAGCGCGGCAGCAGCCACATCGGCCTGCTCGCGACGGCAGTGACCTCGATCCCCGCTGCGGCGAGTTCTGCGGCGATCTCGGCTCCAGAGAACGCCGCGCCAACCACGACGACGCGCTTGCCCCGGTAGCGCTCAGCGCCACGGTACTCGGTACCAGTTGGGCCGAAGGCCCCCGAAGCGAAGATCACCCCGTCGAACGGCTCCCCGTTGACGATCGTGCCCCGCACCGTGGTGACGGCCTCGCGGAGCCGCAGGTGCGGCGTCAGCCCGAAGTGCTCCGCGTACCGGTGCAGGTAGGTGCGCATGTCGTCGCGGCACGGGAAGTCCGGCGCGTCGTGCGGCCACGGGAAGTCCGAGAAGCAGCAGCTGTGCTTGGACAGGTTCGTCGACATCCCCGGCCACGCCAGTCCGCCCGCGCGCCAGACCCCGCCGATCTCCCCCGCACGCTCGAAGACCACCGGTTCGGCGCCGAGGGCCAGCAGTTCCTTGGCCGCGACGAGCCCACCGGGTCCCGCGCCGATCACCGCGTACCGACGCACCTCAGCGCCGCCCGAGGCCGACGGAACTCAGTACCTCGCGGAACGCTGTCACATCGTCGGCGGACTGCTTGACCTGAACCCAGACCTGTTGCCCGGACACCTCCAGCAGCGCGTCCGCGACGAAGGCGACACCGCACCGCCGCACGTGCGCCGCACGCAGACCGGCGACGGGCGGTGGACTTGTCGCTGCGGCAACACAACCCGGTTTGGCCGTCCTGGTCTCGAAGTCCTGGGGCGACAGCGCCGACATCGGCGGAAGCACCCCGGCGAACACGCCCGCCCGCGGATCGGCAGGCCCGGGGAAGGCCGCCACCGACTCCGCAACGAGCAGGCCGGGCCACCGGCCAGGGGCGAGGCCGAGCACCGACGGGTCCCACCCGGCGCCAGCCAGCTCGCCCGCCCAGGCCCTCGGCACGCGCAGGCTGATCGTCCTGGTGCCGTCGCCGACCTCGACCTGTTCGGGGCGGCTCAGGTACCAGATCCCCGCCGCGACGCCCGCGAGGGCGAGCAGGCCGAGGGGAATCAACCACCGGCTCCGCCTGGGGGCGAGCAGCCGTCGGAGGTCCGCGACGAACTCAGCGACGTCTCCGTACCTGTCCGCGGGTTTGGGCGCCAGAGCCCGCTGCAGCGCCGCGTCCAGGCCAGCGGGCACGTTCCGGACTCGTGGCGGTGCGCCGCGCTCCGCGATGTCACCGATCTCGTTGTTGTCGTAGGGATGGCGGCCCGTCACCGTGCGGTAGAGCAGTGCTCCGAGACCGTAGACGTCCGTGCGCACGCTGAGCGGCTCGTCCGCCCCCGCCTGCTCCGGTGCCATGTAGGCCGGAGTACCGCCGATCATCGTCAGCGTCGACGCCTCGCTGAGGAGCTTGCCGAGCCCCAGGTCGCCCAGCAGCACTCGGTCCTTGCCGTCCGGCCCGGACCGGAACAGCACGTTCGACGGCTTCACGTCCCGGTGCAGCACCCCGTCCGCGTGCAGGGACCGCAACGCCAGCCCGATCTCCACGGCGACTTCGACCGCTTCCCGCCACGGCAGCGGCCCCGCCGAGATCCGCTCTTCGAGCGTGCCCCGGTCTCCGTAGGTCATCACCAGGTACGGCCGCCCGTCCGGCAGCTCGCCGATGTCGTGCACCCGGACCACCCGATCGGATTCAGCGCGCCGCAGCATCCGCGCCTCCGCGAGGAACCGCGAGTGCACGTCGGCCGAGTCGAGCCAGTCCGCCGACAGCACCTTGATCGCCACTGTGGAGTCGAGCGCGTCGTCCTTGGCCCGCCACACCGAGGCGAACGCACCACCCCCGATGCGCTCGACCACCTCGAATCGGCCTATCCGTCCGGGCACCGGCATGGGCCGTATCATGCCGGTTCATGGTCGGGGGCGTCTCGCGCGGAGCGGTGTTCGCCGTCCTCGCACTGGCGCTGACCGGCTGCGGCGGCCCCGTCGAGGTCGGCGGCCCCGCCGTCCCGATGCTCCCCGCCCCCGCCACGACGTCCCCCGCGGCTGGACCCGCCCCAGCCCCCGGCTACACCCAGCGGACCTGGGTCGCCGAGACCAGCCCGTCCACCCTCGCGATGACCGTGCCCGCAGGCTGGGCGGAGCGCGTCGGCGGCAAGTACTGGTCCGACTTCACCGACCCGTCGAAGCGCATCCGCCTCCGCGTCGACATCACCGGCCTCTTCGGCCAAGCCCCGCTGCTCGGGGCCCGCGCCATGGCCGACCGCCACCTGGGCCGGGTTCGCGGCACTCCCGGCTACCGCCTGCTCTCCGAGCGCCCCCTGCCGAAGAGTTCTTTCGGTGACGCCAACCTGGAGGTCGTCTACCGCTACCACCGGGACGGCGAGGAGATCGAGGCCACCTACCACTTCACCGGCACCTCCGCGATCACCAACCTGGAGCTCAGCGCCCACTACCCGATGTCCGACCGCGACATCGCACTCCGGGTCCTGGAGATGGCGGAGAGTTCCGCCGCCTGGGTGCGCCGCTGACCTCCCTGTCCACTGTGGACATCCGACCGCGCCGTCTCGGCTCCGGACACCACCACCGCATGTGATGATGCTCGGATGTCACCTCGCGCGCGCACCGTCGATCCTGGCTGTCTCGCCCAGTGGTGCACGGAGCATCTGGGCAGCCCGCCGGCGGAGGAGTTGTTCAGATCCGGGCACCTGTCCGCCGTCGTCGGGCTTCGGCTGACCGACGGTCGCGAGGTCGTGGTCAAGATTCGTCCGGACTCGCCGCGGATCGCGGCATGCGCGGAAGTCCAGCACCGCATGTACCAGGCCGGGTATCCGTGCCCGCGGCCGCTCACCGGCGCCCTGCCTTTCGGCGGCGACGTCGCGACCGCGGAGGTCTACGTCCGCGGTGGCGCAGTGCTCCCGAGCGCGGAGCACGCGGCCACGGCCTTCGCTGAGGCGTTCGCGCGGCTGATCCGGCTCGCCCCTCGGCCGGACGAGGTGTCCACGCTTGACCCGGCGCCGTCATGGGCGGCCTGGAACCACGCCGGGGATGGACTGTGGCCGCGTTCGGAGGAGGACCCTGATGTCGACCTCAACGAGGCGGACGGCGCGGAATGGCTCGACGAGGCCGGGCGCCGTGCTCGTGATCGTCTGCGCGCCGGCGAATCCGAAGCCGTGATCGGCCACTGCGACTGGCTTGCAAGCAATTTGCGCTGGAGTGACGACACTCTGCTGGTGGTGCACGACTGGGACAGCGTGATCGTTGATGATGAAGCCGTCCTGGTCGGCTTCGCTGCCGCGCTGCATTCGACCGTCAGCGCGGACGAGCTGGCCACTGTCGAAGACACTGAACGGTTCCTGGTCGCGTATTGCCATGCGCGGGGCCGGGAGTTCACTCCCGACGAACTCCAACGAACATGGGCGGCGGGCGTCTGGACCAGGGCCTACGACGCCAAGTACCAACACGCGGTCGGGCAATCCATCATCTCGCTGTCGGAGAACGAGGCCCGCGAGCGACTCCGTCGTGCCGGCGCCGACGTGCGGAGGCCATGACCGGCTCCGGCGCGAGCTGGAAGCCCAGCTCACGCCGGAGCCGAACCTCACCCCACCGCGTAAGCCCGAATCACAGTCTGCACAACGGAATTCCCCTCCCCGTCCGCCACCTTGGCGCGCAACGACACGAACCCGCTCCCCGGGTTCACCACGGACACCTTCCCGTCGACCACCCGAGCGACCTCCCACCGCCCGCCATCGTCGAAAGACACCTCGACCGTCGGCGAAGCAGCAACAGTCCCGCTTCCGTTCCGATGCACGGAAAATGGAATCGAGAACTCCCCGGCACGAGCCCGGTTGTGCGCATCGACGTCAGGCGCGAACCGCACAGCCAGCAACGGCAGGTCGTGAGTGCCGTGACCGGACCGGAACGTCCACTGTGCACTCACCTGAGGCGACGACACTTCGAGGCGGTAGTCGGCGGCCGCGGCGGGCACGGCGAACTCTGCCCAGCCGGGGAGAGGGCTCGACGCGAGCAGGGTTCCGTCCCGGAACAGCTTCGTCGTGCCCGGCGTGTCGTCGACGTAGCCGATTTGGTGCTCGTTCTGGCCGCTGTGCAAGGGGATCCGCATCTCGATCACGTCGCCATCGCGGCCGGCGTGCTGGCGGGGCTGGTCCTTCGGGAAAGCCGGGCCGAACACGGCGGTGTTCCAGCGCTCGGTGGTGGGCTTGGTGAAGACGCGGGGGACCGCCGCGATATGCGTACGCCCGGACTCGAAGTAGTTCGTCCACGGGACGCCGGGAGTGTAGAACTCGTTGAGGGTGAAGGGCAGAGGAGCCTTGATCGCACCGTCGCGAACGCCGACCTGATCGGGCCCGGTCGCGGCGTGCGAGCCCTGGACGGCGACGAGGGAGTTGTCGGGGACGTGGTGCGTCAGCTCCTGGGGAACGACGCCGTCGCGAACGATGCGGACGTTGTACAGGTATGGACTGCGCGCGAATCCACCGCTGCCGTCGGGCTCCGCGAGGCGTTGCTCGGCGGAGAAGGTGAACTCGCCGGGCGAGGCGGTCGTGCGCGAAGGACGGACGAAGGTCTTGGCGAAACTCTCCCCCGACACGCCACCGACAACCGTGTGTGAAGGCGTTGACCGCAGGACTTCGATCCGCGCCGAGAACTCCTTCGCCGATCGTTTGTCCACTGTGGATCCCACGGGTTTGCCGTCCCTGGCGTCCAGCACGAGTTCGGAGTCCTTGTCCAGCACCAGGGTCGGTTCGAAGAAGTGCGTGGACTCGTCGCCCCACGTGGAGGCTTGCAGGAAGTACCGCCCCTTGGGCAGGCGGACGACGCCGGGCGCGGGCTGGTACATGGCGGCGCGGTCGAGGGAATCGAGCTGGATCGAGGCGTTCTCAACCGTTTTTCCCTGGCGGTCGAGGACGCTGAGCTTCAGGTCGTAGCTCTCCACCTCTCGCGTCACACCGATGGGCGTCCGCACGGAGACATCGCGGCCGGTGGCGGTGAGCGCGCCGCTGAAGCGGACATCCGGCGCGGCCACACGGGTGTCAGTGGTGAGAACAGCGCTTGCCGAGCCGCGTGCAGGCACGGTGATCCGTCCAGGCTGGACAGTGAACATCCCCGCGGGAGCCTGCACGTCCACAGCCAAGTCAAGCTCCACTGGGGACGCTCCGGAGTTGGAGTACGTCACGGTGGTCTTGATCGGCTCGTCGTCGCTGTGCGGCCACTTGGCGACGCCGCTGTGGATGCTGGCGGGCGTGGCGTGCACGGTCTGCGCTGTGGCCCTTGCGATGTCCAGGCGCCCAGCGCCCTGATCATGAGCACCGAGCTTCGGGTTCGGCCGTGCCGTGCCCATCAGCGCGGCCTTGATCCGGTCTGCGCGCCAGTCCGGGTGCTGAGCGGCCAGGATCGCCGCCGCGCCCGCCACGTGCGGTGCGGCCATCGACGTGCCGGACATCCGCGCGTACCGGTCCCCGACCGGCTCCTCCGGCGTGCTGTTGAGCGCCCTGGCCGCGACGATCCCGACGCCGGGCGCGGTGATGTCGGGCTTCAAGCCGTCATCGCCGGAGCGCGGCCCTCGGTTGGAGAACTCGGCCAACGCGTCCTTCGAGTCCACGGCGCCGACCGCGAGCGCGGCATCGGCGACCGCCGGACTCATGACGGCCTCGGCCTGCCCCAGGTTGCCGGTGGCGGCCACGAACAGCGCGCCGGTGCGTTCGGTCAGCTGGTTCACCGCGAGCGACATCGGGTCCTTGCCGTCGGTCGGCGGACCACCGAGGCTCATGTTGACCACGCGGGCGCCCTGCCCGACGGCCCACTCCATCCCGGCGATGATCGCGGACTCGCTGCCGCCGCCGCTGTCGTCGAGCACCTTCCCGTTGAGCAGCGACGCCTCCGGGGCGACGCGCGCGGCGATCGACGCGACGTGCGTGCCGTGCCCCTGCCGATCGTCGGTGCTCGAACTCGTGAAGTCCTTGGCGCCGACAACGCGCTTGAGGTCAGGGTGCTTGGCGTCGATCCCGGTGTCGAGCACGGCGATGGTGACGCCCTTGCCCGTGTGCCCCGCCTTCCACGCGGCCGGAGCGCCCACCTGGACCGTGCTGCGGTCCAGCGCGGCCCGCACGGGCGCGTCCAGCCACACCCGCGCGTGCGCCAGCCCCGACCACGTCCGCGCGGCACTCGCCTTCTCCGTGCGCGCGGCGATCGCGCCGATGCTGGGCAGCTCGCGCTCGGCGGCCCTCGGCAGCGCGCGGGCCGCCGACTGCTCCACGATCAGCGGCAGATCGCGCCGCGCCCGGTCGCCGAAGCCCATCGAGATCAACCGGGTCACGTTGAAGAGCCGCCGGTCGAGCCGCCCCGTTCGGACCGCTTCGGCGGCGTCCACGGGCAGGACGACCCGATCGCCGCGCGAGTCCGTGCTGTGCAGGAACCGGATGTGCTCGCGGCCGGGCGCGGCTTGGACCCGCACCTGTCCGTGCTGGAGGTCGACTCGGTCACCGGTGACCAGCGTCACCACCGAAGACCCGCTCGCGGGGTCGAGCCTCCCCACCGAAGACCCGCTCGCGGGGTCGAGCCTCTCCACCGAGGCGGGGGACATCGGCGCAGGTGACGCCTGGGCGGGCCCAACGCTGGTGGCGAGCGCCACGACCACCAGCAACACCCGAAGCTGTGCTCTCACATGCGGCTTCGACGCCGGTTCCGCCGAGTTGGTTGGCAGCGTCCCACGAAGCAAGATGTCCCCATGCGGACGAAGGATCTGGTGCACGTGGCGTTGTTCGCCGCGATCGTGGTGGTGCTCGCCCTGTTCCCGGCGGTGCCGCTGCCCTTCGTGCCGGTGCCGATCACCGCGCAGTCGCTGGGCGTCATGCTCGCCGGTTCCGTGCTCGGCGCGCGCAAGGGCGGGCTGGCGCTGCTGGTGTTCGTCGCGCTGGTCGCGGTGGGCCTGCCCGTGCTCTCCAGCGGCGCCGGCGGCCTCGCGGCGCTGCTGCGCCCCTCCGGTGGCTTCGTGCTGAGCTGGCCGATCGCCGCGTTCGTGATCGGCTGGCTGACCGAGCGGGTGTGGAACCGCTACAACCTCGCGTGGGCGCTGCTGTGCAACGCGGCGGGCGGGATCGTGGTGTCCTACCTGATCGGCGTGCCGTTCCTCGCGGTGGCGGGCGGGCTGGACCTGGGGACCGCGCTCACCGGTTCGCTGGCCTTCGTCCCCGGTGACGCCGTCAAGGTGGTGCTCGCCTCGATCGCCGGGGTGACCGTGCGCCGCGCCTACCCGCTGGTCAAGGCGCCCTGATGTTCCTGTTCGAGGATGTCGAGCACGGCTACGGCGAGCGGCGGGTGCTGCACGGGATCTCGGTGGAGCTGACCGAGCGGCGGATCGCGGTGATCGGCGCGAACGGCTCCGGCAAGAGCACCTTCGCCCGGCTGCTCAACGGGCTGCAGGTGCCGACCGCGGGGCGGGTGCTCGTCGACGGCCTCGACACGCGCACCGAGGGCAGGGCCGTGCGCCGCAAGGTCGGTTTCGTCTTCCAGGACCCCGACGTGCAGATCGTCATGCCCACCGTGGCCGAGGACGTCGCGTTCGGCCTCAAGCACCGGGGTCTGTCCAAAAAGGACGTCGCGGCGCGGGTGGCGGAGGTGCTGGCCGAGCACGGGCTCGCCGAGCTGCGCGACCGCCCCGCCCACCTGCTCAGCGGTGGCGAGAAGCAGCGGCTGGCGATCGCGGCGGTGCTGGCCCTGGAACCGGAGTGCGTGGTCTTCGACGAGCCGACCACGATGCTGGACCTGCGCACCAAGCGGAAGACCACGAAGGTGATCGCGGAGCTGCCGCACCAGGTGGTCGTGGTCTCGCACGACCTGGACCTTTTGTCGGACTTCGACCGCGTGCTGGTCTTCGACGAGGGCCGCATCGTCGAGGACGCACCGCCGGCGCGGGCGATCCCGGCCTATCTCGACCTGATGGCGCCATGCTGAGCCTGTACCGCCCGGGAACCTCGGCGCTGCACCGCCTTCCGGTCGGCGTGAAGCTGGTCGTGTTGCTGCTGAGCGGCATCGGGCTGTTCTTCGTCGCGAACCCGTTCGTGCTGGGCGGCTTCCTGCTCGTGGTGGTCGGGCTGTGGTGCCTGGCGGGCATCCCGCCGGTGGAGCTGCTGCGGCAACTGCGCCCGCTCCTGCTCGTGCTGGTCCTGCTCGGCGTCGCCCAGGTGGTGCTGCTGGGCTGGGCTTCGGCGTTCGCCGTGCTGCTGCGGCTGATCACGTTGGTCCTGCTGGCCACGCTGGTGACGATGACCAGCCGCACCGAGGACATGATCAGTGCGCTGGAACGCGCGGCGAGCCCGTTGCGGGTCGTCGGCCTTCGCCCGCACCGGATCGCGTTCGTGCTGTCGCTGACCCTGCGCTTCATCCCGCTGATCAAGGAGAAGGCCGACGAGATCCGCGCGGCCCAGCGGGCACGCGGCGTCGAGCGCTCCTCGCTCGCCCTGCTCCTGCCGCTGCTGGTGAAGGTGCTGCGGATGGCCGACCACATCGCGGAGGCACTGGACGCCCGCGGCCTTGACGACGGGCGCTAGACGAGCACATCCTGGGGAAGCAAGGGCGAACCGTGCCTGAACCGTTCGGGTTGGCATGACCCCCTGACAACCGTGCTGTGCCTGAACTTCACCGGAATCGCCCGCCAGGAGCCAGCGGCGAGGAGGGTGGTCAGCGTGTCGGATTCCGGGCGTGAAGTGCCCCTGACGCGGCGTCGAGTTCTCAGCGCTGTCGGCGCCACCGGTGGTGTCGGCGCTCTCCTCCGCGCCATGGGCGTGCTCGGCTTCGCGCCGACCGCGGGCGCACAGGACCCGGCCTATCGCGCGCCGCGGCTGTCAGATCTCAGGCAACCGCGTGGCCCGCGGAAACGCGTGCTTGTCATCGGCGCGGGTGTCGCCGGGCTCGCCAGCGTCTACGAACTGCGCAAGGCCGGTTACGACTGTGTGGTCCTGGAGGCGCGGAACCGGCCGGGTGGCCGTGTCTGGACCGTCCGGAAGGGCACCGTGGAAACCGACGTGGACGGCCACACACAGCTGGCCCGCTTCGCTCCCGGGCAGTACATGAATGCCGGGGCCTCCCGCATCGCACCGGACATGGTGACCCTCGACTACTGCCGCGAGCTGGGCGTGCCGATCGAGGCGTTCTCCGCCCAGAACGCCAATGCCTACTACGTGTACGAGGATGGCGGTTCGCTGTCCGGCAAGCCCGTCCGGCACCGGACGGGCAAGGCCGACATGTACGGCTACATGGCCGAGCTGCTGACCAAGGCGACGAACCGGGGCGCGCTGGACCAGGAGCTGACCGAGGCGGACCGGGAGCTGCTGCTGGACTTCCTCCGCGACTGGGGAGACATCGACACCTCGGGCGAGTACACCGGCAGCGAGCGCCGGGGTTTCGTCGTTCCGCCGGGAGCGGGAGAGCGGCCCGGCGTGGTCGGCGATCCGTTCCCGCTGTCGGACCTGCTCGAGTCCGGCCTCGGCTTCCGGTTCTCCGACGAGTTCGATCCCTTCGAGGCGATGCCGCTGTTCCAGCCCGTCGGCGGGATGGACCGGATCGCCCGCGCGCTGGTCGACGCGATCGGCGAACACCGGATCACCTATGACGCGGTGGTGCAGTCGATCACCACTTCGGGGGCCGGGGTCGCGGTCGTCTTCCGCGGACCCGACGGCCGGTCGCGCACGGAGCGGGCCGACTACTGCATCTGCACGATCCCCCCGCAGATCTTGAAAAAGATCCCGACCAACTTCAGCAAGGCCGTGCGGAACGCGCTTGCGGCGCCGGTCCCGGTGAGGGCCGGCAAACTCGGCATCCAGTACGGGCGGCGCTGGTGGGAGGAGGACGACAGGATCTACGGCGGCACCACCTACACGGACCTCGACCTGACCCTCGTCGAGTATCCCTCGTGGGGTTTTCACGGCAAGAGGGGAATCATCCACGGCTTCTACAACTTCGACGCGGAGGCCGAGCGCTACGGCGACCTGTCCCCCGCCGCGAGGCTCAGCCGCGCGCTGTCACAGGGGGAGAAGATCCACGGCCCGAAGTTCCGCAGAGACGTGGAGGCGTCGTTCTCGGTCGCCTGGCAGAAGACGCGGTACAGCATGGGTGGTTGGACCACGTGGCCGGGAGGGAGCGAATCGGGCCCCAGGCCGGGCGACCCGAACTACGCACGGCTGCTGCGGCCGGAAGGAAGGGTCTACTTCGCCGGCGACCACCTCAGCCACATGAACGGCTGGACGGCCGGAGCGTTCCTGTCAGCCCGCAAGGTCGTCGGGGATCTGCACGCCCGCGTGGTCGCCACCGGCTGAACCGCTCGTCCCGGGATCGACGACGGAGCGGAGCACCGCCTCCAGCACCTCGGCGCCGCTCACCTGGCCGAGCTCGGCCGGGATGTTCTCCTCCATGCGCTGGAAGGCCGCGTAGTAGTTGCGGTCGAACTCCTCGATCAGCCGGGTCACCCAGCGCTCGGCCACGAAGTTCTCCTCGATGACCTCCAGCTGCACGCAGGCGGCGAGGTCGCGCCTGCCGTCCGCGGCGAGCAGGCCGACCAGGTCCTCCAGCGCGTCGTCGGAGTGCTCGATCAACCGCCGCACGGCCAGCAGGTAGGCGCGCGCCTCGCGAACGGTCTGCAGGACCTCCGCCAGCTTGAGGGCGATCTCCGCCCGCAGCGCCGTGCGATCCGTCCCCGCGGAGCAGATCGGCACCTCGTAGGCCGGGTCGCACGCCATGCCCCCGGGTACCTCGCCGAGCCCTTTCCCATGCAAGGGCAACCCAAACCGCCTAATCGCCCAGTGGTCGAAAACCAAACAAGACCGTACGGTTCCCTTATGAACCTGGTGAGCCACCTTGCGCAGCGTCTGCTCCGGCTACCCCGTCCGATGACGCGGAAGGTCAACGTCACCAAGGACATTCCGATCACCATGGCGGACGGCGGGGTGCTGCTCGCCGACCACTGGCGACCGTCCGCGAACGCGCTGCCGACGATCCTGATCCGCACCCCGTACGGCCGCGGCAGTTGGGGCGGACTGCTCGCGAGGCTCTACGCCGAACGCGGCTTCCAGGTCGTGAACTGCAGCGTGCGCGGCACTTTCGGTTCGCACGGCGAGTTCAGGGCTATGCGCCACGAGCACACCGACGGACTTGCCGTCATCGAGTGGGTCACGCGGCAGCCGTGGTTCGACGGCACGCTCGCGTTGGCCGGGACGAGCTATCTCGGGTACACGCAGTGGGCCGTCGCCGCCGATGCGCCGCCACAGGTGAAAGCGATGGTGCCGCACGTGACCTCGTCGCGGCTGGCGCTGGCTTTCCTGCCGCGCGGCAGCTTCGGCCTCGACACGTCGCTGCGGTGGTCCGTGCAGACCGCGCGACAGGAGCGCCGCTTCAAGGGGTACCGGGCGAAGACGGTGCGCCAGGCGATGGACAGCCTGCCGATGGCCGACGCGGACCTTCGCGTGCTCGGGGAGCGGTGGCCGTTCTACCAGGACTGCGTCCACCACGACAACGAGGACAGCTTCTGGAAGGACTGGGACCACAGCACTTCCGTCCCCGCGGTCACGGTGCCGACGAGCCTTGTCGCGGGCTGGGAGGACATCTTCCTCGGCGACCAGATCGACGATTTCGTCGCGCTGCAAGAAGCTGGACGGGCACCGCGGCTGATCGTCGGCCCGTGGCAGCACAGTTCGATCCGAGGATTCGGTGTAGCCGTACGGGAAACCATCGAGTGGGCGGGCGCGCACTGCCGCGGCGAAGAGCCACCGCGCCGCGCTCCGGTCCGTCTTTTCGTTGTGGGAGCAGGTGAATGGCGCCACTACGAGAGCTGGCCGCCGGAGGGTTACCGCCCGCGGGACTGGCACCTGCACGGTGACGGCGGGCTGCGAACGGCGCTTCCCGGGGCGAGCGAGCCCTCGCGCTACCGCTACGACCCCGCCGACCCGACGCCGTCCGTCGGCGGTCCACTGCTCACGCCGCGCGGTGCGGGCCGCAAGGACAACCGCGCCCTCGAAGCGCGCTCCGACGTGCTGACCTTCACCACCGAGCCGCTGGCGGAGGAGCTGGAGATCGTCGGCGAGGTCGGCGCGCGGATCTGGCTGCGGTCGAGCCGCCCGGACACCGACGTGTTCGTGCGTCTGTGCGATGTGGACAGTCGCGGTCGTTCGGTGAACGTCTGCGACGGGCTCGTCAACGTGAAACCGGACGGCGTGACGCGGGTGGAGGTGCGGCTGTCCCCGATCGCCTACCGCTTCGCGCGGGGACATCGCGTGCGGGTGCAGGTCTCCAGCGGCGCCCATCCCCGCTTCGCCCGCAACACCGGCAGCGGGGAGCACCACGCCGTCGCGCGCACCCTCCACCCCGCCGACCAGGAGGTGTTCCACTCGCCGGAACACCCGTCGGCGATCACCCTGCCCGCAGCAGCGGGATGATCAGGCCGTCGACGAGGCGGTCCACCAGGGCGTCGTCCACCTCGTCGTTGGTGGTCATCAGGCGGAGCATGAAGATCGCCGCGGGGAGGTCGGCGAGCAGGCCGACGTCGACCCCCTCCGGTACCTCACCGCGCTGCACCGCGCGGGCCAGGATGGTGTGCAGCAAGGGTTCCTGTTGCTGGGCGATGCGCTCGGCGTACATCCGGGCCATCTCCTCGTCCCGGCGCCCGCCCTCCATCAGCCCGAGCAGGATGCCCCGCGTGTACGGCGTCTGCGCGCGCACCCAGGACCGCAGCAGCAGCCGGATGTCCTGCACCAGCGAGCCGGTGTCGGGATCGGCGTGCGGCACCTCGTTGACCTTGAGCGCGTCCAGGATCAGCGCCGCCTTGACCGGCCAGTACTGGTACAGCGTGGCCTTGCTGGCGCGGACCCGCTTGGCGATCAGGTCCATGTTGAAGCGCTCGTAGCCGACCTCGGCGAGCACCGCCAGCGTCGCACCGAAGATCTCCCGTTGCCGCTCGGGGTCGCTCAGCGGGACCTTCCTCGGTCGTGGCATGACGGGATCCGACACGCGCCTTCCCTTCCCGGGCCTGCGTTGGTCGGAGCAGAGTACCCGCCGCTCAGCCCTGCGCGGCCTGCCGCCTCGACGTCGTGGCGGCCTGCTCGGCGCGCTCGGCGGCGAGGAAGCGCGCCGCGGCGCCCTCCGGATCGGCCTGCACGCGCGGGCGCACCGCTCCGCCGCCGTGCAGCAGCCGCGCGGTCTCCGCGCGCAGCGCCACGAACGCGTCGGACTCCCTGGTGGTGATCTGGTCGCGCTCCTCGGGCAGGTCGACCTCGAGGTCCGCCACCACGGTCGCCGGGGACTTGGACAGCACCAGCACGCGGTCGCCGAGGTAGACGCTCTCGTCGATGTCGTGGGTCACCAGCAGGATCGTCGTGTCGTGCTCGCGCCGCACGCGCAGCAGCAGGTCTTCCAACTCGAAGCGGGTCTGCGCGTCCACCGACGCGAACGGCTCGTCCATCAGCAGCAGCGCCGGGCGGTAGGCGAGGGCGCGGGCGATCGCCACCCGCTGCTGCATGCCGCCGGAGAGCTGCCACGGGTACTTCGCGCCCGCGCCGGACAGGCCGACCCACTCCAGCGCCTGGGCAGCGCGCGAGCGGCGCTCGGCGCGGGAAACCTTGCGCTTCAACGGGAACTCGACGTTGCGCTGCACGGTCAGCCACGGGAACAGCGAGCGGCTGTAGTCCTGGAAGACCACGGCGAGGTCGTCGGGGACCCCGCGCACCGGGTCGCCGTGCAGGGCGACGTGCCCACTGGTCGGGGTGATCAACCCGGACAGCGTGCGCAGCAGCGTGGACTTGCCGCAGCCCGACGGGCCCACGATGCACACCAGTTCGCCCGCGGCGACCGTGAAGGACAGGTGGTCGATCGCGGTGTGCTCGCCCCCCTTGGCCCGGTAGCGGTGGCCGAGGTCGGTGACCTCCAGCATCGTGCTCACGTCATGCTCCCGTTCCGGCCGCGAGCGCGGCCTGGCGGTGGGCCGGCTGCCAGGCCAGCACCCTGCGTTCGACGGCCGAAAGGCCCGTGTTGAAGAGGAAACCCAGCACGCCGAGCAGGACGATCCCCGCCCACATCGCCGGGAAGTCGTACTGGCGCTGCGAGTACAGCAGCCGGTAGCCGATGCCCTCGGTGGAGCCGACCAGCTCCGAGATCACCATCAGCACCAGCGACAGCGACAGGCTGATCCGCAGCCCCGCGAAGATCTTCGGCGACGCCGCGGGCAGCACCACACCGAAGATCCAGTCCACCTTGGACACCCGGAAGGCGCGGGCGGTCTCGGTCTTGGTCTCGTCCACCGACCGCGCCCCGTCCACCGAGTTCAGCAGGATCGGCCAGATCGTGCCGAAGACGATGGTGGCCAGCTGCATCGGCGTGCCGAGGGTGAACAGCGCCAGGAACACCGGCACCAGGGTCGGCGGCGGGATCGCCCGCAGGAAGGAGATGATCGGCCCGCAGTAGTCCATCGCGGTGGCCGACCGCCCCAGCAGCACGCCGAGCGCGACGCCGAGCACGCCCGCGATGGCCCAGCCGCCCAGCATCCGCGCCACGCTGGCGAAGAGGTCCTCGAAGACCACGTCGGTCAGGAACAGGCTGGAGACCGGTCCGCTGAACCACATCTGCCGCGCGGTCTCGGCGATCTGGCTCGGCGGCGGGAAGTACAGGCTGCCCGCGACCCGGGTGGCGGTCTCCCACAGCAGCACCAGGACGAGCAGCA
Organism: Allokutzneria albata; assembly: GCF_900103775.1. Classification (GTDB taxonomy): domain Bacteria; phylum Actinomycetota; class Actinomycetes; order Mycobacteriales; family Pseudonocardiaceae; genus Allokutzneria; species Allokutzneria albata. Next base: position 138,703 of record NZ_LT629701.1, on the reverse strand, counting down.
CGATCCAGCCGGACGCCGCGCTCCGCAGCCGCCTCACACCGTCTCCCCCGTCCGGGCGCCCCAGGCGAAGAACCGCCGCTGCACCCACTCCAGTCCCGCGTTGACCAGGTAGCCGATCAGCCCGGCGACCACGGTGCCCGCGAAGACCAGGTCCATCCGGCCGCCGCCGCTGCTGGCGTTGAGGATGAACTGGCCGAGGCCGAGCGTCGCGCCCGCCAGCAGCTCCGTGCTCACCACGACGATCAGCGCGATCGCCGCCGAGGTCCTGATCCCGGTCATCACGAACGGGGCGGCGCTGGGCAGCGCCACCGTCGCCATGATCCGCGGCTTGCTCGTGCCGAAGGCCCGTGCGGTGTCCACCAGCTGCTCGTCCAGCTCGTCGAGGGCGTAGATGGTGTTGAACAGGATCGGCCACACCGAGGCGTAGACCGCGAGCACGATCTTCGCCTCGGGACCGCCGCCGAAGAGCAGGATCGCCAGCGGGATCATCGCCACCGACGGGATGGGGCGCATCAGCTCCACCACCGTCCTGGTGGCCCGCCGGACCGCGGGCACGCTGCCCAGCACCAGGCCCAGCGGCACCGCGATGGCGATGGCGATGCCCAGGGCGATGGCCCACGCCAGCACGCTGGCGATCACGTCGTAGACGAACACCCCGTCCAGCAGCAGCCGGACGAGCGTGGCGCCGATGACCGTCGGCGGCGGGATGTAACCGGGCGGGACCAGATCGGAGTTGCTGAGCAGCTCCCACAGCAGGAGCAGCACGGCAACCCCGACCAGCCCGCGGAAGGCGGCGCGCACGGACCCTTCGACCTCTACTTGGCCGGGACCGGGGCCTGCGGCAGCACCATCGTGCTGACGTCGATGCGCTCGCTGAGGATGCCGAAGTCCTTCATCAGGTCCGGCACGCGCTGCAGCCGGGCGGCCTCCAGCGAGGCCGGGTAGGCGCCGATGTTCATGATCGAGGCGGTCTGGGCGTCGATGCCCGCGTAGCCCTGCACGGCGGCCTCGACCCGGGCCCGGTCGGAGTTGGCGATCTCCACGCCCTTGGCCAGCCCGCGCTGGAAGGCCGCGAGCGCCTTCGGGTTCGCCGCGGCGAACTTGGCGTTGGTGGAGTAGCCGGCCATCGGGATCGACTCGGTCGGCCCGGACGCGGCGTCGAAGACCCGGACGGCGCCCATGCTCTTGGCGGCCTGGGTGATGAACGGCTCGGCCATCACCGCGGCGTCGACGTTGCCGTTCTTCAGCGCGGCCGCCATCTCGGTGAACGGCATCTGCACGTACTTGATCTGCTTGGCGTCGACGTTGTGGGCGCTGAGCACCGACCACACCGTCATGTCGGCGAGGTTGCTGGTCGTGGTGACCGCGACCTTCTTGCCGGGCAGGTCGCTCATGGACTTCACCGACGAGGTCGGCGAGGTCATGGTCATCCAGACGTTCGGCTTGGCCGCGTAGCAGTCGGCGACCCACTTGAGGTCGACGACCTTCTTCGCGTGCGCGGTGAACATCGAGACGTAGTTGCCGTGGACCATGTCCATCTCGCCCGCGGCCATCTTGTCGATGCCGACGGCGGAGGTGGTCAGCGGGATCAGCTCCAGGTCCAGGCCCTCGGCCTTGAAGAAGCCCGCCTGCTGCGCGATGTAGACGGGCGCGACATCGACGACCTTGACCAGACCCAGGCGGATCTTCATGTTCTGGCCGTCGCCGGAGGGCTTGTCATCGCCGGAGGAGCCGCCCAGCAGGCCACAGCCACCGAGGCCGGCCATCAGGGCGGTGACGGTGAGGACAGCGCCGAGGACCCGCCTGCGGGGCCGGGACGACGGCCCGCCGGGGATGCCGCGTCGGTTCATGCTTGCGCTCCATGTTTCGGAAGGTGCGGGGGTGGGTGGGTTGGGCCCTACCTAACGTTCGGGCTCCGCGACGGGTCAAGCCCGTACAGAAGAAAGAACGTCGTGTTGTTTCGTGAAGATCGTGCGCTTTGCATTTCCTTGAGGTCCGCGGAAACGCGCTGTAATCGATTCCGGGCGATTGTGGACGGAGAGCCACCACCGCCCTCCGGCCGGATGACACGCCGGATGAATTTCTTCTGCCTTCCCCGTTCGGAGTAGTCCGGCACAAGAGCACTCGAAGTGAAACCCGTCGAAGGGCGGGATTCGAGACGTACCCGAGACATCAGCCGAGACATCGGCGGGCGCGGCGGCCGGGGCGGTGCGCTCGCCGGAGTCCCCGTCGCGGCATCGACCGGCAGGCGCCCACGACCCTGCGCGCACGGCCGTGCGCCGACCGTCACGGGCCGGGACAGCGGGACGCGCGAGCGGTATAGGCCCAGTTCACGGCGGCTGCCGGGACGGGTCATACTGGGGCTCCTCAGCCGGGGGATGTGCACTGCCGGACGCGCGGCCTCACCAAGGGTAGCCAGGCAATCACCCGTCCGAGTCATATGGGTCTAGACAACGCCATGGTTGAGCGTCAAATCAACTTCACGAATGTCATGTGCTTCCTAACTGAAGGTCCCAAGGCTGACAGGACGGTTCTTGTTCGCTACCTTGCGCTGAAAGTTGTCCGTACGAGCTGGGTCCCGTACGGGGGGAGCCGCTTAGCTCTGATCCGGGGAGTGTTCACGTAGTGCCCGATCAGCCCGGCAGGATCGCGTCCCGCAAGGGTGCCCCGAACCGGTCCACCGCACCCGCCGACGACGGCGACGGTGGCCCCTCCCCCACGCATGCGCAGCGGCGAACACCGCCGGTGTCCGAGGAGACACCGGCACCGGCCCACCCCGACCGGCGGGACGACGCCCGCTGGCGGTTGCGCAACTGGCGGCTGCGCAACCGGATGGCCGTGGTGCTGCTCGTGCCCACGATCACCGCGCTCGTCCTCGGCACCCTGCGCGTGCAGGACGAGCTGGCCAGGGCCGACGACTTCCAGCGCACGGTCGCCCAGGTCGACGTCGCCCGCAAGGTGACGACGGTGATCCACGAGATCCAGAAGGAGCGGACCCTCGTGGTGGCCAGGGTCGCCGCGGGCCGCAGCACCGACCGCAAGCCGATGGTCGACCAGTTCGAGACCGTGAACACCGCGGTGAACGACCTGCACCGGGCGATGGAGTCGCTCGAGTACGACGACGCCGCCAGCGAGGAGCGCTACAAGCGCGGTATCCAGCGGCTCAGCGCGCTCAACCCCCTGCGCCTGGTCGCCGACACGACCTCCTACGCCGACATCGCGGTGCACGCGGTCTACTCCTCCATCCTCGACGCGCTGGTGCAGCTCGGCCGCGAGGTCAGCGCCTCGGTCTCCGAGCACTCCCTGTCCAGGGCCGCCACCGCGATCCAGGCGCTGACCCAGGCCAAGGAGCGGCTGGCCCAGCAGAACGCGCTCATGCAGATGGCCGCGACGCACAACGAGTTCCGCGCCGGGCAGCTGGACGAGCTGCGCGCGGCCAACTCCGGCTACGACGCCGCGGTCTCGGACTTCCAGGCGGTGGCCACCCCGGCCGAGCGGCAGCTGTTCCTCGGCACGGTCAGCGGCAGCGACGTCGACACCCGGCAGCGGATCAAGCAGATCTCGGTCATCAAGGGCGCCAACGACGCCTCCCTCGACATCCCCGGAGACGAGTACAACCGGGTCGCGGGCGTCACCAGCGACCTGCTCAGCCGGGTGGAGAACACGCTGCTGGAGGCGCTGCGCAAGGAGGCCGACGACCTCGCGGCCTCCGCGGTCGCCCACGCCACGCGGGACGCGGCGCTGGTGCTGATCGCCCTGCTGGTGGCGCTGCTGCTGATGGCCGTCGTGGTCCGCTCGCTGCTGACCCCGCTGCGGGTGCTGCGCACCGAGGCGCTGGACGTGGCCAACGAGCGGCTGCCGGAGACGGTCAAGCGCATCCTCGCCGACCCGAACCCGGCCGAGGCCGCCAAGTCCGCGGTCCAGCCGGTGAAGGTGTTCACCCGCGAGGAGATCGGCCAGGTGGCGCGCGCCTTCGACGCCGTCCACGAGCAGGCCGTGCACATGGCCACCGAGCAGGCCCTGTTGCGGGACAACGTGAACGCGATGTTCGTCAACCTCTCCCGGCGCAGCCAGACGCTGGTGGAGCGGCAGCTGTCCGTGCTGGACCAGCTGGAGCAGGACGAGCAGGACCCGGACGCGCTGTCCAGCCTGTTCGTGCTCGACCACCTCGCCACCCGCATGCGCCGCAACAGCGAGAACCTGCTGATCCTCTCCGGCAGCGGGCTCGGCAAGCGGCTGTCCGCCCCGGTGCCCGTCGCCGAGCTGATCGGCGCCGCGGTCTCCGAGGTCGAGCACTACGCCAGGATCAACCTGACCGCCGCGCCGGACGTGCTGGTGCAGGGCCGGGTGGTCAACGACCTCATCCACCTGACCGCGGAGCTGCTGGACAACGCCACGGTGTTCTCCGACCCGCAGAGCCCGGTCGACGTCAGCGTCGCGCAGCTGCGGTCCAAGGACCTGGCCATCCAGATCACCGACCGCGGTGTCGGCATGAGCGACGAGGAACTGGCCGAGGCCAACAAGAACCTGGCCGAGCCGCCGGAGATCGACGTCGCGGTCTCCCGCAGGATGGGCCTGTACGTGGTCGCCAGGCTGGCCGCGCGGCACGACATCAAGGTGCGCCTGCACAACGGCGAGTACATCGACGGCGGCACCAGGGCGATCATCACCGTGCCCGCCGAGCTGGTGGTGCTCCCGTCCGCTTTGGACGGTGCGCCGCTGTACGCGACCGGGACGCAGCAGTTCCCGCCGCCGATGCCGCAGCGCCAGCCGCAGCAGCACCTCCCCGAGCAGCAGGAGTGGTTCACCGCGACCAACCCCGCGGTGGACCCGGTGCCCGAGCACACCCCGGCACCGGCACCCGTCGCGCCCGTCGCCGAGGCGGAACAGCCCGCGGAGGCTCCCCCGGTCTCGCCGCTCGCGGACTCCGGCGAGCACGTGCGGGTCGGCGGCCCCAGGGCACTGGCCCGGCGCCTGGCGCCATCGCTGGTCGAGCAGACCGACGGTCCCGCCGAGACCCCCGCTCCGTCCGGAGTGGACAGTCCGGACCTGTTCACCGCGCACCAGGACGGCCAGGCGAGCCCGGAGCAGCGGAGCGAGGCGTTCGAGAACCCGTTCCCGCAGACCGAGCGGCCCGAGGTGGACGCGCCGACCGAGCGGCTGCCGATCTACGAGGAGATCCTCTCGCAGTGGTTCCAGACGGTGGAGAACCCCGACGGCGAGTTCCCGCACCCGTCTCCGCCGCGCCCGGTGCCCGCCGCCGAGGCCGAACCCGCCCAGCCCGCCGTCCGGCCAGCAGCCAAGGCCCCCGAGGCCGAAGCCGAGCCCGCCAAGGCGGCCGAGCCGGTCGCCGCGCCCGCGGAACCGGTGGTGCGCAGGGAGACCATCCCCGCCCCGCCGCGGCCAGCCACCTGGCGCTCGGCCGGTGACGAGGGCTGGCGCGCGGTGGAGACGATGCTCAACGCCCCGGCCGAGGAGACGGTGACCGCGGCGGGGCTGCCCAAGCGGGTGCCGAAGGCGAAGCTGATGCCGGGCTCGATCAAGCCGGCCGCTCCGCGCCGCTCGGCCCCGCCCACCAGGGGCGGCGGTGCGGCCCAGCCCGCGGCCGCCCCGTACCCGCAGCAGCCCGCCCAGCCCGCCCGCTCCGCCGAGGCGGTGCGCGGCCGGATGTCCAGCTTCCAGCAGGGACTGCGGCGCGGGCGGCATGCCAGGATCGACGAACTCGCTGGCGAGCGCGCCGGCTCCAACGGAACGCACGCGCCCAACGGTGCCGCGTCGGCCAACGGTGCCGCGCGGCAGGAGGAGGACAAGTGACCATCCCGCAACAGCCGGGCGGCTTCGGCTGGTTGATCACCGAGTTCGTGCAGCGGGTGCCCGGCGTGGCGCACGCCGTCGTGGTCTCGGCCGACGGCCTGCTGCTCGCCGGCTCCGAGGGCCTGCCGCGCGATCGCGCCGAGCAGCTGTCCGCGGTCGCCTCCGGGCTGGTCAGCCTCACCCAGGGCGCCGCGCGCTGCTTCGAGGCGGGCAACGTCGCCCAGACCGTGGTGGAGATGGAGCGGGGCTACCTGTTCCTGATGTCGGTCTCCGACGGCTCCTGCCTCGCCCTGCTGGCCGCGCCGAACTGCGACATCGGGCTGGTCGCCTACGAGATGACCATGCTCGTCGAGCGGGTCGGCCAGCAGCTGACGCCCGAGCTGCGCGCCCAGCTCCAGGGCGGCGGCAGGGGAATGGGCTGAGCCGATGAGGGCTGACGCGACTCGGGAGGTGGCGAGATGACGGGCTCCTACTACGACCCGGAGAACACCGGCGACAACTGGTCGCAGCTCTACACCCACGGTGGACAGCACTCCGGCGACTACGGCACGGGGGACGAGTACCGCGCCGACCTCGGCGGCTTCGCCGAGCAGCCGGAGGGCAGGCACGAGCTGCGCACACCGCTGACCGAAACCGGTATGCTCGCCCGCCCCTACGCCCGGACGCGCGGCCGGACGCGACCCGACTACGATCTCCCGATCGAGGCTCTGGTCCGCACCAGCGACCACGCCGCGGGCGACAGGGAAGCCATCGGGCTCCCCGAGCACCGCTCCATCAGCCGGTTGTGCATCGAGACCCGGTCGGTGGCGGAGGTCGCGGCCCGCATGCGACTTCCGCTGGGTGTGGTCCGGGTACTGATCGGCGACATGGCGACGATGGGGTTGGTCCAGGTGCACCAGAACGGTCTGGTGTCCGGCGACCAGCCCTCGATCGCGTTCCTGGAAAGGGTGCTCAGTGGGCTCCGCAGGCTTTGATCCGCACACACCGGACACCAGCCGGGCGACGACCTCGGCCAAGATCGTGGTGGCCGGCGGCTTCGGCGTCGGCAAGACGACCTTCGTAGGGTCGGTGTCGGAGATCGTGCCGTTGACCACCGAGGCGGTGATGACCGAGGCCAGCGCGGGGGTGGACGACCTCTCCGCGACGCCGAACAAGGTCACCACCACGGTGGCGATGGACTTCGGCCGCGTCTCGCTGGACCAGGACCTGATCCTGTACCTGTTCGGCACGCCCGGCCAGCACCGGTTCTGGTTCATGTGGGACGACCTGGTCCGCGGCGCCATCGGCGCGATCGTGCTGGTCGACACCCGCAGGCTGGCCGACGCCTTCGCCTCCATCGACTTCTTCGACGACCGGCAGCTGCCCTACATCGTCGCGCTGAACTGCTTCGACGGGATGCTGCACCACCGCATCGAGGACGTCCGCGAGGCGCTGACCATCGACGACTCGGTCCCGATGGTGGTCTGCGACGCGCGCACCAAGGAGTCCACCAAGCAGGCGCTGATCACGCTGGTCGAGTACGCGATCCAGCAGTCCATGACCGCGCGCCCCATGGCCTGACCTCCACCGCTTCGCTTGCGCACTGAATGAGTCATTGAGGTACTTGAACGCACCGAATGACTCATTCAGTGCGGTGAGCGAGCCCGGCAGGAGGGGTGCGTGCGCGTCAGGGCGGTGACACCGCAGCGGCTGGTCGGGGAGATCGCCGGGCGGGTGCTGGAGTTCCCCAGGCACGCGTGGGTGCGCGTCGCGGTGGACGGGGCCGAGGCCGCCGATCCCGCCGCGCTGGCCGACGCCCTGGTGGAGCCGCTGAAGCTCGGTGGGCGGGCCGTGCTGCGCGCCTCGGCGAGCGGGTTCCTGCGCCCGGCGTCGCTGCGCTTCGAGCACGGGCGCACCGATCCGGACGCGTTCTACCAGGACTGGCTGGACGTCAAGGGCATCACCAGGGAGCTGCTGGAGCCGCTGTCGCCCGGCGGGACCGGGCGGGTGCTGCCGAGCCTGTGGGACGCGGGGGCCGACCGCGCCAGCCGAGCGTCCTATGTGGACATCCCGGAGGGCGGGGTGGTCGTGCTGGACGGACCGCTGCTGCTCGGCCAGGGACTGCCGCTGGACCTGGTGGTGCACCTGTGGCTCTCCGAGGGGGCTCTGGCCAGGCGCACCCCGCGGGAACGGCAGTGGACGCTGGGCGCCTTCGCCCGTTACGAGAACGAGGTCGACCCGGCGCTGCTGGCCGACGTCGTGGTGCGGGCGGACGATCCTCGCCATCCCGCGGTGGTGGAACGGGGCTGAGCGGGGCACCGCCCAGCCCCGTCCGCTCAGAGCACCCGGTAGGCGCGGATCAGCGTCTCCGTCACCGACGCGCCACCCGCGTCCACCGCGGTGGTGCGCAGCGAGACGAAGCCCTTGGCGGGGTTGACCACCTTGACCTCACCGGAGGGCAGGACCGGCACGGGCGACCAGGTCTTGCCGTCGTCCGTGGAGATCTCCATGGTGATCGCCTTGCCGCCGCTGACGCGGAAGCCGAACTCGCCCGGCTTCGCGCGCTCCGGGTCGAGGTCGTAGCGCACGTCCGGCAACGCCAAGGGAACGGGCTTGTCCGTCCGCCCGCTGTGGAACCGCCACACCACGCTCGATCCGGTGCCCATGTCGACACCGGGCATCGTGCGCGTGGCGTCGACCCGCAGCTCGAACGGCAGCCGCTGCGCGGGCACGTCGACGGTGGCGATACCCGGGACGTCGCTGCCACCGACCTTCTTGCCCGCCACGGTGAGCGTGGTGGTGCCCTTGTCGTGCGGTGGGCTGAAGGATCCGATGGGGCTCTGCGCGCCGGACTGCGTGAACATCGGCAGCTCGACGCGCAGCTTGTTCCCGTCGCGCGTCACGCCGTCGCGGGTCAGCTCGGGGTTGAACGGCGCCTTGAACATGTCCATCCGGTACGACCGGCCCTTCTTGAAGACGGTCGGGGCCGTCTCCTGGACGCCGTAGGGCTGGCCGTCCGTGGCCACGCCGAGCGCGCTCACGGTCAGCCACGGCAGGTCCGGCGTGTAGAACATGTCCAGCTCCGCCGGAGCCCGCAGCGGGATCTTGGAGGCGAACCAGACCCCGCCGACGTTGACCACGCCCTCGGCGGCGGTGCGCACCTGACCGGTCCCGGGGTAGTGGACCTTGGTCCTGACCCTGGCGAGGTCACGCGCGGAGTGGTGCCAGGCGACGCCGTCCGGCAGTGCCCCCGCGACCCGGTCGTGCAGGACGTACGCGGCGGGCGGGTTGGCGATGCCGCGCACGCGCACGGTCACCGGCCCGGCCTGCATCGCCTCACGCAGGAGCGTGGTCTTGTGGCCCGGCACCGAGAGCGTCGGCCCGGTCCACGCCGGGTCGGACGCGCCGTAGACGTCCTCCGCCAGCACACCCACGGCCCCCGCGGCGTACATCGCGGAGATGCGCTTGCCGATCTCGACGGTGGGCAGGCGGCCCGGTGCGAAGAGCGCGAGCGCCCCGCGCACGTCGACCTTGGCCAGCTCCTCCGGCGTGCCCTTGCCGACGTCGACGACCTTCGCGGACACGTCACCGCGGAACCCGAGCGGGTTCATGTCCCCCGGCTCCAGCTCCACGGTGCCGAACACCGCGGAGAGCACCCGGCGGTTCCAGGACGTGTTGCTGTACAAGGAAAGCCCGGCCATCGACTTGCTGGGGACGACGAACTCCTTGCCCGGCTTGGAGACCATGGACATCCCGACGAGCCCCTTGCCCGGCGGCTGCGAGAGCACGCCGACCTCGTGGCCCAGCTGGAGCGGGGTCTGCACCGCCTCGGGGTCGTCGACCCGCACGTCGACGGGCTTGGCACCGCGGCCGTCGAGCACCACCTCGGTGTCCCGGGTGACCGTGATCTCCTGGGCGAACTTCACGCGGTCGGTGAAGACGCCGTTGGGGTAGCCCGGAGGGAACTCCACGTCGATCACCTGGCCGAGCACGCGGTAGCGGCCCTCGGCGACGCCCTCGCTCATCGAGCGCAGGAAGCGGAACTGGCCGGTGTCCAGGTTCTGCACCACGACCGAGACGCGCGCCTCCGGGGTTCCCTTGTGGCTGAACGCCTTCACGGTGAGGACGTGCGTCTTCGGGCCGACCTCGGCCGCCACCGACGTGCGCAGCGAGACTCCGGGAGCCGTCGCGGTCAAACGAACTCCCGTCGGCCCGGCGCCCTTGCGGAAGTCCGCGGTGACGGTCGCCTCGGCGGAGCCCTTCGCCGGGACGACGAGTTCCTTCTTGTCCACTGCGAACAGTCCGCCCTGGGCGGGCAGGTCCAGCTTCAACGTGACGGGCTTGTCGGAATCGTTGGTGTAGCGGACTTTCCTGCTCACCGGTTCCTCGGTGCCCGCGGGCACGCTGCCCAGGGACAGCGAGGCAGGCTCGACGCGGACCTGCTGGTGGAAGCTCCGCGCGAGGTCCAGCCGCCCGACGCCCTGACCGAACACGCTCGCGCCGTTCAGCGGGGTCGCCGCGCCCATGATCGCGGCTTTGAGCTGCTCGCCCTTCCAGTCCGGGTGCCGTTGCGCGAGCACGGCGGCGGCACCCGCCACGTGCGGCGCGGCCATGGACGTTCCGGACAGCCGCGCGTGGGACTCGCTCACCGCGAACTGCGGCAGCGTCCCGGCGGCGCGCGCGGCCACGATGTCCACGCCCGGCGCGGCGATGTCCGGCTTCGCCGCGTGGTCACCCTGGCGCGGGCCCCGGCTGGAGAACGGCGCCAGCACATCGGACTTGCTGCTCGCGGCGACCGTGAGCGCGGCGTCGGCGGAGCCCGGCGACCCCACGGCCTCGTCCAGCCCGGAGTTGCCGGAGGCGACCACGAACAGGGTTCCGGTCTTCGCCGACAGCGTGTTCACCGCCTGGGAGAGCGGATCGGTGCCGTCGGTGGGCGCGCCGCCGAGGCTCATGTTGACCACGCGCGCGCCCTGGTCGGCGGCCCACTGCATGCCTTCGAGGATCGCGTCCTCCGGGCAGAAGTCCTGGCACACCTTGCCGATCAGCAGCTCCGCACCGGGCGCGATGCCCCGGAACCGCTGCCCCGTCCCGGCGATGGTCGAGGCGACGTGCGTGCCGTGCCCGTTGGTGTCGGCGACCGGCTCCTGCGGCAGGAAGCTCTTCGCCGCGCTCACCCGCCCGGCCAGGTCCGGGTGCTTCTCGTCGTAGCCGGTGTCGAGCACGGCGACCGGGACCCCGGCTCCGGTGCCGCCCGCGCGCCACACCTCGGGCGCGCCGATCAACCCGGCGCTCTGGTCCAGGGTCGGCTTCAGCCTGCGGTTGAGCCACACCTTCGCCTGGGGCGCCCGCAGCGACGGCCCGTTCAGCGCGGCCCAGAACTCCCCCGCCCGCGCCCTCGGCTGATCGACGGCGGTGATCCCGAGGCCGGGGAGGTCCCGCTTCACCGTCCCGGCAGGCGGCACGGCGCGCGCCCGCTGCGGCTGCCGGGTCACCAGCACCGGCAGCACCGGCGAGGACGCGTCGTCGAAGCCCTGGCTGATCAGCTCGGTGACGTTGAACAGGGTGTCGTCGAGCCGGTTCTCCCGCACCAGCGGCAGCGCGTCGTCCGGGTACACGTGGCGCTTCCCGCCGAGGATGACGGTGTGGAAGGCCATGTCGTCCCGGCCCGGCCCCGGCCGGACACCGACGACGTCGGCGCCGCGCACCACGACCCGGTCCCCGGTGAGCAGGGTGACCGTCTGCTCCTCCGGCGCCCCGACCGCGGTGTCCTGGGCGACCGCGTTCGGCGCGGCCAGCAACGACGCGGTCAAGGCGGCCAATGCCGTCATGGGCACCCAACGAGCCCGCATGCACGCTCCCCTCGTCCACGGGGAGCACGAAGTCCCCGTTCCGAGAAGACCTACGCGTGAGAGCCGCGCTCGCGTTGGTTCAGCTCAACAACTTCGATCCCCGATCACCGGAGCATTCGCCCTCACCCGAACACCGGGTCAGAACTTGCGGGTGGGGGTGGGGCCGGGGCGACCGGGGTGCGGCGGGCGGCGGTGTTCGTCCACCCGCTTGGTTTCGTCGCCGAGGGGGTTGCTGCCCGGGGTCTTCTGCGTGGGGGCCGCCTGGGGCGGGGTGGGCTGGGGCTTCGGCGGGGCGACGCGGGTCTTCGCCAGCTGCGACTTGTGGATCATCGTCGTGACCGGGCCGTCCTGCTTGAAACCGCCGCGGCTGAGCCAGGTGCCGACCTCGCGCTCGATGGTGCCGAGGGTGGGCCTGCGGGACGGGTCGGGCTGCAGCGCGGCCGCGAGCATCGCGCGGTGCGCGCTCTTCTCCGGCAGGTGCAGCTCCCCGCCGCCGCGCGCCGCGGCCAGCAGCGCCGACGCCGGGTCGCCCTGGTCGCCGCGCGGGGGCTGGCCGCTGAGCGCGTAGTTGATCGTGGCCGCCAGCTGCCAGGCGTCCGAGGCGGGGCTGGCGCTCTTGCCCGCGGCCACCTCGGGCGCGATGAAGTCGGGGGTGCCCAGCATGAACCCGGCCGCGGTCAGCGTGGAGTCACCGCGCTTGCGGGCGATGCCGAAGTCGATCAGGTGCGCGATGGCGTCGTCGTCGACGATCACGTTGGAGGGCTTCATGTCCCGGTGCAGCACGCCCTTGCTGTGCGCGGCGTTGAGCGCACCGGCCATGGTGACCCAGAGCCGGGCCGCCATCACGTCGTCGAGCAGCCCGTCCTGGGAGATCACCTCGCTGAGCGAGCGGCCCTCGATGTACTCCATCACGATGGCCAGCCCCTCCCCCTCGTTGACCAGGTCGTAGACCCGGACGCAGTTGGGGTGCCGGATCGAGGCGAGCGCGCGGGCCTCGCGCAGCATCCGCTCCTCGGCCTCGGCGTCGGGGGCGTGCGCCAGCTTGATCGCCACGGTGCGGCCGAGGTTGGTGTCCATGGCCAGCCACACCTTGCCGAAGCCGCCCTCGCCGAGCTGGCGGATGCGCCGGAACCGCCCGCCCGCCTGGGGCATCTCGGTCTTGCCGGAGCCCGCGACGCCCGCGGCCGCGGCCATCGCGGCGGCACCGGCGGCCATGCCCATCGAGGACGGGGCCGGGCTCGGCGGCGGGCCGCCGAGGGCGAAGGGCAGCGGGCCGGGGGTGTTGGCCAGGGCGGGGCCGCCCTGGGGCGGGCCGGACGGCTGGGCCGAGGGCTGGGCGGGGGCTGGACCGGCGGCCGCGGCGGGGTGTTGCCGGGCGGCTGGTACGGCGGCGGCTGCATGTCCACCCGGGTCGGCGGGTGCTGCTGGTTGCGCTGGACCTGCTCGACCCTGGTGGGCGCGGGGGCCTGCTGCGGCTGCGGTCGGGCTGGCTGGATGGCCCTGCGATCCACCTTGTCGGCTCCGTGTTCTGCCGGGGACTGGCGTTCTGCCAGCGCGGGGGCACGATCTTCCCGTGCCGCCTCCCTGCGGGCGCGGGCGGCGTCGGACGCGCGGTCGATGGCCCGCTGACCGGGGCCGCCGATCAGCCAGATCAGGATCGGCCCCACGATCGCCGCCAGCAGGAAACCGGCCCAGAGGAAGCCCATCGCACCCGCTTTCTCGTTCAGGGTGAGGAAGAACAGTGCGGCGAAGGAACCGGTGAAGAACCACACGGGGAACCGGGCGCCCTTGCGGAAGGCGAGCATGCCCTGGAAGAACACCGAGATCAGGATCAGCACGGGCACGCCGACCAGCGCGGGCCACGCCACCCAGCTGTGCCAGCTGGGGTTGCGGAGCACGTACTCCACCGGGTTGTTGGTCAGCAGCTGGCCCTGGGTGACCGCGTCGAAGCAGACGCCGGACTTCAGGGTGTACGCGCCCTCGACGGCGGCGCCCTGCCGCATCGAGATGAGCAGGTTCGAGGTGCCGCCCATGGCCAGCTGCGGCAGCACCCAGGTGCTCATGACCGCGATCAGCGCGAACGGGACCAGGGTCGCCACCGAGGTCCGGTTGCCGACGACCTTGCGGATCAGCGCGATGGTGGCGGCGCCGGCCGTGGGCATGAGCCCGAACAGCGCTCCGGCGGCCACCAGCGTCCACGCCCAGTCTCCAGGGCAGACGTTGAACCCGAACAAGCGGTGCAGGCCCTCCAGCACCGATTCGAGCGGCTCCACTGATCCCTCCTCGAACGTGACGGGACGCGGGTCCCCGCCCGCGCGGCCACGCTCCGCGACCACTCCACCCTATTCGTTTCCCGGACAGTCATGTCGCGCCGCCGTGAGAACCACGGTGCAGAGGTCACGAAGAACACAAGATCGTCGGTGAAGTCCTAACCAAAGGGGCCCCGTGGACCGGGCACGCGCGCGCCCGAGTCGAGCTGGTCCCACCACCAGGAGACGGTCGGCACGGCGAGAGGTTGCAGATTCGCCTCGACGGTGTCCTGGATCGAGGGGCCGCCGGGAGCCGGGCCGAAACGCCACTCGGTGGTCCCGGCGACCGCGCGGCCCACCCCGGTCAGGTACCGGCGCATCGCCGGACCGGACAGCGGCAGCAGCTGCGAGCGCAGTCGCAGGAACAACGCGAGCGCCCGGTCCCGCACGTCGACGGCGGCCTCGAACGCCTCGACGACCGACAGCGCCGGATCATCGGCCCGCAGGGCGGAGACCAGGTTGAGCGCCGGCTCCTGCGCCCGCTGGCAGGCGTGCAGATCGAGATCGGCCAGGGCCACCGTCCACGCCGCCTCGACCGCGGCGCGCGCGACGGGACCGTTCAGTTCCCACTCCGGCACCTCGGGCCCGAGCGCCAGCTCGACCTTCGCGCTCATCGCCGCCGCACCGCCGCACTGCGGGCGCAGCACCGTCCACTCGGCCAGGCCGGGCCGCCATCCGCGCTCCTCCCCCGCCCGCTCCGCCGCGAGGCCGAGCCACCACGAGCGCACGGCCTCGGTGAAACGCCGCAGCTGCAACGGCGACGCCATGCGGCGCCCCCGGCGCAGGAGATCGGACAGCGCGAGCGCGAAGGGATCTCCTCCGGGCACCGGCGCCTCGGGCGCGTCGAGCACGTGACCGAATCGGACCACTCGGTCGAGGATCTCCGCCGACCCGGCGGGCGCCGCGAGCAGCTCCGCGCGCAGCAGCGCCGCCCAGCAGGTGTAGCGCGCGACCAGCTCGGCCCGCTCGGGCAGCGCGTCCGGGAGCGTGCGCGCGGTGAAGTCCACCAGCCCGGGGTCCGCTCCGCCAAGACCGTGCCCGGCGAGCCAGCTCAGCGTGGTCTCGGCGAGCTCGGCGGCTCTCGGGTGCACGGCGGCGGCGATGGGGCGGCGCAGGCGCGAGAGCGCGAGCGAGATGGTCATGCGGGACTCCTCTTCCCTGCCGGTCTTCCATCCAACTGGGCTCGTCCCCGTGGTCAATCCCGTCACGGCCGGTTCACCCGAAGCGACGCAGTGCGACCGTCAGCTGTCCACTTTTGTCCAAAAATGAGCGGCCGTTGCCATCAATCTCATTACTTCTGTCCGCTTCGGTGGCATGGTCGACGGTCCGGACTGGTATTGAGAGCTAGGCCACATAGGCGCACGCTGCTGGAAGACCGCCGAGAGATCCCGACTACGCCGTTGTACGAAGGAGCCGATCGCATGAACGCCGATCGTTCGACCCCCGTATCCGGCCGCGCCCGCGGCCTCCGGATGGGCACCGCGCTGGCGGCGGCGACCCTGCTCACCCTGACCGGCTGCGCGAACCCCGAGGGCGGTGGCGCCGATCCCGGGGCGGGCTCCGGCGGCCAGCAGGTGACCAGGACGCAGGACGCGGGCGGCCCCGGCTGCACGCTCCAGCAGTACGGCGCGGACAAGCTGGACCTGACCAAGGCCGTCGTGGGCTTCTCCCAGTCGGAGAAGGAGGCCAACCCGTTCCGGATCGCCGAGACCGCCTCGATCACCGCGGAGGCGAAGAAGGTCGGTGCCCGGCTGATCACCACCAACGCCAATTCCGACCTGGGCAAGCAGATCTCCGACATCCAGAGCATGCTCGCCCAGGGCGCGCAGCTGCTGATCGTGGCACCGCTGAACTCCGAGGGCCTGGAACCCGCCCTGCGCGCCGCGCGGGAGAAGAAGGTCCCGGTGATCACCGTGGACCGCAAGCTGTCCTCGGCCGCGGCCTGCAAGGACTACCTGACCTTCATCGGCTCCGACTTCGTCGACCAGGGCAAGCGCGCGGGCGAGGCGATGGCGAAGGCCACCGGCGGCACCGGCAAGGTGGCGATCCTGCTGGGCTCCTCCGGCAACAACGTGACCACCGACCGCACCAGCGGCTTCAAGGACTACCTCAAGGCCAGCGCGCCCGGGCTGCAGATCGTCGCCGAGCAGACCGGTGACTTCGCCAGGGAGAAGGGCCAGCAGGTCACCGAGCAGCTGTTGCAGGCCAACCCCGGGATCACCGCGATCTACGCGCAGAACGACGAGATGGCGCTCGGCGCGGTGACCGCGGTCCGCTCCGCGGGCAAGAAACCGGGAACGGACATCAAGATCGTCTCGGTCGACGGCACCCGCAACGCGGTGGAGGGCATCATCGCGGGCGACCTGAACGCGGTGATCGAGTCCAACCCGCGCTTCGGCCCGCTGGCCTTCCAGACGGCGCAGAAGTTCTACGCGGGCGAGTCGATCGCGCCGACCGTGATCATCCAGGACAAGTCCTACGACAGCACCAACGCCAAGGCCGAGGTCGCCAACGCCTACTAGCCGCGAACCGGCGCCACGCCGGCGCACGGCCGTCTTCAAGTCCCCCGGACCCCGCTCCGAACAGTCGATGCAGGGGTTGGGGGACTTGAGGACATCCGGACCGACATCGGTTACGACAGTGAGGGGTCAGCATGTCGTCCTCGGAGGACATGTCGGAGGAGCCCACGGCACAGGTGGTGCTGGAGGCGTCGGGGATCCGTAAGTCCTTCGCGGGCGTGCACGCCCTGCGCGGGGTCGACTTCCGGCTCCGCGCGGGCGAGGTGCACGCGCTCGTCGGTGAGAACGGAGCGGGCAAGTCCACCCTGATCAAGGTGCTGACCGGGGTGTACCAGCCGGACGACGGGGAGCTGCGCTACCTCGGCGAGCCGGTGTCCTTCGCCCGGCCCGCCGCGGCGCAGGACGCGGGCATCAGCACGGTCTACCAGGAGGTCAACCTGGTGCCGTCGATGTCGGTCGCGCACAACCTGTACCTCGGCCGGGAACCGCGCTCGCGCTTCGGGCTGGTGGACTTCCGCGGGATGCGCCGCGACGCCGGGAACCTGCTGGAGGACCTCGGCATCGACGTCGACCCGCGGCGCCAGCTCGGCTCGCTCGGCCTCGGCGTGCAGCAGATGGTGGCGGTGGCGCGGGCGGTCAGCACCGACGCCCGGGTCGTCATCATGGACGAGCCGACCTCGTCGCTGGAGCCGCGCGAGGTGGAGACGCTGTTCCAGCTGGTCCGCAGGCTGCACGAACGCGATGTCGCGGTGGTCTACGTGAGCCACCGGATGGAGGAGCTGTTCCGGATCTGCGACGCCGTGACGGTCCTGCGCGACGGGCGGCTCGTCCACAGTGGACCGATGTACGAGATGACGCGGCTGGAGCTGGTCGCGACGATGCTCGGCAGGCCGCTCAACGAGGTGCGCCGCGAGGGCACGACTGCCTTCGGCGGGGACCACGAGACCGGGTCGACGGCGTTGCTGCGGGCGACCGGGCTGTCCCGGCGCGGTGTGCTCGGCGCGGTGGACCTGTCGGTGAAGCCGGGTGAGGTGCTCGGGCTCGGCGGCCTGCTCGGCTCCGGGCGCAGCGAGACGGTGAAAGGCTTGGTGGGACTGCAGTCCCTGGACGCCGGGGTGATCGAGGTGGACGGCCGGACCGTGCGCCGCGGCTCGGCGGCCTCGGCGATCAGGGCGGGCGTCGTGCTGGTGCCGGAGGACCGCAAGGCCGAGGGCATCATCCCGCACCTGTCGGTCCGGGAGAACATCGTGCTGGCCGCGCTGCCCAGGCTCTCCCGGGCCGGGATCGTCTCCCGGGCGCGGCAGGACAAGGTGGTCGCGACGTTCATGGAACGCTTGCGCATCAAGGCTTCCAGCCCGGAACAGAAGGTCAACGAGCTCTCCGGCGGCAACCAGCAGAAGGTGATGCTGGCGCGCTGGCTGGCGATGAGCCCGAAGGTGCTGCTGCTGGACGAGCCCACGCGCGGGATCGACGTCGGCGCGAAGGCGGAGGTCCAGTCCCTTGTGGACGATCTGGCCGAGCAGGGCCTCGGCATCGTGCTGGTCTCCTCCGACCTGGAGGAGCTGGTCGAGGGAGCGGATCGGATCGTGGTGCTCAAGGACGGTTCGTCGGTCGCGGTGCTGACCGGCTCCGACGTCTCCGTCGACGGGGTCATGTCGGCCATCGCCGAGGGAGGGACCGATGAGTGAGGTGACGGCGGGCATCCGGCCGGGATCGCGCGCCCATGTCGTCGGGCTGGCGCGGGACTACGGCGTCTACGTGGCGCTGGGACTGCTCGTGGTGGTCAACCTGGTGATCACGCCGAACTTCCTGTCCGTGGACAACCTGCGGACGCAGGCGGTCCAGGTGGTGCCCGTGCTCGTGGTCGCGCTGGGCATGGCGCTGGTCATCGGCACCAAGGGCGTCGACCTCTCGGTCGGTTCGGTGATGGCGCTGGCCACCGCGATGCTGCCGATGTACCTCGGCTACGGGCCGGTGGTGGCCGTGGTGATCTGCCTCGCGGTGGGCGCGGCGGCCGGGCTGCTCAACGGCTCGCTGGTGGCCTTCATCGGCGTGCAGCCGATCGTGGCCACTCTGGCGCTGCTCGTCGGCGGGCGCGGGCTGGCGCTGGTGATCTCCGGCGGCCAGCTGCGCGAGGTCCGCAACCCCGAGATCCGGGAGCTGGGCGCGGGTTCGGTGCTCGGCGTGCCGTACACGGTCCTGGTCGCCGTCGTGCTGGTGGTGCTGGTCTCGCTGCTGGTCGGCCGCACCACCTTCGGCCGCCAGCTGGTCGCGGTCGGCGGCAACCCGAAGGCGGCCGAGTTCGCCGGTCTGCCGGTGAAACGGGTGCTGCTCGGCGTGTACGTGCTCTGCGCGGTGCTCGCCGCGATCGCCGGTGTGCTGGCGACGGCGCGGCTGACCGCGAGCGATCCCTCGCGGCTGGGCGAGCTGATCGAGCTGTCCGCGATCACCGCCGTGGTGGTCGGCGGGACCCCGTTGTCCGGCGGGCGGGTCCGGGTGCTCGGCACGGTGGCGGGCGCGGTGCTGATGCAGCTGATCACCGCGACGCTGATCAAGAACGACGTGCCCGCCTCGGTGGCGCAGATGGCGCAGGCACTGATCATCGTGGCCGCGGTGCTGGTGCAGCGGGAGAGGAACGCGTCGTGACCACTTCGCAGGAGACTCGCTCCGGCACCCTGGCCGGACTGGTGCAGCGGCACGGCGCGCTCGGCGTGCTGGTGCTGCTGCTGGTGGTCGGCGGGCTGGCCTTCGACACCTTCCTCACCGCCTACAACCTCGGCAACCTCGCGGTGCAGGCGTCCTTCCTCGCGGTGATCGCGCTGGGCATGACGATGGTGATCGTCTCCGGCGGCATCGACCTGTCCGTGGGATCGGTGTACGCGCTGTCCGGGGTGCTCGCCGCGTACTCGGCGCGCTGGGGCCCGCTGGCGGCGGTGCTGGTGCCGCTCGCGGTGGCCGCGGCGATCGGTCTGCTGCAGGGCTTGTTGGTGGGCAAGGCGAAGCTCGCCCCGTTCATCGTCACGCTGGGCGGCCTGCTCTTCGCCCGCGGCCTGTTGCAGTTGCTCACCACCGAGGGCAGCGAGACCTACCTGGTGCCCCGCGAGTCGGCCTTCCTCCAGCTCGGACAGGGCAGCGTGCTCGGCGTCGGCGTGCCGGTGCTGGTCGTGGTGCTGCTGTACGTGATCGGCGGGATCGTGTTGCAGCGCACCAGGTTCGGCATGCGGCTGTTCGCCATCGGCGGCGGTGAGGACGCGGCGAACCTGATGGGCCTGCCGGTCACCTCGACCAAGGTCGGCGTGTACGTGCTGTCGGCGACGCTGGCCGGGCTCGCGGGCACGATGAACGCGGCGCAGCTGGGATCGGGCGTCACCGTGATCGGTGTCGGCCTGGAACTGAACGCGATCGCGGCGGTGGTGATCGGCGGGACGCTGCTGACCGGCGGCACGGGCAGCGTCAGCGGCACGCTCGCGGGCGTTGCGCTGCTGTTCGTCATCCAGGACCTGATCAACCAGGTCGGCGGCTTCAACTCCAACCTGCAGGCCGTGGTCAGCGGCGCCGTGCTGGTCACCGTCGTGGTCCTGCAGACGCTGCTGTCGAGAGCACGCCGCTAGCCGTTTCGGCAGAACCCGAAAGCTCCGTTCCGCCGGTTCGCGTTGGGAACACTCCCAACCAGGGTGGCCGCCTCCCCAACCAGGAGGCTCCACGTGCACGTCCGTCACCGTGCAACCGCCGGACGTCGCCCAGCGGAAACCGGCAGGGTCCGCCGCGGTGTGCCCGCTGTTGACGGCGGCGGCCGCAGCGAAGGTCTACCAGCCGTCCGACGCGAAGAAGGTCGTCGACGAGGGCATGAACGGGGGCACCGGGGAGCCGATCACCGGGCTCGGCGCCGCGGCCGCGGCGCCGAGGACCGCCTGGTCGAGGTCGTGCGCGGCGTCCTGCTCACGCTCCAGCCCGCAGACGCACCGAACGTGGCATTGGCGGAGGGCGTGTCAAGGGGGCGATGGGGTGTGCACGGTGTGAAAGCGTGAACAAGTACCGGACAAGCGACGCGGGAAAGGCTGGCGTTCCCTGCAACGTGTCCGGAGGTTCCGATGGAAGGCATCCCTTCGCTCGACCGCCGTTCCCTGTTCCGCACCATGGCCGGGGTGGGCGCGCTCGCCGCCGCCGGGCAGCTGGTCGCACCCGCGACCGCGCTCGCCGCACCCGCGGCCCCGCGCATCTACAGCTGCGCGGAATGGGGAGCCAGGGCGGTCAGCGGCATCACCACGCTGAACCACCGGCCCAACCGCATCCTCGTGCACCACATGGCGAACCCCAACAGCACCGACTACTCGCAGGCGCACGCCTTCCAGGTGGCCAGGAACTGCCAGTCGGGGCACATGGGGCAGGGCTGGGCGGACACCGGCCAGCACTTCACCATCAGCAGGGGCGGCTACATCATGGAGGGCCGCAAGGGCAGCCTGTCCACGCTGCGCGGCCGCACCCAGATGATCAAGGCGGCGCACTGCCCCGGGTTCAACGAGAACTCCATCGGCATCGAGAACGAGGGCACCTACACCAGCGCCGTCCCGACGAGCGCGCAGTGGAACGCCTTGGTGAACCTGTGCGCCTACGTCTGCCACCAGTACGGGATCTCGCCGAACAACATCAGCGGGCACCGCGACCACTTCGCGACGGCCTGCCCGGGCAACCAGTTCTACGCCAAGCTCGCCCAGCTGCGGAAGGACGTCGCGGCCAAGCTGTGACGCCGTGATCCACACAGGGGCGGCTCCATCCTGGAGGGCCACCGACCTCGGCAGCCGGGTGGCCCTCCAGGCCCGCCTTGCAAATGATGACTGATCGGTCATAAACTCGCCCGCATGACGGCGGCGCGAACGGGACCCGGTCGTCCTCGGGAGTTCGACGAGGGCGCGGTGCTCGACGCCGCGGGCGAGGCCTTCCTGCTGCACGGCTACCACGCGACGTCGCTGACCGACCTGACCACGGCGACCGGACTGCACCGCGGCAGCCTCTACGGCGCGTTCGGCGACAAGCACCGGCTGTTCCTCGCGGTGCTGCGCAGGCACAGCCGGCTCGCCGTCGACGCGCTCGAAGCGGATCTGGCGAACGCGGCGACCCCCATGGACGGCATCCACGCCCTACTGCTCCGGCAGGCCAGGAAAGCCGGGCAGCACATGGCCGAGGGCCGGGGCTGCCTGATCGCCAACTCCACGCTGGAGATGCTCCCGGGGGACGAGCGGGTCGCCGCGGTCATCGCCGGGCACCACCGCTGGCGCGAGGACCGGTTGACCGAGGTGCTGGAGCTGGCCCGCGCGCAGGGGCAGACCGGCGCCGCCCCGCCGAGGGCGTTCGCGCGCTTCGTCGGCACGGTGATCGAGGGGCTGTGGCAGCTCGGCCGCACCGCGTCGGACCCGCGGCAGCTCACCGAGGTCGCCGAGGCGGCCATGCGCGCGCTGCGGTGACCCCCTCTCTTTTTTTGCCCTAATTCATGACCGATCAGTCACTATTTGGAGGATGCGATGCTCGGGCCCGTCGGAATCTGGTCGAGGGTGTTCGTGTGGGGTTCGGCCGCGCAGGCGCGGGAGCTGGCCCAGGAAGCCGAGGAGCTGGGCTACGGCGCGCTCTGGTACGGCGAGGCCGGCACCGGCAAGGAATCGCTGAGCAACGCCACGATGCTGCTCGCCGCCACTCGGCGGATCACCGTCGCCACCGGCATCTCCAACATCTGGGCGCGTGACGCCACGGCCATGCGCGCGGGCGGTGACACGATCAGCGAGGCGTTCCCCGGGCGCTTCCTGCACGGGCTCGGCGTGAGCCACGTGTCGCAGGTGTCCGCGCGCGGCCACGACTACGGCAAGCCCGTCTCCACCATGCGCGCCTACCTCGACGCGATGGACGCCGCCGAGTACACCGCGCCCGCGCCGCAGGAGCCGACGCCGCGCGTGCTGGCCGCCTTGCGCCCCAAGATGTTGGAGCTCGCCCGCGACCGCACCGCGGGGGCGCACTCGTACTTCATGCCGCCGTCGCACTCCCGGCGCGCGCGGGCGGTCCTGGGCGACGGCCCGATCCTCGCGGCGGAGCAGCCGGTCGTGCTGGAGACCGACCCGGTGCGCGCGCGGGAGATCGCCCGGGAGCACACGGCGATCTACCTGTCGATGCCGAACTACGTGAACGCCTTGCGGTGGCTGGGTTTCGACGAGTCCGACGTGGAGGGTGCGGGCAGCGACCGGCTGGTGGACTCGATCGTCGCGTGGGGCGACGTGGACGCGATCAGCGCCCGGGTGCGCGAACACCGCGACGCGGGTGCCACTCACGTCGCGGTGCAGGCCCTGGGCTCGTTCAGTTCGGTGCCGGGACAGCTCCGGGAACTCGCTCCGGCACTTCTCGGCGAGTAGCCACGAAGGCCACCGCGATCACGAAGATCAGCAGATAGGCGTTGCGGGTCAACGGTTCCAACCACGTCGGAGCTTCGACGAGGAACAGACCGGTGTCGGGCGGACCCGCCTCGCCCGGCTTCAAAGCCTTGCCGAACCAGGAGAAACCGAGCAGGTACACGGCGGCGAGCGTGCCCCACGCGAGCTTGTCCCGGTACCGCAGCCCGAGCACGCACAGGTACACCGACAGCGGCACGAACCACACCCAGTGGTGGCACCACGAGAACGGCGACACCATGGCGCCGGTCAGGCCGCACATCGTGACGCCGAGCAGTTCGTTGCCGCGCTTGGTGACCCACACGGCGAGGCCGAGCCCGACGAGGCCGCACACACCGGCGACGAGCAGCCAGGGCAGCGCCGGGGGCTCGTTGGTGCCGAAGAACCGGGCGATCATGCCGCGCGCGGACTGGTTGCTCGGCCAGATCGTCGGGCCGATGCGGCCGGAGGTGAAGAAGGTGCCGGTCCAGTACTTCAGCGCGTCGCCGGGGATGAGCAGGAAGCCGAGCCCGATGGTGCCGAGGAAGGTCGCGGTGGCCACACCCGCCGCGCGGAAGCGGCCGGTGAGCAGGAGGTAGACGATGAAGATGGCGGGGGTGAGCTTGATGCCCGCGGCGATGCCGACGCCGACCCCCTGCCACTTCGAGCCGGCCCGGTTGGTCAGGTCCCACAACAGGATGACCATGAGCAGCAGGTTGATCTGGCCGAGCCAGACGGTGGTGCGCACCGCCTCCAGCCAGAACAGCGGACCGGTCAGCAGGACGCCGAGGAACACCAGGTTCCGGCTGGCGTCGTACCCGAGCCGGCGGAAGGCGATCCAGATCGCGCCGAACAGCAGCGCCAGGTTCGCCAGCAGCGACAGCGTCTTGAGCAGCCACAGCGGCAGGAACGCCAGCGGGGTGAACACCAGCGCGGCGAACGGCGTGTAGGTGAACTCCAGCGCGTGCAGCACCGGCTTCTCGTACAACGGCCGCCCGCTGAGCACGAAGTCCCCGCCCGCGGCGTACACCTGCACGTCGATCATGATCAGGTGGCCCGGCCAGATCGCGGCGGTGACGGCGTAGGCGGCGAGCGCGGCCAGCAGCACCAGCGGCGCGGCCGGCCGCAGCCACCTCGGCAGCCGCAGTTCCCGGGCGTCGCCCGGCTGCGCCGACGGGGGCGCGACCAGAGAAGACATGATTCCTACACTAAACGGCGCTAGGCCAACCGGCGTACGCGGTGTGAGGTCCCCCCGCATCGAAGCTTTCGACGTGCGGGGGGCCTCGGAACCGGTTCTAGGCGGTGCGCACCAGGAACGGCGGCACGGTGTTGCCGCGCAGCGCCTCGGCGTCGATGGTCTCCGGGCGGTAGCCGCAGGACGGCAGCGCCTCGACCATTTTCCCGGTCGGGTCGGCGACGGAGTCGGCGCGGCCGAACAGGTAAGCCCACTCGTGCTCGTCGGAGCCGTAGTACGCCACCGTGTCGAACACCTCGCCGAAGCGCTGCCAGGAGCGGATCAGGGTGGTGTTGCGCCACATCGTCTGGCAGCCCGCCTGGCAGATCACCACACCGCCCGGGGCGAGCACCGAACGCGCCATGCGCAGGAACTCCGCCTCGTAGAGCCGGTTGTGCTGGGCGAACTCCTCGCGCTCGTCCGGCAGGTCGACCAGCACGATGTCGTACTTCTCGCCCGCGGCGACGGCGTCCACCAGGAACTGCCAGCCGTCGGTCAGGTGCAGCTTGATCGGGCCGTCGCCGGCGACGGCGGCATCGACCTCCTCCGGCGTGTAGCCGTAGGGCAGGTGCCGGGCGCACGCGCGCACGCACTCCTCGTCGATGTCCACGTGGTCGACCCGGGTGGCGCCCGCGGCCACGGCCATGTGGCAGACCACGCCCTCGCTGGAGCCGACCACCAGCACGCGGTCGACCTTGTCCGCCAGCAGCAGGCCGGGGACCATCAGCGCCTCGTGGTAGGTCAGCTGGCTGAACTCGGTGCTCTGCCGGTCGTCGTCGCAGAACAGCGACACGCCCTGGGCGGTCTTGCCGATGACCACGTGCTGGAAGGCGGTGCGGCCCTCCCAGATCACGTCGTCCAGCCGCCACTGCCGGACCATGCCCTCGGCAAGCGGCTCGGTGATCCAGCGGCCCTCGCTGGTGATGGTGCTCAACTCGTCTCCCAACCGCGGTGAATGGTCTTGGTCTGAACGGTGGCCGCGCCGAGCGCCTCGGCGAGCAGCCGCACGGCGAGCTCGGGCCGGGCCCGGTCGCCGCAGGTGAACACGTCGACGAACAGCGCCCCGATCTCGGGGTAGGTGTGGATCGACGCGTGCGATTCCGACAGCAGCGCGAGCACGGTCACGCCCTGGGGCTCGAACTGCTTCGACGAGACGTCGCAGACGGTCGCACCGGCCTGGTCGAGCACGTGCTCCAGGGTTCGGCGCAGGAAGAGCTCGTCGTCGAGCAGCGACGCGTCGATCCCCGCGAACTCGGCGAGGACGTGCTGCCCGGTGAACAGACCCACGACTGGGGCTTGCGTCTGCACCGGCCCTGAGGCAGTGGACACCTACTCAACCTCCCTGAACTCTCCCAGCGGACTCCGGCTGGAGCTAGATCTGCTTCGCCCCGATGACATGTGTCGTCAGGGGCGGGAAACCGTTGAAGGACACCGAGGAATAGCTCGCCGTGTAGGCGCCGGTGCACGGGATGTCGACATGGTCGCCCGCGGCGAGCGCGAGCGGCAAGCGATATGCGGTGCGCTGGTAGAGCACGTCGTCGCCGTCGCAGGTCGGCCCCGCGATGACCACGGGCCCGTCCGGTCCGCCGTCGTGCGCGGTGCGCAGCCGGTAGGCGATGGCCTCGCCCTCGCACTCGGCCATCCCGTTGTACCTGCCGACGTCGAGGTAGACCCAGCGGTGGGTGTCCTCGACGGACTTCCTGGACACCAGGACCACTTCGG
The DNA here is from genome assembly GCF_900103775.1 of Allokutzneria albata. GTDB lineage: Bacteria > Actinomycetota > Actinomycetes > Mycobacteriales > Pseudonocardiaceae > Allokutzneria > Allokutzneria albata. Next base: position 112,864 of record NZ_LT629701.1, on the reverse strand, counting down.
AGCGGATCATCCCGGCGTCGCCGACGAGGGCGCGGCCCGGCTCGATGATCAGCTCGGGGCGGGCGGCGCCGAAGTGCCGCTCCAGCGCGCGCTCCACGGCCGCGGCGTACTCGGTCAGGGCGGGCACCGCTTCGGTGTAGGTCGAGGGGAAACCGCCGCCGAGGTTCACCAGGCCGACCGGCACGCCCGCCGCGGCGACCTGCGCGGCGCGGGCGATGCCCAGCTCCCACGCGCTCGGGTCGACGTGCTGGGAGCCGACGTGGAAGGACACGCCGCGCACGTCCAGGCCGCGCTCCCCCGCCTCGCGGAGCAGTTCGACCGCCATCTCGGGGGCGCAGCCGAACTTCTTGCCGAAGGGCGTGCGCGCGCCGTCAGCCTCGACCAGCACGCGGCAGAACACCGAGGCGCCCGGCGCGTGCTCGGCGAGGTGCGCGACGTCCTGGGCGCTGTCGAGCACGAAGAGCCGGACCCCGCGCGCGTGCGCGTAGGCGATGTCGGCCGCCTTCTTGATGGTGTTGCCGTAGGAGATCGTCTCCGGCGCCGCGCCCTGGGCGAGGCACAGGTCGATCTCGCCGGTGCTGGCGACGTCGAAGCAGGCGCCGAGGCCGACGAGCAGCCGGACCACCTCGGGGTGCGGGTTCGCCTTGACGGCGTAGAAGATCCGCGCGTCCGGCAGGGCCGCGCGCAGTCTCCGGTAGTTCTGCCCGACCACGTCGAGGTCGAGGACCAGGCAGGGGGTCGACGGGCGGTGGGTGTCCAGGAAATGCCTGATGCGGGCACTGGGGTCGTTCGTCGTCTCCGCAGCTACCGCGGTGGCAAGGCTCTCGGACATTCCGCTTGTCGATCTCCCGTCACTCATCGCACCGGACGGGCGCGCCGCCGGAGAACTCTAGGTCATGGTGCGCCCGGGGACCGAGTCGCGGTGCCTCGCAGACGAGGTGATCTGTCCCACGGGGTGTTCGCCTGAGTCATCGCCGCGAGCCCCGTGTTGGTTAGCCGCCGGGAGGTAGATCACCAGCCGCTGGTCCTCGGTGCCCGGCAGGGCGAGGTTCTCGTAGGCCAGCCGCAGCTCACCGCGCTCCGGGTGGCGCCACAGCTCCGTCCCGGTTCACGCCGGGAGGACCCCGGCCGCGGCGTAGCGGCGGCCGAACTCCGCGCCCGCGGTGACCGACAGCTCGTCGGCGAGGGCGGCGGCGTGGAAACCGGCCAGGTCCGCGGCCGCGCGCAGTGCCGCGGCGTGCGAGTCGGCCACGCGGTCCCACTGCGGGAAGCACGCCCGCGCCCTGGGGTCGGTGAACACGAACCGCGCCAGGTTCGGGTGCTCGGCGTCGAGCAGCCCGACCGCTCCGGCCAGCTCTCCGAAGCCGCCGCTCCACGCCAGCAGATCCCCCTGCGCATCGGCGACGAACGCCAGCTCCAGCTCGTCCAGCAGGGCGCGCACCGTGGGGCGCACCGACCGGTCCGGCGGGGTGTGCTGCGTGCACGTGGCCCCGTCCGCGATCTTGGCAAGGCGGTGCAGGTGCACGCGCTCGTCCGGCGCGAGGCGCAGCGCGTCGGCGAGCGCTCCGAGCACCTGCGCGGACGGCCTGCGGTCGCTGCCGCGCTCCAGGCGGGTCAGGTACTCCACGCTGATGCTGGCTCGCGCGGCCAGTTCCGAGCGGCGCAACCCCGGGGTGCGGCGCGGGCCCGGGTCGGTTTCGGCGGGCGCCGTCGCCTCCCGCCTCGCACGCAGGAACGTCCCCAACGCGTTGTCCGCCACGACCCGAGTCTAGGAGTCCTCGCCCGCCGTCCCGGCCCCGGTGGAACCCGCGAATGCCGCTTTTGGTGCGTTGGATGCACGGAATGAGTCATTCGGTGCGTTCAAGTACCTCAATGACTCATTCGGCGCGTTGGACATGGTGACCGATGGTACCGGTGAGCGCCGCGCACGGCGCCGACTAGCCAATCGAGCACCACTCCCGGTTCGCCGTCCTGTAGATCACCGCTTTGGCCACGGACAGACAGTCGCCCCGGCTGCCGCCACAGCAGGCGCCGGGGCGATCTATTGTCCAACACCACGTTGCCGCGCTTTCTAGTCTTGCACTTCCGCGATCATCACACGGTCGGGCTCGATTCGCTGCAGTCGCTGGTATTTCTCGTCGATCAGAGTCACGGTGAACAAGAACCTGGTGTCCAGCGCGTCGTCCGGGTTGAGCCAGTTGAATTCCCTCATGAAATCTTCCAGCGTGGACCGAAGCAGCTCAGCAGCGGAGCTGTACTGGCCAGGCTGCGCGAAGAGGTAGTGACTGGGGAGCCCCAGCACGTAGAGTTCCAGGTACCTGCCAACGCAACGGATAGTAAACCTCGCAGTGACCGGGACAGGATGCACACCAGCGCTCTTGCGGAGCAAGCCGAGCATGTACGCCGCCAAAGTCGGTAAATCGTCCATATGTCGGGTGTGGCTGGCCATCTTGCCATACACCCGGTTAGAGCAGCCCTGACTGGACATGGTTTTCCCTTTCAAGCAGAAGAGCCCAAGCGGAGGCGGTCCCGGGATACGGTAAAAATACTTGCCCCGCACCGGCTTGCCCACCTGGAAAGCGGTGCCCTTAGGCAATCCGAGTACTTATACAGGGCCAATGCCTGCCTGTCCGGCCATCCGGATGAAATATGACGCTCCGCCCTTCGGGGCAAGAACCAAGTGAAGCACGGCCACTACCCGGGCCGGATCGCTGAACTGCCCGTGAACACGGCTCGCCTACTGTGGCGCGCGTCGCGGACGCCCGGGCCGCCCACTTTCCCACCTCTCAGGGTCGCCTCGGGTACAGCAACGCCCCACCCTCCCCCGCTCGGGCGGATGCTGGAAGGGTGGGGCGTTGCCTCATCTTTGTGGGGTTGTCACGTCCTTTCGAGGTCGATGCTGCGCAGCGCGACTGCTATCCGGGTCAGGGAGTGGTCTTCGAGCCTGGGGAGGGCGGCGCACCCGGCCCGGATGAACTCGTGCGGGTCGGTGGCCGCGTCCTGGGTGCTGCACAGGTCTTCGCGGGCACAGTCCACCGTTGGCGCCAACCTGGTGAGGACGGCGGGGGTGGGTGTCGCGTGGCCCCTTTCCTGGGCGCTGCCGACCGCGCGGGCGTGCCCCGGACCAGTGTGGCCGAGGATGACGACGGGACGCAGCGGTGCACGGAAGCCATCCGCGTTCTTCACGAGCGCCCGGAGGTGCCCAAGTGAGTGCAGGAGAGCGGCAGTAGGGCCGTGATGCCGTTGTGTGAAGCCAAATACGGCGACGTCTGGTCCACCGTGCCGTATCCGATGGGCACGATCATCGGGGAGGTCCATCTCCGGAAGACGCGCTACGGGATCGGCTGGTCCATCGTGGACTTCCGCGACTGCACCACCGTGCGTTCAAGTACCCCAATGCCTCATTCAGTGCGTACGCGGCCGTGGGGGTCCCTGAGAGGGCCTCCCTGGGCGGAGTGCGGGGACGCAGGGTGTGGGCATGCGTTATCGACTGTTCGGCCGGACTGGCCTGCGCGTGTCCGAGCTCGTCCTCGGCACGATGACCTTCGACGATCCCGGCCAGGCCCGGCGCACGATCGACGCGTTCGCGGACGCGGGCGGCAACTTCCTGGACACGGCCTCGGCGTACGGGGAGAGCGAGAGCCTGCTCGGCGAAGCGGTCGAGCAACGCGACCGGTTCGTCATCGGGACGAAGTACACGTTGTCGCGGGACGCGGCCGACCCGAACGGCGCGGGAAGCCAGCGCAAGAACCTCCGGCTGTCCCTCGAACGGAGTCTGCGGCGGCTGCGCACGGACTACATCGACGTGTACTGGGTGCACATCTGGGACCGCCACACGCCGTTGGAGGAGACCATGCGCGCGCTGGACGACGCGGTGCGCGCGGGGAGGATCCTCCACGTCGGGATTTCCGACGCACCCGCTTGGGTGGTGAGTCGGGCGAACACGCTCGCGGAGTGGCGCGGCTGGACCCCGTTCGCCGGTCTTCAAGTTCCCTACAGCCTCGTGCGGCGGGACGTCGAACGGGAACTGCTGCCGATGGCGGAGGCACTCGGGCTGAGCGTCACCGCGTGGGCTCCGCTCGCCGCGGGCCTGCTGTCCGGAGGTGCGTCGCGCCGCGTCGACCCGGCCAAGCTGTCTCCGCGCGAGCGGGCCGCGGCCGACGCCGTCCGCTCGGCAGCCGCCGAGGTGGGTGCCACCCCGTCCCAGGTGGCGCTCGCCTGGATCAGGCAGAAGTCCCCGGCGGTGCTGCCCCTCGTCGGCGCTCGCAACGCGGAGCAGATCGCGGAGAACGTCGTCAGCATCACCCTGCCGGACGAGGTGATGCGGCGGCTGGACGACGCGGCGGAGTTCGAACGCGGCTTCCCCGCCGACTTCATCGCGGAGTGCGAGACGAGCCCCTTCGTCTTCGGTGACACCGCGACGAAGCTCGACGCGGGCCGCTAGACCCAGTCCCCGGTGTCGCCGAACACCTTCAGCGCCCGCTTGAGGAGGTTGTCCTTCTCGGCCTGCTTGGGTTGCGCACCCATCCAGGAGAAGTTCGTGCCCGAGCGATCACCGCGCTTGCCCTTCATGAAGGCGGCGGAGAACAGGAAGGCGTACTCGGGACGGGCCGCTTCCCTCGGGTCCGCCCTGATCGCGTCGACGGCGGTCTGGCAGCGGTCTGCGGCCGCGGTGTCGCCCTCGGCGCGGTACTGCTCGGCCGCGCGTTCGAGGACGGCGAGCGTCTGGAGGTAGTTGCCCCGGCCGGTGACCTGGACGGCACCGCGCCCCCGGAAGGCCCAGCTCCTGTCGTCCGGGTTGATCTCCTGCCGCACCGACCTGGTCTTCGGGTACATCCCCTCGAAGTAGGCCGTGTCGGTGCCGAGCCCGGTGGGGTCGTCCGCGAAGGTCTGGGTCGTGAACTGCGCCTCGGTGAACCTGCTGAGCGACCACGACTCGATCAGGGTGTTCGCCACGAACACCGCCCTGGCCTCGATCGTGTCGATCCGGAGCAGCTCGAACGCCTCGTTCATCCTGTCGAGGTAGCCGAGGACCTTCGTGGTCACGTCGGCCTCGCTCATCGACTTCGGCGCGTTGCCGACCGCCTTCTGCTTCCCCTGCGGGTCGATCCGGGTGAGCTGGTGCTCGGTCACCGGCGGGGGCTTGTCCGGGACGTGCACGCTGCCCTCGTCGACCCAGCCGAGGGGCTTCTTGGGATTCGCCAAGGTGCGCAAGGGAAGGTGGCCCATCTCCGGCGGGCCGACGAGCACCTTGCGCCCTGGCGGCAGGAGGTACCTGAGCCTGCCGTCGGGCCCCGGCGCCGACAGCACCGCCGCGGCGGACACGACGATCATGCCGAGCCTGGTGCCCGCGTGCTTGCGCTCCGCGGTCGGTTCGCTGGACGGGGTCAGCGGATCGATCCCGTTCTTCACCGCCTGGTAGTTGCCGGGTTCCTTGCCCCCGTAGGCCGAGCCCCATGACGGCGAGGCGACCTGGCGTGCCACAACGGGTTCCTGTGCCGCGACATGACCGCACGCGGCGCCCCGAGCCACCGCGTCGGCCTGGTGCTCGCCTGCGTGGTGCTCGGCGCCGATCTTCAGATCCGCGGGAGGGCGGGCGCCGCGCTGCTGGATCACGTGCGTCAGTTCGTGCGCCAGCAGGCGGTCCCCGTCCGCTGAGCCGGGGCGGTACCGGCCAGCGGCGAACGCGATGTGGTTGCCCACGGTGTAGGCGTTCGCCCCCACGGCTCCGGCGGACTCCGCCGCCTGCCGGTCGGTGTGCACGCGAACCTGGCTGAAGTCCTTGCCCAGCCTGGACTCCATCACCTGCCGAGCCGACTCCTCCAGCGGTGCGCCCGCTGTCCGCAGCACGTCGTGGACGATCCGCGGAGCCCTCGTCACGTGTTCGCGGTCCCCGGACATGTCACGAGCCCGGTTGTTTCCGCGCGCGCTTGGCGGGCTCGTCGGCGGGAGCTTCCGGCGTGACGTCCTCGACCTGCGGCTTGAACCGCATGCGGAGGTCGAGCGGGTCGCCGGACTTCGGCACGAACGCCAGCGGCGCGTAGTGGTAGGTCACGCCGTGCGCGGGGACGTACGCGGGCCCCTTGCCCGACGGGTCCTGCGGCCACTGCGCGTCGCCGGGCAGCGTGCGCGCCGGGATGAGCCAGTAGTCACCGGTGGTGTAGCTGCCACCGGGCTCGAACATGATCCGGATGCCGTCCTCCAGGTCGATCCACTTGTCCTCGACCAGGATGAGCGCGTTGTCGTCGGCGAGGATCGCGCCGCTGTCCGAAGTGCCGGCGGGCTTCGGCGGGGCCTCGGGGCGCTGGTCCCACCGCCGCAGGAACGGGTGCAGCGTGCGCCGGGTCGTCCTCGGAGCGGCGCTGAGCGTGATCCACTGCCGCTCCGCGTCGATCTCCTCGACCTGGAGCAGCGGCTCGGACTTGCCGCGCACCGCGTAGGCGTCGTCGACGAACTCGACCCAGTCACCGACGTCGAGGTCCAGCTTGTGGTCCCGGCCCGCGGACGCGAGCCGAACCTTCTTGTCCGCCACCGCGGCCACCGGGAACACCACGGAACCGTTGTCGCGCGACCACGTGAAGGTCGGCTTGTTCGTCGTGGTGTCGGTGTTGCCGATCACGCCGCCGCGGTGGACCTCCACCCGGTAGAGCTGGTTCTCCAGGCCGCGGTACCGCGCGTCCGGAGCGGCGTTGCACGGGCTCTCCTTGGCGTCGGACGGGGTCTTCGCGCTGACCTTGAGGCGCCGGTAGAGCGCGGTGTCCCGGTCGCGCCAGGCCTTCCACTCCTCCAGCACCTTCCCGCGCACGTTCTCGGTGATGGTGGTCAGGTCCGTGGTGCTGCCGGGCAGCTGCGAAGTCGCGATCACCTGCCAGCTCACCTTGCCGCGCACTGCGGTGTCCGGGGCGAGGTCGCCGAGCGCGACCTCGCGCAGGTCGGAGTCCTGCACGGCGGTCACCATCCGGTCCCAGACCTTCAGGTAGACCAGGAAAGCCTTCTCGGAACCGGGCAGTTCCCCGGCGTCGACGACCTGGTCGAGGTAGCGCTCCGGCTGGGTCCAGAACGTCGTGTCCTCGTCGTTCTCGGCGGGCAGGCCGTCGACGTAGTACCGCCCCTTGCCGATGGTGAAGTCGTTGCGGGACGGCGGGTTGGACGGGAGTGTGACCGCGAAGCCGACGGCGCCCTCCGGGCCCGCGTGCGGCCCGACCACGTCCGCGACGAACATGCGCAGCAGGTGCTGCTGGATCGCGGCCTGCTCGTTGAGGTCGGCGTCCAGGGTGACCCGCCCCTGCTGGGCGAGCACCCCCGAGTAGTGCTTGCGCCGGTCGAAGGTCGACCGGGAGAAGTCGCCGTGCATCGGTTGTCCCCCTCAGGAAACGAAGAAGAGCCCGGCGTCGCAGCCGGCCGGTGTGAACTCGTCGGTCCGGGCGCGCAGGTTGTCCTCGCGCTGCGGCTGGAACAGGTCGTGGAACGCGCCCATCTCGGAGCCGTCGTCGGCACCGCGGCGGACCTCCTCGGAACAGTCGAGCGCCAGCTGCGCATACCCCGGCTGGCCGTAACGCAGGCTGGTGAAGCGCGGCCGCAGCCTGCCGACCTCACCATCCTCTGTGGACTCCGGTCGGCACTCGTGCCGACGCGGGGTGCGCGAGCCCGGCTCCACCCAGCTGAACCGGACGCAGCCGTCCATCCGGCGCGCCACGCACACCTCGCCGAGCAGGATGCTGTTGTCCACCAAGCCGATCTGGCGCGTGCGCACACGACCGACCACAGTGGACCGTGCGGCGCTGAACACCGCGTGCGCGTGGCAGTCCTGCGGCGCGGTGAGCGCGTCCAGGTGCGTATCCGTCGCGTCGAGAACGCTGTCGGACAGGAAGACCTGCACCGGCTCGGTGCTGACCTCGTTCTGGTTCACCCGGATCGTGCCGAGGATGCTGTGCTCGATCTGCGTGCACGCCGTGGTGTCCACGAGTTCGAGGCTGGGCTCCTCCTCGAAGGCGGGCTCGCACTGCTGGTCCAGCGACCAGCCGGGCACCAGCGTGCAGTGCCGGATCTTCACCCTGCCCAGCCACCCGCTCACGCAGACGCTGCGCCCGGTGATCACGAGCCCGTCCAGCACGACCTCGGGCTTGCTGCAGCAGTCGACGTCGTCCGGCGGGCACTCCGGCCCGCTGATCCGCAGCGCGTCCGGCCGGTTGCTGTACCAGTCCAGCAGCCGCAGAACCGGGCGTTTGCCTTCCGCGGCGCGGAGAACCAGCTTCTCCCCCGCGCGCACGTCCAGGGCGATCTGCTCCTGGTAGGCACCGTTGTCGCAGATCTCGATGATCGCGTGCGGCTTGTCCTCGCGTTCGCGGTACCACTGCGCGACCGCGTCCATGATCCGCCGACGACCTCCGTCACCGCCCACGGAGTAGATCTCCGCGTCACCGTCGTCGAGGCCGCGGTGGTACTCGCCGCCACCGATGTCCGCGGAGAACCCGTGGTGGTAGGTCACCCAGACCCCGGAGTCCGGCGGGCGCCCACCGAAGACGAACCGGCCGAGTTCGGGATCGACGGCGACCTGTCCGGGCTTCGGCCGGTAGCCGCCCCCGCTGAGGTTCGCGGGCACGATCGCGCTCAACGGCACCGGTTCTTCTTCGTCGCCGCGCCAGATGCACAGGCTCTTGCCTTCGCCGTAGTAGTCCGCCGTGCGCTCTTCGAAGGCGCGTCTGCGGATGTACGTTGGCACGTTGTCCTCGGCGGCGATGTGCAGCGAGACCTGTTCGCAGGGTCGAGCTGTCTCCACAGTGGACGGTTTCATCACCGGTCTGGTCATCAAGGGGATCTCGTTGCCGAGGATGGAGAACGTGTAGGTGGCGCTCTTGCGCTCCTCGCAGTTCGCCGGGGCGTCGGTCACCGAGTACGGGCGCAGCCGCCACAGGAACACCCCGACGTTGGGGATGTTCGTCCGTCCCTGCCGCCGCCGCGAGGAGGCCCGGGACACCTCGACCGTGTGGCTCAGCTCGTCGAACGGTCCGGACAGTCCGGCGTGCAGCGTCCTCCCACCGGAGAGCCGGTCGAGCGCGTCACCGTGCCGCAGGTCCGGCAGACGGCCCCGGCGGCGGCGCACCGCGTTCATCCCGGCATCCGTGCTGTAGAGCCGCACGGGTTGCGTTTGCCCCAACAGCCGGTAGAACTCCACCGCACGGGCGGGCCAGGCGGCCACGTCGAGCGCGAGCTGTTCCAGGAGCGCCAGGCTGCCCTTGCGACGGCGGTTGGCGATCGTGTTCGCGATGTCCCGCCTCGGCGCCAGCGCGGAGATCAGCCCGGGCGGCCCCTCCTCACCGGGTCCCTCCAGCGGCCGGTAGCCGACCAGGTCACCGATGTAGGGCGCGATCCAGTCCTGGCAGGTCTCGATGAACCAGTTGTCGTAGAGCTGGTCCAGGTCCGCCCCGATCAGCCGCGCCTGCTCCTCGACGACGCCGAGCAGTTCCCGCAGCGGGAAGCCGAGTTCCTCGTCCTTGCTCCGGTGCACCGCCGGCAGCAGCTCGTACAACCTGCTCATCACAGCCTCCGCAGGATCAGGGTGTCCCGGACAGCCGGGCTGAAGATCACCAACTGGGCCGGGGCGATGCCTTGCGCGACAACGAGTTCCTGGCCTTCCACCAGCCGGAGCGAGTCCAGCTGCGGGTTCAGCCCGACCAGCTCGGACACCGTGAGCCCGTGTTCCTCGGCCACCGAGGTCAGAGTCTGCGGCGGCTCCGCGGTGTGCGTCCTGTGCACCCACCGCGCGGCGCTCGCCGGGACGACCACCTTCGGCGCGCGGAGGTGCTTCGCCAGGTCCACGATCTCCTGCGGACTGAGGCGACCGGACACGCCGTCGAAGACGTCGACATCGACGTAGTCGACGCCCTCCGTGCCCTGCATCACCGAGACGACCTCGCTCCGGTACACCGGCTGCGCCAGTTCACGCGCGGCGAATCCGAAGTGGTGCAACAGGTTCTTCCGGAGTCTCGGCTCGACCAGCTCCCACTCGTGGTCGGGGTGCACCTTCACCCCGGCGCTGAGCACGAGCACCTTCAGCTCACGGCCGGCCACGGTGACCGGCAGCCCCAGCTCCCCGAAGTGGCCGAGCGAAGCCACCAGCGAGCGCTGCAACCGCGAGGACGGGTCGATCGGCGCGTCCTTGATGCCCGCGATGGTCACGTGCACGACATCGCGCTGACCGTCGGAGATCTCGCGGACGCTGGCCTTGCCGATTCCCGCGCGTGCCTTGGTGAAGCTCTCGTAGTCGGCGACGGAGACCAGGCGGTCCAACGCGATCGTGCGCAACGGGGTCACCCGCCGGGCGTCCTCCGGGCCGTCCCCGTCGCCTCCACCGGAGGCCGCGATCGGATTGGTGACCCCCGCGACCCCGAGCGGCCTGCTGACCGGCTGGGTGATCGTGTCCGGGGCGACGTTGCCGCCGTTGCCCGCACCCGCGCGGTAGCGGGCCTGCACGTTCTCCGGTCCCGTCGGCAGCCGCGAACCGTGCACACCGTCGCCGAAGGTCACCGTCGTGGCGCCGCCGTCGGCCACCCTGGTCAGGTACGCGCGCTCTTCGGCACCGAGCAGGCTCACCGCTTCCGCCTCGTGCCACCGCACTCCGCCGACGCTGACCCGCAGAGTGCTGGTCGCGCCGAGCGGCGTGTCCGACGGCAGCCAGGTGATCGGCGTGCCCCGCACCGGAAAGCTCTGGCTGGCCTGGCTCGCGTCACCGCTGCCGAGCACTTCGAGGCGGCTCTCGCCCTGGGTCGCCTCGACCACGTTGCCGTGCACGCGGACCGTGTCGCGGTGGTAGGTGTAGGCCAGTTCCTCCGCCAGCACCAATGTGGTCAGCGGTCTGCTGCCCGGCGTCGGCTTGATGCTCCCCGGAGGCGTGTTCGCACCCTGGCGCACTCCGGCGATCATGACCAGCTCGCCGGCCCGCACCCCGCGCATCCGGCGCGGCAGGTCCGAGCGCTCACCGGAGACGATCAGGTAGCGGCCGGAGCGCAGGTCCTCGTGCAGGTCGGCCAGTTCGATCGTGCCACCCTCGACGTCGGAGGGCACCGGGTCTCCGAGCGGGGTGAGCTGATCCGCCTTGAAGCGAATGGAGTACTGCGCGACGGTGCTCAACACGTCATCGGCGTTTCGCCAGGGCTTGTTCAGCGTGAGCACGGTGACGGTCGCGGTCTGCGTCCGGTTCTCCGTTCCGGACAACGCCACCGTCAACGAGACCTGCCGCTGCCTCGCCTCCGTCACGCGCAGGATCTCGTAGTCGTCGGTGCCGGACTTTTCCACGAGGACCCAGCTGCCCGGGGCGATGCCGTCGAACGGTCCCGACAGCGGAAGCTCGTTGGTCTTCGCAGCCCCTGTCGGTTCGTACTTCCCATCGCCCTGCAAGGTCGCCCCGAACACCGCCGAGGACAGGCGCAGCACGAACACCTTGTTCAGCCTCGGTGCCTCGGTGAGGTCGAGCTTGCGCCAGGCCTTGTACAGCGTGGGCTGCAACCGTGGTTCGGCCGCGGTGATCAGCTGCGCGCCCACGTCCGAGCCCGGGGCGAAGGCGCGCTCCACCGAGCGGGCCAGGTTGGCGGTTCCGGCGGGCGGGCTCGACGGCGCCTTCGTCAACGGCGCGATGAGCCTGGCCAGCGCGAGCACCGCGGTCGGGTCGTCGGCGGGCATCGGGTCGCACGAGCAGGCCGCGATCATCGACGAGTAGCCGCAACCGCAGTCCGGTGGCGCCGGGACCGGCTCCCCCGGCGGCCGTTGCCCCGTCGCCGCCGCGAAGTACTGGAGGAACAGGATGAACTGCTTGATCAGCCCGTCCAGGGCGGCGATCCAGCCCGTGCTCGCGAGCCCGTTCTCGTCGGCCAGCGCGTGGGCTTCGTGCAGCGACGCGAGGTCCTTCAGGAACAGGCGCATCCGCTCGACGGGTTCGACTTCGTCCGGCCTGCTCGGCGGGGTGGTCGGCAGTCGTGCCCGCAGCGGCACCAGGATCTCGTCGTTGATCCGCTTGCTGAAGCCGGTGAGGCTCACCTTGCCGGTCACGAAGTCGATCTTGCTCTGGACCAGGACCGCCTCGGCGCGGTAGTCGGCGTCCGGATCGGGCGGCTGGAGGTCGACGACCGTGTGCCCCAGGTCCCCGTTCACCGTGCTCGACACCACGACCGCGCGCTCGGGTTCGACGGTCCTGCTCGCGCTGTCGTCGATGAACTCGAAGACCAGCCGATCCCCGCCGTTGAGGTTCGCGGTGACGCCCTGGACGAGAATCCGCCGCCGTGTCCTCACTTCGGCGGCGGTCAGGTCGAACGGGTAGTACTTGCGGACACCCAGGTCGTTCCACGCGGTCTTGGCGCGGATGTCCTCGGCGGTCTCGAAGGTCTGCGGCGAGCCACCGGCCTCGGCGACGCTGTTCGCCCGCGATCCGGCCGGGATGATGGTGTCCTGCTCCGGATCGAGGTTGTAGGACAGGAAGACGCTCGCGCCCACCGCGGGCCTGGGCCGGTGACCGACCAGGCGGCCGAGCTGGTCCACCGACCACTGCTCGGTCGCGGTGCGCAGGTAGCCCTCGTTGGCGATGCGCTCGGTGTAGAAGGTGAGCACGTCGCCGAGGACCGCCCACGCGTCCAGCAACGCGACGGAGAAGTCGTCGGTGCCGCGCTCGGTCAGCCCGTCCAGCTCCCGACGACTTGCCAGCCTGGCAAGCATCGTGTCCAGGAACGTGCCGTGCGCGCCGACCCGGTAGCGCAACGCGCCGAGCCCGGGACGGTTGTGGACGCGCTGCGGTGTCCGCACGGCGACTGTGCTGCCGCAACCGCAGGTGCAGCTTGCTTTCGTGCTCATCTGCCACCCCCAACGCGCACCTTGAGCACGCCGTTCTCCGGCCGGACGAGATCGTTGTCGAGCTGCGGGACCTCCAGGTCGCCCATGGGCATGAGGCCGTTCTCCAGCTCGTGGCCGGGCGGCTCGAACTGCCGCTGGAACTTGGTCAGCCACGCGCCCCGCACTCCGGGAACCGCCGCGGCGACGGCGATCAGCGCGCTGGCTCGGACCGGCGTGCCGAAGGTGAGCTCGTCGGGGTGGAAGAACGCGCGCATCGCCCGCACCACGGCCTCCTGCACGTGCGAGGCGACGTGGTCGGCGTGCACGCAGATCTCCAGCTCGATGTCCAGCGGAATGAGTTTCGCCGGTCCGACGAGGAGATCGTGGCCGATGCGGCGGTACCGGCGGAGGTGATCGCGAACCGCGTCGACCAGCGTCTCCGAAGGTTCCACCGCCCCGACCGGATCGAGTCCGACCTGCGCCTCGTACCAGCTCCCTGTCCACCGCAGGCTCGCCGCCGCGCGCTGCACCCCGGGGACCTGCCCGGCCAGCGCCGCGTAGTCCTCCGGGGTGATCGCGCGCAGCAACCTCAGCCGCGGCTCGACCGGAGCGCGATCCCTGACCTGCCAAAGGGGTTCGGGATCGGTGCCGCCGCGAGCAGGCAACGGGTTGCGCACCTTGGTGATTCCCCCGGCGTCCGTGTCGCGGCAGACGACGCGGGTGATCGCCTCGCGGCCGACGTCGCCCGCGCTGCCGTTGCCGATCCAGTAGTGCGCCACGAGTGAACTGCCGGGTTCCGGACACGCCCCGTGCACGCCGTCGCCAAATCGCAGCCACAGCTTGCCCTCGTCGTCCACCTCGCCGACGAAGTGCTTGTCATACGGGCTGCTGCCGAGCAGATCGCGCTTCGGCGTCCACGTGTGACAGCCATCGGTCAGCACCACGTCCGGCAGCGCGGTCCTCGGGTCAGGGCGAAGCGCGGTGACTGCTGGGCCCAGGAACAGCGAGCGGTCGGGGTGGAGCTGGTATGCGAGTTCACCGAAGATCTGCTTGCAGGATCGAGCGTCAGCGCTGTTCCAGGACTGCTCGATCTCCGCGACCACACCGTCGTCGAGCACCACGCCGCAGCGGGCGCGTCGGGCGAGCAACCGCACCCGGCGCAGCTTCGCGTGCAGCAGCTCGTCGAAGTCCGACAATAGTCTGACCATTGTGGACAGCGGGTTCCTGTGGATGCGCCGCAGCGGCTTCGGCCCGAAGACCAGGGTCAGCTCGGCGATCTCCTCCTTGGTGAGGTGACGCCCGTCGCGGACGGCGGCCCACAGTTCGCGGACACGCTCGCGCACCTGCTCGGGGATGCGCAGGAGGATATCGGCCTGCTGCTCGGCGATCTTCTCGTAGTCGCCGAAGGCCGCGCGCTGCGTCACCGGCGACCGCTTCAGCGCGACCCGGAACGGCGTGCCGATCGGTGGGTACGCCGCGACCCCCATCGGCTGGTCGTCGCAGCCGAAGCCGTCGCGCTCCGGGCAGACCGTCTCGGTCGGCCGCTCCGGAACGCAGATCTCCTCGTCCTTGCCGTCGCACCAAGTGGTCGGGCGGCCGTGCTCGACCAGGACCACGTTGCCGCGCGCGACGCTCACGTCCTCGACGGGGCAGCAGTCCGGTCCCCTGCTGGACAAGCAGAGCGGGAAGGTCAGGGCGTCCTCGGCAGCCCACGCGATCTCCAGCAGCGGCTGGTCGCAGTAGAGCGGATCGACCGACGGTTCGACGGAGGTCAGCCGGACGAGCTGGCGCCTGGCCGGATCGGCGTCGGCTTCCTTCCCCGTGTTCGGCCCCAGGACCTCCTCGAACAGCAGCAGATCGCCGGGCTCCAGCGAGAGCAGGCGTCGCTCGCACTTCTCGTCCGCCCAGTCGTCCTTGAGGGTCGCCGACGTGCTTCCCCGGGGAAGGAAGCAGTCCTGACCACCCCAGGTCCACAGTGGAATCCTGTTGTGGGCCTCGCGGAGCACGAGGTCGCCGTCCACCAACGGCCGGTAGACCTCGTAGGAGTGCTGCGGGACCTTGTTCGCGACCAGGTCCCCCTCGCGCAGCGCGTGACGGCCGTACAGCACGTCCGGGTGGAGCGCGATGAACCGGTAGTCACCGCGCCGCAGTTCCACTGTGCCCTTCACGGAAACGTGGACCGAGGTCCGCGCCGCGCAGCCGTCGTGCATCGGGTAGTCCATCAACCGCACGTGCCTGCGCACCGAGATCCGCTCGCGGGCGGTGTCCAGGTACGCCTCGGTCGCGACCGCGTCCTGCCGGTAGCTGAGCTGATCGCCCAGGTAAGCCAGCAGTTCCACCAGCGTCACGCCGATGTCGGGAAACTGCCTGTCCGTCCACTGTGGAACGGTGAGGCTGAGCCGGTCCAGCATCAGCTGCCGGAAGCTCGCGTAGTCCTTGGCCAGGTAGTCGATGGTCGGTGTGGGACGCTCGACCGGCGGACCGGGCGGTTCCGGCTTGCAGTCCAGACCCGTCGGGCAGTTCTGCTTGAAACTGAAGTCGATGCGCGCGTAGCGAGGATCGAAGCAAGGGTGCGGCTTACCGGTCGCCGCGTCCACCGCGACGAGCGTGTACGTGGAGAAGTCCCCCGGCCGGTCCACGGTCAACCGGATGCGGTCCTCCAGGTCCGGTTCCTCCGTTCCCAGCGAGGACATCGCGGTGATCTGGACGTCCTTGACCCGCCTGCCGCCGAGGATCCGGAAGTTCTCCTTGCACAGGTCCTCGGGCGTCTCGCCGAACAACAGCACGGTCAGCTCGCGCTGGTCCGCACTGACGTCGACGGCGTCCAAACCGTTGCGGCCACTCGCGCGGAGCTTCACCCGACGCCCGTCCACGGAACTCATCGGTAGCCACCCCCGTCGAAGACTTCGGTACGGCGCTCGCCCGTGACGAGGAGCCGGTACACCAGCCGCACGCTCAACGTCGCGTCCTGGGCCCGGACCGCGAAGGACTCCACGGCGATCAGGTCACCGAGGTACTGCAACAGCGCGGCGTGCGCGGTCGCCTCCAGCACCGCGGCCAGCTCCGGGCTGTTCGGCGAGAAGACCAGTTCCATGAGCCCGCAACCGAACTCCGGCCGGTTGACCCGCTCGCCCGGCGCGGTGAACAGCAGCTGCTCGATCATGTCGCGGACGTGCCCGGCGTGGTCGGTCCGCGCCGTGCGTCCTCGGTGGTCGAAGTGCAGTGGATGGTCGATGTGCATGTCACAACCCCAGTACCCTCGGCTGGACTCCCTGTCCCTGCGGCGGTACGGGAGCGGGCCCCTCGGTCACCCCGTTCGCCAGTCCCAGCGGCGACGCGTACAGCAGCACCGGCTGCCCGTAGCACTTGATCCGGGTGGAGAGGTGCCTCCACTGGATCCGCGCGCACGGCCCGTCGGGGTGCGAGCAGCCGGTCACCTCGTTCTGGAACAACGAGGTGTTCACCAGCTGGCCGCCGACCTTCACGCGGACCTGCCCCGGCGAGTTCACCTTGATCCGCCCGCTGTGCTGGCAGTCGACGGCGGCGTTCTGGTGGTAGACGAACCCTGGCATCCTCGTTCCCCCTCACAGCACCGTCAGCGCGGGACCGTTGACGCTGACCTGTCCCGCGGGCGAGAGCTCGATCGAGGACGCGCCGCACCTGAGCGTGATCCCCTTGTCCGTCAACGAGATCTCCGAGAGCCCGACCTTGAGCGTGATCCCGCCCGCCACCGGGGTGTCGTCGATGACGATGGAGTTCTTGGCCGAGGTGGCGAGCACGATCACCGAGGCCTTGGGGTTGGCCGACTTCACCGCGACCGGCGTGTCCAGCGTGGCGTCGCCCCTCCAGAACCCCGTCCACATCGGGTAGTCGAGGTTGCCGTCGAGGAACTCGACCAGCACACCCGCGCCCTCCAGGCCCCGCATGTACACACCACCACCGGCGAGCGTGGCCATCGGCGTGGACGGGTTGGCCCAGACGCACGGATCGTTGCCCAGCACCTCGGGCACCGCGACCAGCAGGCGGCCCTTGTTCAGCGGGTCGAGGCTGTTGCGCACCACGCCCTGGTAGCGACCGCGGTACTTCATCGGCTCGGTGCCGTTCGTCTGCGTCATGGCTGCACCACCGGGCTCAGGGGACCTAGACCGTCCCGACTCAACGTGAAGCTCTGCTTGTACTCACCGCGTCTGATGTCGCTGGTGACGCTCTTGACGTAGTAGAAACCGTCGTAGGCGATCCCGGCGCCGCGCACGCTGACCAGGCTCCGCGCCTTGAGCACGTGCCCGTAGCGCAGCACGTCGACCTTGCCCTGTCCGCTGATCGCGTCGTTGACATTCTGCGCCCGGCCGAGCGCCAATGAGGCCGCCTCGGCGAAACCTGCCTTGTTGGTTTCCTCAAGGGGCTTTTCCCGGAGCGTCACCGCGGGCTTGGGCGCGAGGGGCGGCTGGAGCAGGTTGATGTCGGGCACCGGGATGGAGATCCCGAGCTTGGACAGGGGATCGGTGATCGGCACGGTGTACTGGACCCTGGACAGCCCGTCGTAGCTGAAGCTCAGCGACTCCACATTGGACGCCGTTCCGGAGTTGACGGTCAGCGCGGGCTGCGGGACACCGACGCGCAGCTCCGGCCCCCAGTACGCGGTGCTCGTGCCAGGAGCCGGCCCCGGCTCGACGTAGAAGGTGTAGCCGACGTCCCTGGCCAGCCCGCTGACGTAGGCGAGGTCGGTCGCCGACTGGATCGGGATGCGCTCCATGATGCTCGGCGTCACCGGGATGATCGGCGGGACGGTGACCGGGGCGATGCCGTACATCAGGTACTTCGGTTTGGTCAGCGCCTTCAGCACGGCGAGGTCCGGGCGCAGCGCCGGGTAGCACGCGTGCTCGTGGGTGAGGTCCATCAGCAGGCTCAGGTCCTCGCCGGTGACGGTGAAGGTCGATCCGGCGGGATCGTTGCCGGGGCTCATGTCCTGGCGGGTGATCACGCCGTCCATCAGCACGTGCGGGAACCCCTTGATGATCGCCAGCAGGACCACCCTGGTCTTCGGGTCGAAGACCCCGGCGGGGATCAGCGCGCCGGTGATGATCGAGCGCTTGCTGACCGCGAAGTCCAGCCGGAACCCGGACCGCGAGCCCGCGCTCGTGATCACCTGGATGGACTGCAGCGCGTCGGTCAGCTCGGCCGGGGCCGGGAGCACCGCGACCTTGCCGATCAGCAGGCGCACCTGCAGGTCAGTGAACATGGCCGCCCGCCGGCGGGGTCGGCGGCGCACCGAGGGAGAACCCGGCAGACGCGGCCCCGGGAATCCCCTCTGGCAACGTGATCCGCAGTCTCCGCCCCGGGCGGGCGGTCAGCTCCTCCGGCTCGAACGCGCCGTTGCCGTCGGCCAGCCGCCACGCCAGCTCGGCGGCGCCGAAGACCTTGTGCGCGATGTGGTCCGGCCGTTCGCCGGGCGCCACCACGTGCTCACCGATCAGCCCGAGCGAGTCCGGCTTCGGCAGGATGCGCCGCCGCACGTAGGTCACCACCCGCCCGTCCGGCAGCCGGATCTCGGCGGTCGGGAGCCCTTGGTAGCGACTGGTTATCGAGAACATCGCCTCACCCCTTCGCCAGCTGGTCCAGCGCGGCGGCCTCGGTGCCACCGCCGGTGAAGTGCAGTGCCGCCAGGTCCTGCCGCTTCTGCAGGTTGTGCATGAACAGCAGTCCGGCCGGGTGGGTGAACCCGACGTCGTCCACGGTCAGCGCCCGCGCGCCGACGGAGACCTTGGCGCGGATCGGGTTCAGCTCGATGTCGAAGGCCTCCTCGGTGACGCTGAACTCGGTGATCCGCACCGGGACCACGCGGTTGCGGCCCAGCACCAGCACGGTCAGCGGCCCCTCGGCCGGTTCGATCTCCAGCACCCCGGCGCCTGCCCGGGTGTTCTCCCGGTCCAGCTGCCGGTAGCTCGGCGAGAAGCAGGCCTCCAGCGCGGCCAGCACCGGGTGCAGCCCGTGTCTGTCCACTTCGGACCGATCGAGCTGGTCGGCGGCGTCGAACTCGGCCTCGAACCTGTAGCTCTCCTGCGGCGGCCCTTTGAGCCGCAACGCCTCCAGCCGGTCCCCGGGCTCGTCCGGCGGCACCTGCGGTTTCATCGTCCTGGTGAGCGTGTCCGGGTTGTACTGGAACACGACCACTCGCCTCGGCCCTCCGGGGTAGGACAGCACGAAGCCGCCGCGCACCACCTTCGGCGAAATCCCTTGAACGCTCACAACTCCCCACCCACCTCGGTCTTGAAGCCGCTGCCCTCGATCAGGCCCTTGTCGCCCATCAGAACCTCCCGGTGAGCTGGAAGCTGATGCCGATGTCCGCGGGGCCGGCCGTGCTCCGCGTGTAGTCCGGCAGGAACTGGACCTTGACCTTGTCCGCGCCGGGAACCGGCAGCGACGGGCTGATCGTCCTGATCATGCGCACGACGAACTCGCCGACCTCCGGGTCCTGGACGGAGCCGACGGCCACCCCTCCGGCGAGGCTCCCGGCCACCACGCCGAGCGCGACCCACTCCCCCGGCTTCATCTTGGCGACCGCTTCGCGCCACCGTTGTTCGGCGACCTTCGTCAGCAGCTCGATCGCCGTGGCAGCGGCGGGAACCTTGCTCGCCGCCTTGAGGATGTCGCCCGCGCTGCCGGGCCTGGTCTGCTCGGGTTCGTTCCCAGGCGGCAACGAAGCGGGCGGCGGAGTCGGCAGGGTGGGCTGGGTCCGTACCGGCCCCGGCGGCGGCAGGGGGCCGAGCCCGATGTCGGGAACCCTGCGTGGCGGTGCGTCGGGAAGGCCGCTCAGCACCTTGATGTCGACGCAGCCGTCGTCCACACCCGGCATCGTGTCCACGACGAGCGTGTGCGCCGGGACCTTCGCGGCGATCAGCAACCGCCGGATCTCGTTGGCGCGCCTCGAACCCAGGTCCGCCGAGCCCTGGCCGACGATGCTGAACCGCATGCCGGGCGCCCGGCTCAACCAGCTCGTCAGCTGCACCGCGACGAACTCCGCTTCCCTGCGGTGCACGCGGGTGACCTGTGCGCCGCCTTGGGCGAAGCCCTGGAACGAGGCGATGTTCAGCCGCAGGTCGCCACCGAGCAAGGGCACCGAGGTGAAATCGTCCGGCATCGTCGTCGCTCCGGGTGAGGCCATCACCGGTCCCGCCTGCTTCGGGCGCCACGCCGTCGCGGCCGAGGTGGTGGGCAGCTTCTTCGCCTCGCGTTCATCCCCCACGACACACCCCCTCAGTTCCCCGCGGCCTTGATCAGGTCCGCCTTGACCTTGTCCGGAATGTGCTTGCCGAGCGCGAGGGCGTACTCCATCTCCTCGCGGTTCAACGCTTCGGCGAGCTTGCGCAGCCGCCACGGGTTCTTGTCGAACAACTTCTGCTCGTGTTCCGGGAGCGCGCGGATGCGATCGCCGACATCGCGCTCGTCGACATCGAGGTCGTTGAGCAGGGCGTCGACGTAGTGCAACTGCGGCATGGTGTTGACCCGCTCGAACGTCTGCCGCAGCCCGCTGCCGTACTCCGGCCCCACCTCGGGCATCGCGATCGACGGCTCGGGCGCGGGAACGCGGTCGGCGCGGAACAGACGGTGGCTGGTCGGTGGGGCGGAGAAGTGGGCCCCCACCCGCATGCCGTACTTCCACCGGTCCTCGGCCTTGCGGATGTCGCCGGTGAAAGCGGGCATCACCCCGCCGACGACATCCGGGTGCTTCTCATCGACCGGGAAGCCCTTGATCTTGCCGAGCCCGAACGCCTTGCCCAGGTTGAGCCGGACGCCCCGCCCCGAGGCCAGCTCCCCGAACTCGGACTTCGCATCGGGGTTCGCGCCCAGGTACACGCCCTCGACCAGTTTCTGCTCCTCGGCGAGGGTGTTCGCGTCCCACGCGGTCGCGGCGTCCCCCTTGAGCAGCTCCTTGCTGTTCCACAGGTCCCGCAGCTTCGGCAGGACGTCGTCGAAGATGACCTGGTTGCCCTGCCGGACCATGGCCTGGATGTCGTTGGTGATCGACGACAGCCCCTCGGCGGCGCCACCCGTCTCGACGACCTCGGCCGCGCCGCTGGCCACCGCGTACGCGGCGAGCGGCCACTTGGTCTCATGGCCCTTCTTGGTGATCTCCGCGAAGAACCAGCGGTAGAAGTCACGGCGCTCGGCGACCTGCTGGTACGCCTCGCGGTTCAGGTTCAGCAGGTTGTGCTCGCAGGCCTTCTTCCACGTGTCCGTCCAGTTGAGACGGTCGGACTCCCGCCAGTCGCCGAGCGCCGGCTCCCCGGCGCCTTCAGGCACCTCCCGCCGCTGCACCACCAGTTCGCGCGTGCCGCTGCCGGACGAGCGCACCGGCGCACCGGCATCGGCTGCTCGTTCGAAGTGGTCGTTGCCCAGCTTGAGTCCTGGCGCGATCTGTTCTCCACCAACGGTTTCGTGCCGCTGTTGGAGCACGTGCGCCAGCTCGTGCAACAACAGGTCAGGGCCGTAGTGTCCACTTCGGAACAGGATGTGGTTGCCGACCGTCGCAGCTTCGGCACCGAGATCCACCGCTGCCCGGTGCGCCGCGTCGTCGGTGTGCACCCGCACCTCTGCGAAATCGCCGCCGAGCCGGGCCTCCATGTGCTCACGGGTCTCCTCGGGCAACCGCTGACCGCCCTGGGCGAACCGGAACGAGCGGTCCTCGTTCTGCACCGCCCGAGCCATCCGCACGTGCTCACCGGCCATGGGAAACCACCCCGTACACCGATCGCGCGACGGACCTGCCCAGCTCCGCAGGACTGGATAGTCCACTGTGGACTTCGGCGGAAGCCTTGCGCACGCGGTGGTCCGCCCACGTGGTCCGGTCGGTGAGCAACCGCCCCAGCTCTGCCCGCACTGCCTCCTGCACGGCGCCCGCGTGCCGCAGCTCCACGCCTTCGAGCACCAGGCGGTCGATGTGCACCTCGATCCGGCTCATCACACGAAGTCCTTTTCCTGGAAGGGGATCTCCAGCTTGCGGAACTCGGTCCGCGCCGCCCGCAGCACCAGCGGCATGGTGATCACGCCGCCTTCGCCCGCCGCCAGGAACGCCGCGTTGAGCGCGATGTTGCGGACCATGCCGCCGCTGGCCTGGAGCCGGCTCAGCCGATCGAAGTCCAGGCCGGAGCTGGGCGCGTGTCCCGGGAACGCGCGCCGCCACAGTTCGCGCCGCTGCTCGACGCCGGGGAACGGGAAGTCGACGGTGAACCGCAGGCGCCGCAGGAACGCGACGTCCAAGGCGCTGCGCAGGTTCGTGGTGAGCACGGCGAGACCGTGGTAGGCCTCCATCCGTTGCAGCAGGTACCCGGTCTCGACGTTGGCGTAGCGGTCGTGCGCGTCCTTGACCTCGCTGCGCTTGCCGAACAACGACTCCGACTCGTCGAAGAGCAGGATCGCGCCACCGGTCTCGGCCGCGTCGAACAGGCGGCGGAGGTTCTTCTCGGTCTCGCCGATGTACTTGCTCACCACAGCGGACAGGTCGATCCGGTAGAGGTCCAGCTCTAGCTCCGCCGCCAGCACCTCGGCGGCCATGGTCTTTCCGACCCCGCTCGGCCCGCTGAACAGGACGCTCACACCGAGCCCCCGGACGATCCGCTCGCCGAAGCCCCACTCGTCGTACACGGTGCCGCGGTTGGCGACCTGCGCGGCGATCTGCCGCAGCACGGTCATCTCCTCCTCCGGCAGCACCAGGTCGTCCCAGCCGACCGCGGGCTGGAGCCGCTGCGCCAACGAGTCCAGCCGGGGCCGGGTGCCGTGCAGGCACGCCCGCCACAACCGGTTCCGGCCGCCACCGCCCGCGGCGATCTCCGAAATGGCCCCGACGTCCAGCGCGAACTGCCCGGCCAGCTCGCTGACCACCTCCGCAGGCGCGCCACCACCCAGTTCGGCGCGCCACGTCGCGGCGCGCTCCCCGGCCGTCGGTGGGGCCACGTCCACCACGACGGTGCGCCTGCCCAGCTCCGGCCAGCTCTCCCGCGCGACGAGGACGCTCGCTCCGCCGACCCGGCTCAGGAATCGCTTCACCGGCGAGAACTTCCCGGCTTCGTCGGCGAGGTCGGCGGCGTCGACGTACAGCGCCAACGGCAGCAACATGGCCTCGCGCCGCCACAACCGCGCCAGTTCGTCCAATTCGGACGGTGCGGTGGGCAGCAGCGATGCTTCCAACCGATAGGGAACGAGGCCGACTTCCGTCGCCGCGCGCGCGGCCACCAGGAGCTTGCTCGCCTCGTCCGCGCCGACGAGCTGCACGGCCGCGTTGCCGCCGTTGAGCCATTCGTCCCGCAGGACGGACACGGCCTCCAGCTGCGAGGGTGGCAGGGCCGGCCCGCCGCGCGCCCCGAGTGGCGAGACCAGCGGCTCCAGCTGATCGTCGAGGTAGTTCAACCCCTTGAGGTAGTTGACGATCCGCTCCTGTGCGCGCAGCGTCGCGGTCACCAGCGGCTGCCCCGCGCCCTGCACGATCTCGACCAGCCGCCACCTGCGCAGCCCCCGGTGCGGTGCGACGATGTCCCATGCCGGCTCGGGCAGCGCGCTCAGCGCGAGCCCGAGCGTCGGATACGCCATGCCCGGGTTCCCGTGCGCCTGCGCGCACAATCCGCCCAGCGCCGGGTCCAGCTCCATCGCCGCGCACAGCAGCAGCGTGTCCCGTTCGAACTCGGAGAGCCCGAACAGCCTGGCCACCGTGTGCAGCGCTGGCTCCGGAGAGATCGCGCCGGCCTGTGCGCGCGCGGCGGCGGCCTGTTCGACCGCCCGGGGTGAGATCCGTTGCGGCGGTGGGGTCACAACGGGTTGCGGCTTCGCTCCCCACCAGCGCGAGCGCTGCTGCGGCGGCTGGGGCACCACAGTGCTGACCGAGGACCCGCTTGCGGTGTCGATCGCCAGCATCAGCCGCATGCGCAACCAGGTCAACGAGGTCGCGAGGTACCGGTCGTTGCTCCGGAGCCAGTCGAGGTCCATCAGACGATCACCACCTTCTGACTGTCGTCGAAGACCGGCGGCTCACCCGGGCGCTTGATGATGATGCGGCTGTCCACGCCGTCCACCCGCAGGCGCGTCAGGTAGGTGCCGGGGTTCGCCTCGGCCATCTTGAAGACCAGCGACCTGGTGGCCGCGGTGATCGGCTCCGCCGTCACGGTGTGCGACCCCACCAACAGGAATGCGCGTTGCCCGGGGTGCACGCTCAGCTCGGTGGAGACGGGAATCGTCGCAACGCCCTGTTCCCGCGTGACTGTGTTCGGCACACCAGCGGTGATCCCGGCGCCCACCGGCAGCGGGACCGAGTTCGTCACCCGCTCGCCCTCCGGAGTCGCGAGGTGCACGGCGGCCGACCACAACCCGCCGCCGAGCTCGGGATCGTTCGGGAACTCGGCCCGGAGTTCGGTCGGGGTCACCGAGATCCGGCTGCCCGACAGCTCGACCACCTTCGGCACCACCGGGTGGGTGAGCCGGAGCGTGGCAGGTCCCGCGGTCAGGTTCAGTCCGCGCAACACGAACGGCTCCCCCGCCAGCACGTCGTTGTCCGCGATGTCGGCCGCGGTGAGCAACGGGAACGGCGGTGCCGGGCTGCCCTCGACGACCGGACCGCGGTCGTCCCTGCCGCGCGTGAGCACCGGCGGCGCGGCCGGGACCCCGCGCTCGCTCTCGATCAACACGATCCGCGCCTCGTAGCCGACGGAGATCCGGTACTGGGTCTGGAAAGCCGACCACAGCTTGGAGATCTCGTCGGTGGAGATCGCGATCGGGGAGATCTTGACCGACTCGACCTGCCGGGCGACATCGGCGTAGCTCGCGCCGTCGGCCAGCTCGCGGCCGGTGAACTCGGGGTAGTCGTGCAGCCTCCGCATCGCAGCGCCGAGCACCTCGTGCGCCTGGAGGTCGTTGCCCTCCTTGATGAACGGGGTGACCAGGTAGCGCAGGACCAACGGCAGCGGCGGCCTCGGCCGCTCGCCCGGCCGGGTGTGCGCTCCGGGGAACGGCTCGTTGCGCCAGTGACCGTCCACAGTGACCTGGTAGAGGAAGAGGTTGACGATGGAGGTGCTCATCGCGGCCGCGGCCTTGTCCGGCGACAACACGGTGACGGTCGTCGACCCAACGCCCTCCACGCCCTTCTGCAGGCGGAGCTGCAGAAGCTCGGTGACCGCCTTGATCGCGCGGTGGTTGCTCATGACGTGCCACCTCCTCTGCGCCGGAGGTAGTCCTCCAGGCTCGTCGTGGGCTGCTGCCTTGGTGCTGCCCGGCGTTCGGGTGCCTTGTCCGCGGCCGCCTTGACCTCGACCCTGCCGATGGTGATGTGCACCGTCTGCTCCACGGTCTTGGATCGCCTCGGAGCCACCGGCCGTTGTGTTCGCGGTTGCGTCGCCGGGGCAGCAACTGGAATGGCCGGGGTAGTCGGAGTGACGGCCGGGACCACAGTGCTGGCTGTGTGCTGCACAACGGTTTTCTCAACCTGCTGCACAACGGGTACGGCGACTGGAATCTCTTCGCGCTCCGTCCGCGTGACCACGACCGGCTTCGTCCTCATCGACGGCGCAGCGTGTTCCGATCTCGGCATGTTCGTTTGCCGCGGCGGGGATTCGGGTTTCCGCAGCACAGTTTCCGGCACTCGTGGTTCCCCGATTGTCCTTTGCCGGACAGCCGGTTGCGCTGCGTCGGGCTTCGGTGCCGTGCTCGGCACAGCTCGCTCCGCTTGCGCCGGTCGCACCTGTTCCGGCTGCCTAATCGCCGGGTGCGGCAGTGGCTCCGGCTCGGGCTGAATGCGCTGCCGGGCAACCGGTTCCGGCGTGAGCTCGGGCGGGGGAACCGGGTCGAAGATCGAGGGAAGCAACGGGCGGACGGCCAGCTCGGCGCCCTCACCGAGCAGCCTGCCGACGAAGTCCGGCTGGGCAATCGTGGTCATGTCCGCGCCGCCTCCAGGTAGAACCGCCGCCGGGCCGGACCGACCGAGAGCACTTCACGCTCGGTCCAGCCGTAAGCGGTCGCCAACTCGTGGATCTCGTACAACAGCCGCCTGGCGTGCGTGTCGAGCACCGCCCACAGGTACCCGGCGATGTCGAACGGCGCGCCCCACTCGTGCGCACAGGACGCGCAGCTCATCCCGAGCGACACGTCCGCCTGCGGGTCCAGCTCCGGCAGCGCGGCGGCCACCGCCTCCAGCACTTCCTCCGGCAGCTCCGCCGGGGAAATCGCCCGCTCGCCCTTCCGCGCCGAGCGGACGCAGCGCAGCAGCAACGCCCGCCGGTCCCGCGCCGCGAGCAGATCCGCGGTGCTGACCGGCCGGACGTCGAGCTCCACCCCGTCCGCGCTGACCGGGCCACCCGTCCCGACCGGCACCCGAAGGTCCACAGTGGACACCTCGGTCTCCAGTCGCCCCTGACAGGACGGGCAGGTCACCGCGCAGCGCAGCCGCCGGCCGAACCAGGACTCGTGCAGTGAGAGCAGGATCGCATCCCGCTCTCCGATCGGCAGCTCCGCGGCGGTGCCCGGCTCGGCACCGCCGCCCGCCTCCGCCAGCACCAGCGCCCTGCCCGCCGTGTCGAGCCAGGACCCGTTCTCCCACAGGGACAGCAGCTCGGCCTCGGCCAACGACGCCGCCACCTCGATCACGCCGGGTCTTGGAAGCTCGTCTCGGCGGGCGGCCCCTTCGGGCCCTCGTGCACCCAGCCCTCGTTCTCCAGCTTGATGTGCTCGATCAGCACCGCGTTGGCGTTGGCGTCCAGATCGGACAGTGCCTGGTACTCCGACACCCAAGCGCGGTGCAGGCTGTAGCTGGAGACCACGCTGCCGCCGTCGTCGAGCACGTCGATCACCAGGTCCCTGCGGAAGGTGGCCAGTGACGTCGCCACCCCGCCGCCGGCCCTGCGGAAGCTCCACACCGAGTTGGCCCAGTTGGCGAACTCCGTGTCGAAGGTGACCCCGCGCTCCAGGGTGACCGCCTCGTACTCGGTGCGCCCCGGCAGTTTGCGGCTGGTGGTCGGGTCACCGCCCGCGCGGTGCTTGACCACCTCCGTCGAGCGCTTCAACCCGGAGATCTTGCTGACCGCCGCGATGTAGTCGCTGCGGTCGGAGTACCGCACGCGGAACCGGAAGTTCTTGTAGGGATCGACCGGGATTCCCTTGGCTGAGACTTGTGGCATCGCCCTACTCCTCTCAGACCTGGATCTGGCCGGCGAGCTGCTGGATGCTGATGACGACGAACTCCGCCGGCTTCAACGGGGCGAAGCCGACCAGGATGTTCACGATCCCGAGATCGATCTGGTTCTGCGGGTTGTTGTCCCTGTCGCACCTGACGAGGTACGCCTCGTCCGGGTTGGTGCCCTGGAACGCGCCCTGCTGGAACAGGTTGTTCATGAACGCGCCCACGTTGAGCCGGATCGAGGCCCACAGCGGTTCGTCGTTGGGCTCGAACACCACCCACTTCGTGCCGCGGAACAGGCTCTCCTCGATGAACAGCGCCAGCCGCCGCACCGGCAGGTACTTCCACTGGTCGTTGGCGACGTCCGCCCCGGCCATGGTCCGCGCGCCCCACGACAGGTTCCCGTAGACCGGCAGCTGCCTCAGGCAGTTCACCGCCTTGGGGTTGAGGACCCCGTTCTCCAGGTCGTTCATCCGGACCGACGGCGCGACGACGGCTCCGAGGGCGGCATCCGTGCCCGCGGGCGCCTTCCACACCCCGCGTTCCACGTCGGTGCGCGCCCACACCCCGGCCATGACTCCGGAGTTGAAGGTGTCCACGACCGCGTGGTCCTGCGTCGGATCGGGCATCTTCACCTGCGGGAAGTAGAGCGCCGCGTTCTTCCGGTTGGGTCTGCTGATCGGGAAGTTGTCGGCCTTGATCCGTGCGGCCTCGATCGAGGTGAGCGGCAGGTCCGGGATGAACATCGCCCGCATCTCGACGCAGAACTGCGCGATCTTGTCGAGCTCGGTCTCGGTCTCGTCGTCGAACGGGAAGTCCGGTGTGGACAGGACGTTGAAGATGTCCGCGTCCCGCAAGGCGTTCATACCGGTCTTGGCGTTCTTGTCCCCGAGGTAGTCGTCCCTGACGGGCTCCTTGTACTCGCCACCCGTCAGTCTCGCGTGGCACTTGGGGTTCTTCCACACGTCCGGCTCTTCGCCCTTGGGTGCCTTCTCGAGGTCTGCGGCCGGGATCTTGCGCGGTTCGGTCGAAGCGGGGGGTTTGCCCGGCACCACGAGCAGCGAGCCGGACAGCACGTTCTTCAGGTTGCGCGCGTCGGTGTCGTCGATGCTGATGTTGAGGAAGCGCTCCTCCTGATCGGCGTCCTCGTCCCGGATCGTGAGGTTGTACAGCTTCGGCGCCGCCGGGTTGCCCCCGTCCAGCCTCTCGATCGTGTTGTGGTCGATCCGGACCTTCAGGTTCCTGCCCCAGTCGCCCGGACCGGACGCCTGCAGGACGACCACCACGTTGCCGTCCGGCGTGCCGTCGGGCTTCGGCGGCTTGTCCCTCAGCTCGACCTTCGCCGGGTAGGACGGCACCTTCTTGTCCGGTTCGGTCGGGTGATCCACCTGGCCGGCGACCCGGACGATCTCCGCCTCCGCACCACCGTTGTTGTAGAAGTGGTAGACCGCGAGGCTCATCTTGCACTTGCGGTCCAGCCCACCGAAGATCCGCTGGAAGTCCGAGAAGCTGGTGATGTGCACCGGCTTGTCGATGGGACCGCGCAGCGCGGGACCGACGAACGCGGCGACCGACGTCGGCACCCCGGTGATCGTGCGGACCGTGCTCGGCAGTTCCTGGATGTAGACGCCCGGATACGTCGGGTTCACAGGCATCGGCCGATCACCCCTCGCCGTTGCCCGGGGCGACCGGAACGGCGGGCGCTGCCTCGGCGATGGCCTCGCCGATGGCCTTCTTCAAGTCGTCGGCGTTGACGCCCTGCGCGGAGCCGACGGCCTCGGCCAGCTTCTCCACGGCGGTGCGCAGACCGACGAGCTGCCGCTCGGCCTGCCACGCACCCATGTTGGCGCCGACCAGCCACACGGCGGCCGAGTGCACGGCGGCCGGGTTGTTCAGCTCGTGCGCCTTGAAGTCCCAGATGCGGTAGATGTCGTTGTCGCTGAGCGGCATGTCGTCCTCCAAGTGCGCGCGAACGGTGTCGCGGAAACCGTTGATGCCGCCGGGCCACCCGGCGGGGTCCTTCTTGCGGGTCGGCGCCCATTCCTTGTGCGCGATCGCCCGCTCCGCGGGCAGCCCCAGGTGCCGCAGCAGCGCGGCGACGCCCTGCGGGTAGCTCTCCAGCTGCGCCTGGGTCCAGTCACCGTGGTCGGCGCCGGTCGACTCGGCCTCGACGCCGATCAGGTGCGGATTGCCGTTGTCGAGGGGAATTCCCGGCCACCTTCCGCGACCGGCGTGGTTGGCGAGCCCGGCCGCGATCGTGTACCAGGTGCCGTCACGGGCCAGGCCGAGGTTGGCCAGTGGCGGTGGTTTCTCGGGCGGCTGGCCGCGGAGGATGAAGTCCAGTGAGGGGAAGTTCCCGGTGGGTGCGCCCACGGTGTGGTGCAGCAGCACGCCGCGGATGTCGCGCACACCCCCTCGATGTCCCCGGCTCTGCCAGCCGTCCACTTCTTCGACCCGAAGTCCCGCATCGCGCAGGACGTCGGCCATCCACGTCAGATAAGGCATTCAGACCCCCACGGCCGTGCCACGCGGAACTGGCGTGGCTCGACACCGAGGGTCGGGCAGATTTTCCTTCGCAACAAGGAATCAGGAACGGCCGTGCACTTTGAGGAAGCCCCTGCGCCTCTAGGGGCGGGCGCGGACCTCGATCCGGTCGAGCAGCACCCCGCGCAGGGGATCGGTGACGACGCCGGAGAGCGCCTTGGACCAGTAGAGGTGGCCGTGCGCGCTCCACAGCGGCGTCATGGGCAGATCGCGCAGCACGGTGTTCTCCGCGAGCCGGTAGTACCGAGGAGAGGCCGCGGGCGGCGCCGCGGCGGCCTCGCCGAGCATCGAGTCCACATCGGAGCCGGTGCCGCTCAGCAGCGGTTCGAGCAACGCCTGCGGGCTGGGGTAGCCGGCATCGGCACGGAGCACGTAGGGGCCGTCGAAGCTCTTGCCCGCCAACGCTTTTCGGTACTCGTCGCCGGGCAGCCCGCGCACCAGGACCTCGGACAGCGCCAGCCCCGACCGCAGCTGCTCCGCGATCCGCGACACCCAGCCGCGCTGCCCCGCCTCCTCCTGCTCGTAGTACAGCGTCAGCGTGCTCAGGCCCGTCCCGCCCTGGCGGAGCAGCACCCCGGCAGCCTGCGCGTCGTGCGCGCACGGGCGGCAGGAACCCGGAGCCGCCTCGCCGGTCAGCGCGGGCGGCACGAACGAGGCCGCCGCCGTGACCTGGTGGCCCAGCGGCCCGGTGGCCAGTGCGGACCTGTCGATGGCGAGCGAGATCGCGTGCCGCACCGAGGGATCGGCGAAACGCTTGTCCGCCAAGGGAAACGCGAGATAGGTGGCTTCGGGGGCGGGCCAGTTCCAATGCCGGTCCGCGTACTGCTGCTGCATCGCGGCGTGCCTGACCGATGGGACCTCGGTCGCCAGGTCGAGCGTGCCGGCGGAGACCTGCGCGAACTGGTCGGCGGGATCGTTGATCACGCGGAAGTCCACGCCCCGCGCCTTCGGCCGCACCGCGCCGGCGAATCCGGCGAACGGTTCGACGCGTGCTCCCTTGTCCCGCACCCACGGCACCGTCAACCGGTACGGCCCGTTGCCGATCGGGCGCTCGGCGAAGCGGTCCCAGTCCCGCGAGGCGAGCACCGACTCGGGCAACGGCAGCAGCGCCGGAGAGGTCAACGCCTTGGGGAACTCGCCGAGCGGGCGGCCCAGCCGCACCTCGATCGTGCGTTCGTCCACCGCGCGCAACCCGGCGACGCGCAGCTGCTCGGTGAGCACCCGGGCGCCCGGCCAGCCCTCGCGCATCGAGGCCTCCCACGCGCCCACGTAGGACCGGGCGGTGACCGGGCTGCCGTCGTGGAAGCGCCACCCCTGGCGCAGCACGACCGTCCACACCAGACGGTCCGGACTGGTGACCGACTCGGCCGCGAGCGGAACGGGTGGTTGGTCCGCGGCGCCCAGTTCGGTCAGCGGTGTCCACAGCGCCCCGGTGATCTGGCGCCCCGGCAGGTCGGCCACCCGGCCGGGCAGCAGGCTGGCGGGTTCGCGCACGCCGACGGAGAGCACGCCGGGCTCGGCGGACGGCCCGCCGGAACACCCCGTCAGCAGGAGCGTTCCTACAGCCAGAGCAGCCAGTGTGCGACGCATGGCCTGAAGCCTACGAAAACCCTTGAGAGAAATCGTTAACGGATCTAAGTTCCCTTCCGGACATCGGAGCAACGGGGGTGCGTGATGCCAAGGCGTTCAGCTCTGCTCACCGCGATCACGGCGGTCGTCCTCGCGATGGGGGTGCCCGCGTGGGCGTGCGGTGACGCCCCCGCCTTCGGCACCGCGCCGGAGTCCGGCCACGCCCACTCCGCGGGCACGCCCAAGGCGTCGAAGAGCTCGGCGGCCAAGAACGTGGAACTGCTGGGCACGTTGCCCGAGGCCCAGGGCGCGATCTCGATCAACTTCCTCCAGTACTCCCGCCCGCACCGGGACGTCATGATCGTCGCGGGCGAGTTCGGCCTGAAGTCCTACGACATCACCGCCGACCCCGCCAAGCCCCGCCTGCTGAGCGAGATCTCGATGCCCGGCATGTGGGAGATGGAGGACACCGAGGTCGACCCGGAGCGCAAGCTGATCTTCCTCGCCCGCGATCCGCGCGCGTTCGGCGGCACCACCGCCACCGGCAAGTCCGGCGTCTACATCGTGGACGCCGCCGATCCGGCCAAGCTCGACACGATCACCTTCGTGGAGATCCCCGCCGGCCACACCACCAGCTGCGTCAACGACTGCCGCTACCTGTGGACCGGCGGGCCCGCCAAGGCCAGCCACATGCCCGCGGACTGGGGCGGGCGCCCGGTCTGGGTGACCGACGTGCGCGATCCGCGCAACCCGAAGGTCTACCCCAACCCGATCGACACCGCGCGCAACGACGGCAAGACCGACTACGCGCACGACGTGCAGGTCGACGCGGACGGTGTCGCCTGGGTCTCCGGCCGCGGCGGGGTCCGCGGGTACTGGACGGAGGGCCTGCGCTTCGACCCGGTGCAGCGCAAGCTCCGCAGGGCCACGGCGGTCGACCCGGTGCCGTTCGCCGGCGGCGGGATCTCGGAGCTGTCCGCGACCAGCAAGTTCCTGCACAACAGCTACCGCCCGGTCGGCCGCAGGACCCTCGACGGCCCCGACGTGGGCGCGTGGGGCTACGGCCAGACCGTGTTCGCCACCGAGGAGAACTTCGCCGACGGCTGCGCGGCGGACGGCGTGCTGGTGATCTCCTCGCTGAAGGGTTCCTACGGCGGCGAGGGCTGGCGTTCCACCCCGGAGAACCCGTACCGGCTGAACACGATCGGCACGTGGAGCGTCGCGGGACAGGAAGGCAGTGACCCCGACAACGGGAACTGTTCAGCGCACTACTTCGACGTCCGCGGCAAGGTCCTCGCGCAGTCCTTCTACGGCCAGGGCACCCGCTTCCTCGACATCAGCGATCCGAGCAGGCCGAGGCAGGTCGGCTACTTCCGCCCCGCAGACGGGCTTTCGTGGCAGCCGCTGTGGCACCGCGGCCTCCTCTTCGTCGCCGACAACGTGCGCGGCGTCGACATCCTGAGGTTCACCGGGGGCAAGTGATGAGTCGTGCTGCTCTGGTCACGGGTGGTTCGCGCGGTATCGGCAGGGCGATCGTGCGCCGCCTCGCCCGCGACGGCGCGCACGTGGTGTTCAGCTACGTCAGCAACGCCGAGGCCGCGGCCGAGGTCGAGCGCCTGGTCGCCGAGGAGGGCGGGAAGGCGCACGCCGTCCAGGCCGACCTGTCCGAGCCCGGCTCGGTCGAGAAGCTGTTCGAGGCGGCAGGCGAACACCTCGACGGGCTGGACATCCTGGTCAACAACGCCGGGACCGCGATCCCCAAGCCGCTGCCCGAGCTGACCGAGGCGGACTTCGACCTGCTGATCGCCTTGAACACCAAGGCGGTGTTCCTGGCCGTGCAGCACGCGGCGCGGCACATGCGCGACGACGGCCGGATCATCACCGTCTCCACCGCGAACGTGCACCTGCCCTTCCCCGGCACCTCCGCCTACGGCGCCAGCAAGGCCGCGGCCGAGCTGATCACGCAGGTCGCCGCGCGCGAGCTGGGCTCGCGCGGGATCACCGCGAACGTGGTCCGCCCCGGCACCACGGAGACCGACCTGCTGCTCTCCTCGAACCGCCCCGAAGTCCTGGAGATGCTGAGCCGGTTCACCACCCTGGGCCGCATCGGCCAGCCCGCCGACGTCGCCGACGTGGTCGCGTTCCTCGCCGGACCCGACGCGCGCTGGCTCACCGGCGAGATCCTCAACGCGACCGGCGGCCTGCACGCGTAGGCCGGTCCCCGCGCTTACGCACCGAATGACTCATTCAGTGCGTCAAGGTCACCGTCACCCGTAGTAACAGTGACGACTCGGAAACGCACTCGTTTGCCTGCGTCAGTCGGAGTGCAACATGCATTACGCTCCTCCTCCGGTCGCGCGCTCCTGCGTCGTCCGCAGCAACCGGAGGTGACCCGAGGCATGGGCAGCAATGCGCAACAACCCGCGGCACGAGGAGAGTGCCGCGATGCTTGAGCTCACCGTGCCGCCCCTGCTCGTCCTCGCGGCGCTCGCCGTGCTGCACCGCTTCCACGTCCTGAACAGGCTGTCCTTCCTCGGCCTCAAGCGCGCGCACCCGCTGCGCGATCTGGTCACGGCCTGGCGCACGCACCGCACGGCGGAAGCCGTCCGTGCCACCCGCACGCAGCCCCCGGCCGAGCCGCGCTCGCCGTACGAGGGCCGCCACCGCTACCGCGGGCCCATCGTGATCGCGCGCGGCCTCGAACCGCCGACCGTGCCGTTCCGGGCGGTACGACACGCACAGTCACGGAGCAGCTCGCGCAACCCGTTCCGCCTCGGCACGAAGAGCGCCCGGCTCCCGCGCGGCCTCAATCCCTCGCACAAGACAACGAAGACTGTCAGCCGGAATCCGGTCCGCCCGGGGAGCAGGCACTCCACCGCGGCGTGACGGGTCAGACCGCCTTCCCGGCGAGGGTGCCGGTCGCCAGCCCGGCGTAGGTCCGGCTCGTGGTGAGCAGTTCCGCGTGTGTGCCGACGGCTTCCACGCGGCCGGACTCCAGCACGACGATGCGTTCGGCGGCTTGCACGGTCGACGGCCGGTGCGCGACCACGAGCAGGGCGCACTCCCGCGTCACCCGGCGCAGCACCCGGGTCAGCGCGGCCTCGTTGACGGGGTCCAGCTGCGAGGTGGGCTCGTCGAGCAGGATCACCGAGGGGGAGGTGAGCAGCGCCCTGGCGATGGCGACCCGCTGCCGCTCCCCACCGGAGAGCCGCACGCCGTGGTCGCCGACCTCGGTGTGCAACCCGTGCGGCAGCCGCGACACCAGACCGCCGAGGTTCACCACGTCGACGACCCACTCGACCTCGGCGCGGCTGGTCTCCGGCGCGGCGTAGGTGATGTTGTCCAGCAGGGTCCCGCGCAGCACCGGGGTCTCCTGCTGCACCAGGCTGATCCTGGACCGCGTCGCGAACCGGCTCATCTCGCCGATGTCGTGCCCGTCGAGCAGGACCTTGCCGCTGACGGGCTCGTAGAAGCGCTCCGCGAGGGCCAGGACCGTGGACTTGCCCGCCCCGGACCCGCCGACGAGCGCGACGTGGGCGTGGCGCGGGACCGTGAAGGACACCCCGTTGAGCACCGGCCGCTCCTCGTAGCCGAACCACACGTCGCGGAACTCCAGCGCGGGGGGCTGCGGCCCGGCAACGGGCCCCGACGGCGCGGTGAAGACCCGCGCGGACGGCTCCGTGCCGGTCTCCTCCGGCAGCGCCAGCACCTCGCTGACGCGGTTCATCGCGCCGAGCCCGCGTTGCACCGTCCCGAACGCCTGGAACATCTCGGTCAGCGGTATCACGAGGTAGGTCGCGTAGAGCAGGAAGGCCACCAGTTCGCCGAGCGTCGCGCCGCCCTGGGCCACCCTGATGCCGCCGACGAGCAGCACGACCAGCATGGAGCCGTTGGCGGCGAGCTCGATGGCGGGCCCCACGACCGACTCCAGCTTGGCCATCCGCACCCCGGCGACGTAGGCCTCGTCGGCCCTGCGGCCGATGCGCTCGGTCTCGACGGCCTCGGCCCGGCTGGCCTTGACCGTCCTGATCGCCGCGAGCGCGCGCTCCAGGTCGGCCGCCATGTCGCCGACACCGGCCTGGCTGTGCTCGGAGGCGGTGCTGATGCGCCCGAGGAACCCGACCAGCGCCAGCCCCGCGATCGAGACGGTCGCCAGCACCAGCAGGAACAGCTGCGGGTCGATCCACAGCATCAGCGCGACGGCACCGCCGACACCGACGCCGCCCGCGACCAGGTCGACGAAGCTGAAGGCCACCGCGTCCCGCACCAGGGTGGTGTCGGCGTTGGTCCGCGAGATCAGGTCCCCCATGCGCTCCCGGTCGTAGATCCGCACCGGCAGCCGCAGCAGGTGTCCGATCATGGTGCGCCGCAGCACGCGCACCACCGACTCACTGGTGCGCTCCAGCACGTACCTGCCGAGGGTGTCGACCGCCGCGTGCAGCAGGAACAGGCCGAGCAGCACCAGCAGCACCGTGGCGGCGACCGGCTTCCCCTCCTGCGCCACCTCGACGATGTCCTTGACCAGCAAGGGCTGGGCCAGTCCGATCGCGGTACCGAGCACCGTGAGCAGCACGGCGACCGAGACCGCGCGCCAGTGACCCGACAACAGTCCGACGAACGCGATGAACCCCCCTCCGCGCTGCCGGCCGTGCTCGTCCTTCCCGCTCATCGCTGCCATCCCTCGTCCTGTCGGCACAACGGTCACACTCGTCCGGAAATACGCGGTGCGGCGATGGCGGTTCCGCCATCGCCGCACCCAGCGGGGTTTGTTCGGTCATGTGGGGCAACCAGTCACCACCAACGCCTGCGCCAGCGCCGGTCGCGACCCCAGCGGCCACGACGGCCGGTGACAGTGGCGAAAGTGCCTGCCTCAAGCAGCACCGGACTCTCGTATGTCTTCTTCATGTCCCTCCTCCCTTCGGCTCTCGTCGGGCTGTTGTTTCCGGGGGCCGCCTCCAACACTGCCGTCTGACCGTTCAACGCGAGTTCAGCAACGGTTCACCGTTCGCGGTCCGCCGGCGGACAGCCGACCCGCCAACGGTGAACGCGGTTCCGCGTCACGAAGATCGTCCGAAACCCGCGCCTCCTGGACGCGGGGCACCGCCTGCGCAGGGCACGCCGCCACGAGGGAACGCCCTCGCGCCGGTTCACGGAACCGGCCGCACGGCGAACAGCGTGCGGAAGTAGTCATCGCCGAAGCGCTCGCCGACGACGCGCCCCTGCGCCTCGACCCACGCGTGCGCGCTGAACGGCCCCACCTTGCGAGCCCCCACGCACCAGGACGGCCACGTGCCGGAACACCGGCACAGCAACGCGACGGCGATGG
The DNA here is from genome assembly GCF_900103775.1 of Allokutzneria albata. GTDB lineage: Bacteria > Actinomycetota > Actinomycetes > Mycobacteriales > Pseudonocardiaceae > Allokutzneria > Allokutzneria albata. Next base: position 76,454 of record NZ_LT629701.1, on the reverse strand, counting down.
AGCGCGGCAAGCACCCTTGCGGTCCCCGGCACCAGGAGCTCACCGCCATGACCTCGTCGTAGGCGGTCTGCGCCCGCGCGTACCGGGCTGGGCGGGCACCGACGCGAAGACGGCGCATGATCGCCTCGATCCGGGCGGGCGAACGAGTCGCGAGCCGCTTCGCCACGAACACCGCCAGCGCGGCGAGCACCGCGCGCGACAACGGCGGGCGGGGCGGGCGTGGGCTCAACGTCATCGGAGCGCTCATGTCCGCCTCACTCGGCCAGCAGACCGGCGGCGCGGCACTGCTCCAGAAGGGCTTGCACGTCTCTGAGCGCGGTGCTGGGGTCGACGTCGAAGGCGCGCAGAACCGCGTCCACCGCCGCCTTTTCGTCACCGCTGTCCCGCACCGCGCTCAGCACGAGCGCCCCGGTGGGGTTGAGCGCCCAGTACCGTCCGGAGGACCGGTCGAGCAGGACCGCGCCGTAGTCGGTGCTGACGACCGAGACGTGCTCGTGCAGGACGGTCATGCCGTGTTCCTTTCCCGTGGCGAGGCGAGTTCGCGCACTCGCAACCACACCTCGCTGCTGACGGTCTGCTGGATGGCCTCGTGCCCGCTTCCCTTGTCGTAGGAGAAGCGCAGCGAGCCGCGCAGCGCGTTGACGTTGATCAGGCCGCGGTCTTCGAGCCGGGAGTTCTCGCACAGCGCGAGCAGATCCGCCTTGTTCTCGCGGAGCCCCGCCTCCTCCTCCGCCGACCCTTCCGCCTTGGTGGTTCGCGCGAGCAGGTGCGCGGGCACGATCCCGCGCAGCGCCGCCGCGGCCAGCGGCTTGTAGGCCGATGGCGTGTTCCGCTCGTACCGGCGTACCGCCAGGCACGCCTCGATGACCCGGTCGTCCTGGAACGGCGCTGCCAAGCCGATTCCCATCCGTTCCGCGATCTGCGCCTCGGCCCTGGTCAGCCGCCCGCCGAACCAGATGGCCATGAGGTCGGAATGCGTGGCGATCGGCCCGACCGGCGCCGCGTCCCTGGCGGCCTCGAGCACGGCGGAGCGGACCAGCTCCACGGCGTGGTCGGTGGCCCACGGGGGCATCCGGAACGGTCCGTCCCACTCGATGGCGGCGTCCCGCTCCGGCGGCCGGGGTTCGGTCAGCGACTTCGCCATCCGGGCCAGCCACGCCGCGTAGGACTCGCGCTTGGTCAGCATCCGCAGGGTCGCGCCGAGCGACCAGCGGGCCGCGGCGCGGTGGATCCGGAGATGGGACAACGCCTTCAGCGGCTTGGTCCGGAAGATCTCGAACAGGCCCTCCTTGCTGCCGGAGAGCACCTCGTCGCCACCGAGCCCGGTCAGGTGCACCCGCGCGCCGCGTGCCGCCAGCCTGCGCAGTCCGATGAGCAGCTGGGCGCGGTCGATGGTGGCGGGGCTCGGGGCGTCCATCAGGTCGTCCGCCCACGCGATCCCCTGGTAGACCAAGGGCATCTCCTCCCGCGTCAGCACCTCGTGCCACACGTGGGGGAGGTCGAGCACCGCCCGCATGCTCCAGTCCGCGTCGTCGTCGGCGGGGTCGCGGCCGAGCGCGGTGTAGGCGATCAGCTCGGCGGGTCCCCGCGCCGCGAGGAAGCAGATCGAGGTGGAGTCGATGCCGCCGGAGAGGTCGCAGCTGACCACACCGCCGCCGTTCACCCGCGCCTCGACCGCCGTGGTCAGCGCCGCGCGCACCACCGGCGCCGCCTCGGTGAGCGGAACCACCGCCTCCGGCGGCTTCCACCAGTGGACCAGGTGCGAGCGGTTCGCCCCGGCGACCCGGAGGTAGTGGTCGGGCGGAACGGCGTGCACCCCCTTCCACATCGGCCGGTCGGCGAGGGGGTGCGGCGGGCCGGGGTCGAGCAGGGACAACGCCAGTGCCTGGTCGTCGAGTTCGGCGTCGATCAGCCAGGCCAGGACGTCCGCCCGGTCCGCGGCGACCAGCACGCCCTCTGCCCGGCCGTAGAACAGCCTGCGCATGCCGGACACGGTGCCCTGCAACCGCTGCTGCCCGGCCAGCGACGCCAGCAGGTGGCTGCTCCCGGTCAACGCCCGCGCAAGCTGGTCGAGCTTGCCGACGTCGCTCATCCGCGACGCGGCGCCGCACAGGCTCCCCTCCTTGACCGGGCAGGTTCCCAACACGACGATCTGGGCCTGGCCCGCCCGCCCGGCCACCATGTCCTCGTCGATCCAGTCTCCGACCAGCCACGGACGCCCCGAGGGATGGGTAACCATGCGCCTCGCCGTGGTGAGCTTGTCGTACACGGCGGGGAGCTCGGTGTCGGGCAGAGCCGTGAACCAGCTCGCCTCCGATGCGATAGGTATTCCCACCCCGACAAGGGTGATCCGGCGTGGTTCATCGCCGGTTCAGCGGCGCTCTTTGCACCGGCAACAATCGTCGGAATTGCAATAAGTCCACATCACACGGCCTGATACAGCAAATGGCCCCCCTCTACTGGACCAGCGCCTTGCTTTCCGTCCGCAGACAACGCAATCTAGGGGCCCAGAAGGAGCAAGGAGGATTCATGTTCAGGGCATTGGGGATGCTGCAGGTGGATGCGGACGACGGAGAAACAATCCGCATTCCCGCCAGAAAGCAGCGGACTCTGCTCTGCGCACTGGTGCTGCACGCGAACGAATGGACGCCCGTGGCCCGGCTCGTGGAGACCGTCTGGCCTCGGCATCAGCCACCGTCGGCCAGGGGCAACCTCAAGACCTACGTGCACCACCTGCGGCGCGTCCTGCCACGGCGGCGCGGCGGCGGAGAGCGGCTCAGCAGCAGGCCCGGCGACTACCAGCTGCGCCTCGACCGCGGCGAACTCGACGCGTGGGTCTTCGAGGACCTGCTCGCCGAGGGCAGGCGCGCCCTCGCGGCCGGGCAGAACGCCCTCGCGGCCACGCTGTTGGAGGACGCACTGCGGCTGTGGCGGGGCAGACCGTTCTGCGAGCTGGCGACGGCGACGGCCGACGCCTACGTCGCCCGGCTCGAGGAGCAGCGCTGGAGCGCGCGGGAGGACGTGCTGGCGGCCAGGTTGGCGCTCGGCCAGCACCGCGAGTGCGTCGAGGGACTGCGGCAGCTGCTCACCGAACAGCCGCTGCGCGAGCACCTGTGGTGCCAGCTGCTGTGGGCGCTGTACCTGGGCGGAAGGCGTGCCGACGCGCTCGCCGCCTACCGGACGGTCCGCGAACTACTGATCAGCGAACTCGGTATCGAACCCGGAGAAGAACTCCAGCGCACGCATCAGGAAATTCTACTCTCCACACCCAGGGCCGAATGGCAGGGCGCCGCGCACAGCCCCATTTATCGGGCAACTGCCGCAATTTTCACGCCGACCGGCGCGCACCCCGCGAACTAATCGGTCAGCCGTCGCGGCGCTGCTCCCCGGCGAGGAAATGCGCAATTCCCTTCGTCGCGCCATACAAATCGCGATAGTTCCGGTAGAACCCGTCGTAGAGCTCATGGCGTTCCGGATCCGGGACCACCGTGCTCGCGACCGGGTTCCACGTCTCCGGCCGGTCGGCCGCGCCCGTCGCCACTCCGGCGAGCAGGGCGTCGCCGAGGCAGGCTCCCACCGTCTCCGCCGGGATGTCCTGCGGCCGGCCGGTGATGTCGGAGACGATCTGCGTCCACAGCCCGCCCTGCGTGCCGCCGCCGACCGCGACGAGCCGCGCCGCGCCGCCGCCCGCCTCCGCCATGGCCTCCAGGTTGTGCCGGACGCCGTAGCCGATCCCTTCGAGCGCGGCGCGGTAGAGCTCCGCCTGCCCGTGCCCGAGGGTCAGCCCGGCGATGATCCCGCGCGCGTCGGGGTCGAACAGCGGCGTCCGCTCCCCCGCGAAGTACGGCAGCACCAACAGGCCCCGGCTTCCCGGCGGCACGGCCGACGCGGAGGCCACCAGCCCGGCGAACTCACCGCCGACCAGCCCGCGCAGCCAGTCGGTGACCGAACCGGAGGTGGCCATGCCCGCGGCGAGCGTGTAGGTGCCGGGGAAGGCCCCGCAGGTTCCCCACAACCCGGAGTGCGGGCGCGGGCGGTTGAGCACCTGCACGAGGAACATCGTGGTGCCGTACATGATCATCGTCTCGCCCGGTGACCGGACACCGACGCTGACCGCCTCCGCCCACGCGTCGACCGTGCCCGCGGTGACCGGCAGTCCTTCCGGGAGTCCGGTGAGCGACGCCGCCGACGCGGTGACGCGACCGACGACCTCCGTCGGCCAAGCCAGCTCCGGCAGCGGCACCCCGGGCGCGACCGCCGCGGCCCAGTCGTGCGCCCAGTCCCGCGCGCCGAGGTCGTACATGGGCGTGCACTGGCTGGCCGAGTGGTGGTCCAGCACGTACCGCCCGGTCAGCCGGTGCACCAGGAACGAGCTGGCCATCAGCAGCATCCTGGTGCGGCCGTAGACCTCGGGCTCGTGCCGCGCCAGCCACCGCGCCTTCGGGCCGACCGCCTGGCTGGTCAGCCGGGAACCGCAGCGGGCGAGCACCGCCTCCGCGCCGAACTCCTCGGTCAGCTCGGCGATCTCCGCCGTGGCCCTGGTGTCGACGCCGTAGAGGATGCCCGGACGCAACGGCGTACCGGACGCGTCGGCGGGCAGCAGGCAGGGACCGATGCCGCTGACCGCGAGACCGACCGGTGAACGTCCGTCCAGTTTGGACATGAGTTCCCTGGTGATCTCGACGAAGTCCTGCCACCACACGGTCTCCGCGTCGTGCTCGAACCACCCCGGGTGCGGGGTGGACGTCCCGTGTGGACGGTCGGCGCGAGCGACCACCTCGCCGTCCACTGTGGTCAGAACGCCCTTCGAGCTGGACGTGCCGATGTCCACGCCGAGCAGCAGTTCGTTCGTCACGCCAACGCTCCTAGTGTGTGTTGATCCCGTTCGCCAGCCGCTCGGCGAGGTCGCGGTCGCGTGCCCGCGGGCTGACCCCGATCCGCCAGGTCCCGCCGAAGTAGTCGCCCGGCGCGATCGAACCGCCGTTGGGCTGCCACACCGACTGCCAGCAGATCGAGGACTCCCCGTCGGAGTACCAGCGGTTGGCCTCCGCCCACGCCGAGCCCCTGCGGTAGGCCATCGCCATCGTCGCCGACAGCCCGGTCGCCATCGCCCAGCGGGTGAAGCCCGGTGCGTCACCGCGCCGCGGGAAGACCTGGTCGTCGCCGAGCGTGCCGAGCCAGGTGTCCATCGAGAAGGCCAGCTCCCACAGCGGGTTCCGGGTGGGCGCGGCCACGTGCCAGCTCAGCGAGCTGTCGAAGCTGTCGGCGTGGAAGTCCAGCCTCCAGTCCACCGTGATCTTCTCCTGGCCGATCGGAACCCTTTGCAGGACAACCGTTCCGCCCTCGACCCGGACCCTCGCCGCCGCCCGTGCCTTCTCGGTCGCGCCGAAGAGCCCGACGCCCAGGTACGGCCCGGAGCCGCGGTGGTGGTTGTCCAGCAGGTTGCGCCAGCTGCCGTCGCGCATCCGCACGGACAGCTCGCGCAGCTCGGAGGTGGGCGAGGTCTGCACGTCGACGCGGTAGTCCGGCGCGGTGACCCGGACCCCGCGGAAGGTGGTCTGCCAGTTCAGCGGCGCGAGGTACACCCCGCGCTGGCCCCATCCCGCGTGCGTGACCCAGTGCCGCCCCTCCGCGAAGACCACCTCGGCGGCGTGCGAAGGGATGTTGCCCACCCAGGAGTTCGCGTTGAAGTTGAGCGGGTCCTTGCTGCGGAAGACGTCCGTGCCCACGTAGCCGCGGCGCGGGCCGATGAACAGGTACCAGTCGCCGCCGCGCTGCACCAGGAAGGGCGACTCGGTCATCACCCCGCCGAGCGGTTCGGAGTAGGCGAACCTGCGACCGCTCCAGTGGACCAGGTCGTCACTCGTGCGGTAGGCGACGACGAAGTTCCCGCCGTCCGGGTACACCGTCGCGGTGTAGAAGACGACCCACCGCCCGTCGATCCGCGTGACGAACGGGTCGCGGGCGTCGAAGCCGTCGCGGAACAGCGGGCCGCCGGGGTGGCGGGTCCACGTCCGCAGATCGGTCGAGGTGGCCAGGTTGATGGCGTAGAAGCTGTGGTCGGCGTCGCCGCCGCAGTAGAACATGTGGTAGCGGCCGTCGTGGAAGATGATGTGCGGCGCCCACAGGTGCGCTTCCCCGTGGTAGCCGGGGTCCGCGCTCATCACGAAGGGCTGCTTCGCCCACGGACCGTGCAGCGAGGGCGCGGTCGCGTGGGCGAAGTGCTTCTCGTCCAACGGGTTCAACGGTTCCGCGTGGGTGATGCCGATCAGGTGCCAGGTCCCGGCGGCATCGCGGACGAACGTGTGGTCGTTGAGGTACCAGTTGCGGTCCTCACCGACCGTCGGGTCGTAGAGGTGGCGCCACTCGCCCGCGCTGACCTCGTCTCGGACTTCGCTGTACTCCTGGAGGGACACTCCGTCCGGTAGCGCGGGCATCTCCGCTCACCCCCTGGTGAACTCGTCCAACTCCACTCCGAGCAGCTCGCAGGCGGCCCTGACCTCGGCGCGCCGATCGCCGGGGACCGCGTGGATGTGGTTGGCGCCGAAGCGCGAGAGGAAGTCGTCGGCCTTGGCGTCCAGCCGTGCGAACGCGTGCGGCCACTCGAAGGTGGACTGGCGCATCAGCTGCGTGTTGGTCTCGTCGTCGTAGGTCTCGAAATCGCCCAGCATCAGGTGCATCCGGTAGTTCCCGCCGCGGCGGGTCAGCCGGGCCAGCGTCATCTGCCCGGGTGCCGCGAGGTGGTGCACGGAGGCGCCGCCCGCGGGGAAGAAGAACACCTCCGGGTAGAAGTGCACCTTGCCCAGGTTCTCCAGCGGGTCGTCGCTGCGCGCGGCGTACCAGGTGGCGTGCTGGCCGGAGTTGCACAGGTCCCAGATGTCGCGGTCGGCGTGGTAGTGCCGGACGTCGGCGAACAGCACCGGGGTGCGCGCGATGTGCTTGAGCAGCTGCATCGTCAGCGCGCCGTCCATGTCCGCCTCGGTGGCGCAGACGTGGGTCTCCTTGGGGCCGTTCCAGTCGTAGGGGTCGTTGAGGAAGGCCTCGACGATGTCCATGGTGGCGAAGTACTGGGTCATCTCCGGCTGGCCCTTGATGCCGGAGAAGTCCAGGTTCCACTCGTCGATCAGCTCGCGCATCGCCAGGTACGAGCGGATCTGCCGCTCCAGCAGCTCCGGCGTGAGCTTCTTGCCGTCGTAGTGCACCCCGGCCGCGTTGGTCTCCAGCCACTCGCGCGCCCTGGTGACCTCCTTCTGGTCGGCCAGCTCGGAGCGCCGGACGATCTCCCACTGGTCGATCTCCTCGACGTCCACGCCGAAGACCGACTGCCACTGGTCGGTGTTGGCCACCGCGGTGTTCATGCCCATGGGGCGCCCGCCGATCCGGCCGAACGTCGATCCGCGCAGCGCCGCCACGGCCGCCGAAGCCGTGGCCTGCACGCCGATCTTGTCGATCAGCGCGCGCTCGTCCGGGTCGCCCCACAGCCGGGTGTGCTCGCGGCCGATCTGGTCCAGCGCGCCGCCGCCCGCGAGCATGCCGACCATGCCGGGCTGCACCGGGTCGATGTTGGACAGCAGCAGCAGCGGTCCCGGCGTCGCGCCCGCCGCCAGCATGGTGAAGTGCGGGAACGCCCAGACCGCGTAGTGGAAGACGGTGAGGTCCACCCCGGCAGCGGCGACCTGGCGGGCGACCGCGCTGGCGCCGGTGTTGGTGGCGACGATCTCCTTGCCGCGCACCACCTCGTGACCGGCCGCGGTGAGCCGGTCGACCAGTTTGTCCTCGGTGGTCGCGATGAACTCGCGGATGCCGTCGTGCACGTAGTCACGACCGTCGGAGAAACTGATCACGCCGATCCGGGCCACGGTGCCCTCCAGGGTCACGATTGGCGACTGAGACACGATTCAACACAAAACAAGGCAGAGCACGAGCAATCGTTTTCTCGGAAGCTATGCTCAGCGGTGACGGCTGTCAATAGGCCGATGGCGCACGAGGAGCCCTTGCGATGACGACGATCAGCGATGTCGCGGCACTTGCCGGTGTCTCCACCGCGACGGCTTCCCGTGCCCTGAATGGGAAATCCTCCGTCGACCCGGTGCTGGCCGCCCGGGTGGTGGCGGCGGCGCAGGAGCTGGGTTACCGCCCGAACGGGTTGGCGCGCAACCTCCGCAGGCGGGAGACCGCGGTGCTGGCGCTGATCATCTCCGACGTGGAGAACCCGTTCTTCACCGCGATCGCGCGCGGTGTCGAGGACGTGGCGCAGGCCGCGGGCTACTCGGTGGTGCTGTGCAACACCGACGAGGAGGCGGCCAAGGAGCGCCGCTACGTCGAGGTCGCGATAGAGGAGCAGATGGCGGGCGTCATCCTGTCCCCCTCCGGGGTGGCCGGCGCGGTGGAGGCGTTGCGGGACAGGCGAACCCCGATCGTGGCGGTGGACCGCCCGCTGCCCGGCGAGCCCACCGACACGGTGCTGGTGGACAGCCGCCAGGCGGCCAGGCAGGCGACCGTGCACCTGGCGGAACAGGGCTACGAGGTCATCGGCTGCCTCACCGGCCCCTCCGGCGTGCGCACCGCGGACGACCGGCTCGCGGGCTACCGCGACGGGCTGCGCGCCGCCAAGCGGCGCAGCGCGACCAGGCTGGTGCGGCGCACGGAGTACCGCTCCGCGGGCGCGCGCGAGGCGACGCTGGACCTGTTGTCGCAACCGGAACCGCCGGACGCCCTGCTCGTCGCCAACAGCGCCATGGCCGTCGGGGTCCTGCAGGCGTTGGCCGAGCTGCGCCTGCGCCCCGGCCGCGACGTCGGCGTCGTGGCCTTCGACGACGCGCCCTGGGCGGAGCTGCTGGACCCGCCGCTGACCGTGGTGGCCCAGCCCGCCTACGAGATCGGCACCCTGGCCGCGCAGCTCCTGCTGAACCGCGTCACCGGCTCCCACAAGGAACCGACCACCACGACCCTGTCGGCCCAGCTGGTCGTCCGCGGGAGTTCCCGGCGCCGCTGAACGGCAGCGCTGATCGACGGAGCCGGGAACCGCTCATCACCCGCCGGTGGTGCCCTTCTTCGGCGAGATCGGATCGCGGTCGGTGCGGACCGCCGGTCCGCGGTCCTTCGGCGACCAGTCCATGCCCTGCGGCGCCACCCGCGTCACGACGCCGCCCGGGTCGAAGGGCGCGACGAACGACCGCACGTGGTAGCCGCTCGCGCTCCACGGAGCCGAGCCGAGCACCGGCCGCAGCGTGATCGACAGCGACCGTTTGCCCGCGCTGAGCTGCGCCGGAACCGTGAACGCGTCCTGCAGCCAGCGGTGCTCGGCGTTGCCGTACGACTGCTGCCACGTGCCCGCGACCGTGCCGTCCACCAGCACCTCGACCTGCTGACCGGCCTTCGCCTGGTCGGCCGTGCGCACGAGCTGCACACCCGAGTTCGCGGGCTCGACGGCGATCCTGAAGCCGACAGCGCCCGTGGCCGCGGTGACCTGCGACGTGGCGACGGAGTGGTCGTTGTCGCCCTCGAAACTGGACGTCACCGCGCTCACCGTCTCGCCGACCGCCGTGTAGCCGTGCTCGGCGCGGCTGGCCAGATCGGTCGGGTTGAGCCGGTCGGTCTCGCGCAGCGTCGACTGGCGCTGGCCGTACCAGTACGACGTGGAGCTGTAGTCCGCGGGCACGTCCGCCAGAGGTCCGTGCTCGATACCGAAGCGCAGCCCCGTGGAGAACGGGATCGCGTCCGGCACCATCAACCGGTAGGCGCCCGTGCAGTCGAACTGGCAGCCGTCGCCGCCGATCTCGTGCACGGGGTAGCCCGCCAGCGGCATGGCGAACGCGCCGGTGCGGAAGTACCACCCCGCCTCGTAGAAGTCCTCCGTTCCGGTGCCGTGCTGGATCGGCGTCAGCAACCCGTCCGCGTAGGCGCGCTCGTCGCCTTCGAGGTAGAGCCGAGGCACCTCCACCGCCAGCGGGAGCTTGCCGCGCATCGAGTGGGTGACGCCGTAGAACACCCCGCGGCCCACGGTGTCCACGAACGACCAGTCCTTGCCGTTCTCCGTGGCCGACCGCCGGTGCGTCGCATTGAAGTAGCCCAGGGAACCGTTGGCGCGCAAGCGTTCCGGCACCGCGCGGTCCGCCGCCGATGTCACCTCGACCGCGGCACCGGTGATGCGGCGCCCGCTGCCGTTGACGATCTCCACGACGGCCCGCTGCGCGTACGGCATCGGCCACCACGAGGTGTACCAGCCGTCCTTGTGCGGGTCCATCGCGAACATCAGCGACCGGACGTCGTACTCGCCGAGCCCGGAACCGAAGAACTCGCCGATCGGCGCGTCCACGGTGGTGTTGCCGTCGAAGGTGATCCGCAGCCGGGCACCGGCCAGCACCTCGTCGGAGGCCGTCACCAGCGCGGGATCGGTCGGGTAGTAGAAGTGCCGCCTGCCCTGCCACTGCTGCCGCTCCACCCGGTAGCCGTGCGCGGCCTCGACGCTGAGGTGGTTGTGGCCGAGGTCGACCACGTCGGTGCGCACCCAGGCCCCGTCGACCAGGCTGTGCACGTCGTAGCGGAACTCGTTGTAGTCCACAGTGGACGACACGAACTCGTTGCGGACGAACAGTGTCGACTTGCCCGCGGTCAGCGCGGGCGCGAGGTCGACGCTCTGGTCGGCCCAGGTCATCGGACCGATCTTGGACTCGTGGTACCACTGCCCGGCGGGGCGCCCGTCCACCAGCAGGTTCGCCCTCTGCTTCTCGATCTCCGGGTCGAACCGCCTCGTCAGCCGCACGCCGGAGTTCCGCGGGCTCACCGCGACGGTGAAGGTGCTGGAGCCGCCCGCGCCGAACGCCCTGCCGTCGTCGTCGACCGCCGGGCCCGGCACCACCTGCGGCAACCGCACCCGAAGCGCGCTGATCTGAGCGGGCCCGGACAGCTCGGCCAGCCGCGCGGTCGCGCCCGGCTCGATGTCAGTGGTGGACCGCGTCGTGTGCGATCCCGGGCGGGTGGGTTTCGGGTCCGCGAGGCCGAAAGACCGCAGTTTCTCCACCACGTCGGTCGCCCGGTCGGCCGGGTCGAAGGTGGGAACGCCCACCGCGTCGGGGTAACTCCGGTAGACCACGTGGTGGAACAGCGGGTTGTGCTGCGTGGTCACCTTCATCGACCGGCGGAACGGCATGGGCACCTTGATGACCACGCCGCCGGAGGTGTCGTCGCGGTTGCCGACCAGCGGCCAGACGAACGGCGCGCCGAGCTTGCCGTCGACCACGTCCTGCAGCTGGGCGTTGAGCACGGTCCGGCCGTCGAGCTCCACCTTGATCCAGCCCGTCCTGGTGACCACGCCCTCGTCGCGGGTGAACCAGATGGAGCCGATCTCGCCCGCCCCGGCGCGTTCGGCGATCACGCAGCCGGTGAGGTCCTGGCGCAGGCAGGAGTACTTGCCGTCGAATCCGTCGTTGTTGCGGCCGGTGCGGTCGTAGCTGGAGAACTGGCGGGTCTCCGAGGGGCCGCGCAGTGCGGCCATGCCGTCGAGCTGGCGGTAGGTGGCCCAGCCCAGCGGGCCCTTCTCGGACGGTGCTGACTGGGCGGTGGCTTCCGGAGCGGCGGCCACCGCGACGATCGCGAGCAGGAGTGCGGACAGTAAGGGACGCTTCTTGCGCATGACAATCCCATCTCTGGTGCGGCGCAGGGCAGAGAAGTCGGGTCAGCGAGAAGAACGGGCGGCCGCGCGGGTGAACGGCGCGGTGATGAGTGCCCAGACCCCGGCCAGCAGCAGGGCCGCGACCACCAGGTAGAGCGGCCAGGGTCCGAAGAGGTCAAGGACCGAGCCGCCGGGCTTGGCGTTGAGGAACCCGTAGTTGGCGTGCGCCAACGCGTTGAACATCAACATGACCACCGCCCAGACCGCGGTCGCCGCCAGGGTCAGCCGGTAGCCGTGCCAGTCGGGCCGGATGCCGGCGCCCCAGGTGAGGTGGACCGCGGCCCACATGGTGAACAGGTGGATCCCCCAGAACATCAGGAACTGCCAGTCCGGGAAGTCCGGGCCGCGGTAGGCCGGGGTGAGCAGGGCCTGTGCCGTCAGTGTCAGACCCCAGTAGTAGGTCAGGGCCGTCGCCGCCGGGCTGTGCGTCCACAGCGCGCAGACCGCGGCGATCAGGGCCAGATCGCACAGTTGCAGCGGGAGGGAGTAGGCGATGTCCCACTGCCCCGGCAGCATCGTGTGGATCTGGAACGGCATCTGCACCGCGACGATCACCACCGCGAGCACGCGACTGGTCCACGCCGTGCGGAAGACGAGCAGCAGCGCGGACACCGCCACGAACACCACGGCGACGATGCCGTGCGAGAAGCCGTACGGCTCGAACACCCGACCACTCTAGTCCGGGTGGCCGCGGCGCGGACTGCCGCCGCGGCCACCGGGGAGCAGGGTCAACGGCCCACCTGGCCTTCCTTGGTCGAGATCGGGTCACGCGGTCCGAGCACGTGCGGGCCGCGGTCCGGGGCGCGCCAGTCCAGCGCGGGCGGGTCGATCCGCTGCGCGCCACTGCGGCCCGGTTCGAAGGGGTCCACCCACGAGCGGATGTGGTAGTCCGACGAGGACCACGGCGGCGATCCCGGCAGCGGCTCCAGGGTGATGGCCAGCGTCCGCTTCCCCGCGCTGAACCGCGACGGGATCATGAACGTGTCCTGCAGCCACCGTTGGAACATGTTGCCCGAGGACATCAGCCAGACCCCGACGACCTGCCCGTCGACCAGCACGCGTGCCTGCTGGTACGAGCGGACCTGGTCGGCGGTGCGGATGATCTGCACACCGGAGTTGTTCTGGTCCACCGCCACGGTGAAGGTGATCGGCCCGGTGGCCTCGGTGACCCGGCCGCTGGCGGTCGCGTGGTCGTCGTCGCCCTCGAACACCGATGTCAGCTGCCCGGAGGTCTCCCCGACCGCGCGGTAGCCGTGCTGGTCCCTGCTGGCCTGGTCGGTCGGGTTGAGCCCGTCCGTGCTGCGCAGGGCCCACCGCGGCTGGCCGTACCAGTACGCCGTGGAGCTGTAGTCCGCGGCGACGTCGGCGACCGGCCCGTGCTCGATCCCGAAGCGCAGCCCCGTGTTGAACGGGATCGCGTCCGGCACCATCAGCCGGTAGGCGCCGGTGCAGTCGTAGACGCAGCCGTCCCGCCCGACCTCGTGCGCCGGGTAGCCCGCCAACGGCATCGCGAACGATCCCGTGCGGAAGTACCACCCGGACTCGTAGAAGTCCTCGGTGCCGGTTCCGTGCTGGATCGGCGTCAGCAGGCCGTCGGCGTAGACGCGCTCGTCGCCTTCCAGGTAGAGCCGGGGAACCTCGGCGCTGAGCGGGATCCGGCCGCGCATGGAGTGCGTGACCCCGTAGAACACCCCGCGGCCCGGCGTGTCCACGAAGATCCAGTCCTTCGCGTGCGCGGTCGGCCCGTGCCGGTGCGTCGCGTTGAAGTAGCCCAGTGAACCGTTGGGGCGCAAGCGGTCCCGGATGGAGCCGTCGGCCGCCCAGGTCAGCTCCACCGAAGCGTCGGAGATCCGCACGCCGCTGGAGTTGACGATCTCCACCACCGCCCGCTCGGCGAAGGGCATCGGCCACCACGAGGTGTACCAACCGTCCCTGGTGGCGTCCATGGAGAACATCAGCGACCGCGTGTCGTACTCACCGAGGCCCGAACCGAAGAACTCCCCGATCGGAGCGTCCACGGTGGTCCGCCCGTCGAAGGAGATCCGCAGCCGCGCACCGGCGAGCACCGCGTCGGAGGCGGAGATCTGCCCGGCGTCGAAGGGGTAGTTGAAGTAGTGCCGCCCCTGCCACTTCTGCTGCGTGACGCGGTAGCCGTGGGTCAGCTCCTCGCCGGGACGGTCCGGGCCCACGTCCATCACGTCGGTGCGCACCCAGGTCCCGTTCACCAGGCTGTGCACGTCGTAGCGGAACTCGTTGAAGTCCAAGGACGACGAGACGAACTGGTTGCGGATGTTCAGCCGTGACTTGCCCGAGGTGAACTGGGACGGGATGTCGATCGACTGGTCCGCCCAGAGGGTCGGCCGCGCCTTCGGACCGTGGAACCAGTCGGCGACGAAGGCGTTGTCCACCAGCAACCTCGCCCGCTGTCCCTCGATGTGCGGGTCGAACCGGCGGGTCAGCCGCACGCCCTGGTTGCGCGGGTCCACCGCGACCCGGAAGGCGCTCTCGCCGCCCGCGCCGAAGGCCCTGCCGTCGTCGTTGACGTGCGGACTGGCCTGCACCTGCGGCAGCCGCACCTTCAGCTGGGTGATCTGCGCGGACCCGGTCAGCTCGGCCACCCGCGCGGTCGCGCCCGGGTTGATGTCCGCGGTGGAGCGGTTGGTGGTCGCGTTCCACTTGCCGGGCTTGGGATCGGCGAGGCCGAACGCGCGCAGCTTCGCGATCACGTCGTTGGCTTGGTCGGACCGGTTGAAGGTGGACACCCCGTCGACGTCGGCGAAGGTGCGGTACACCACGTGCTGGAACAACGGGTTGTTCTGCGTGGTGATCCGCATCGACTGCCGGTAGGGCATGGGCACCTTGATGACCACGCCGCCGGAGGTGTCCTCGCGGTTGGCCACCAGCGGCCAGACGAACGGCGCGCCGAGCTTGCCGTCCACCACGTCCTGCAGCGGCGCGTCCAGCACGGTTCCGCCGTCCAGCTCGATCCGGATCCAGCCGGTGCGCGCCACCACGCCGTCGTCCCGGGTGAACCAGATCGACTCGATCTCACCGGGGCCGGTGCGCTCGGCGATGACGCAGTTGGGGCCGATCATGCGCAGGCAGGAGAACTGCCCGTCGAACCCGTCGTTGTTGCGCCCGGTCCGGTCGTAGCCGGAGAACTGCCGGGTGTCCACCTGACCGCGCAGCGTGCCGACCGAGTCGAGCTGGCGGTAGGTGGCCCAGCCGACCGGCCCCTTGCCCGTGGGCAAGGCCGAAACGGCCGGCGGCTGGGCCTGTGCGGGGGTCACCGCGGTGCCCGCGAAGGACAGCGCCGCGACCGAGGCCAGTGACATGAGGAGCCGGAGTGTCCGGTGCCGTCCCTTGCGGTGTTTTCCCTTCGGGGAACCACCCGGCCGCGTGGGATCGACGTGGTTGACGTGTCTGCGCATGATCCGCCCCCTCACTGGCGAATGTCCGCTTAGGACATAGGGCAGGGACTAACCGTTCGCCTCCCGGTACACCCGCTCGGCGTTCTCCTTGGTGATCAACTGCGTCGGCAGGGTCTGCTTCTTCTCGACTTGCTTGCAGTCCACCAGGAGAGTCTTGGCGGCAGCGATGGCTTCCTTGCCGCCGGTGGGGTAGGTGAACGTAGCCGAGATCCGGCCCTGCTCAACGGCTTTCACCCCACCGGATGGAATCGGCAGGGCGTCGATG
This sequence comes from Allokutzneria albata, assembly GCF_900103775.1. Lineage (GTDB taxonomy): Bacteria > Actinomycetota > Actinomycetes > Mycobacteriales > Pseudonocardiaceae > Allokutzneria > Allokutzneria albata. The sequence goes on along the minus strand of NZ_LT629701.1, from coordinate 61,084 downwards.
CCGATGAACTTGATCTTCGATTCCCGTCCGGCGGCCTTCGCGGCCAGGTAGGCGCCCTCGGCCATCGGGTCGTTGTGCGCGTACACCACGTCGACCTCGGGGTTGGCCTTCAGGATCGCGTCCAGCTGCTGCTGGCCCTTCTCCCGCAGCCAGTCCCCGACACCGGTCGCCACGACCTGGACCTTGGTGCCCAGCGTCTCGTGGAAGCCCTCGCTGCGCTCCTGCGCGGGCGTGGAGCCCGGCAGGCCCTTCAGCTCGACCAGCTTGCCGCCTCCTGGCAACAGCTTCTCCGCCACGTACTTGCCCGCCTGGCGGCCGATGTCGCGGTTGTCCGCGCCGATGAAGCTCGTGTAGGAGTCGCCGTCGACCTTGCGGTCCAGCACCAGGACGGGGATGCCCTTGTCGTAGGCCTTCTTCACCACCGCGGTCAGCGGGGTCGCCTCGTTCGGGCTGATGATCAGCAGGTTGACCTGCTGGGTCAGGAAGTTCTCCACGTCGGAGACCTGTTTGGCGTTGTCCTGCGCGGCGTCGGCGAACTTCACCTCGAACTGCGGCACCTTCGCCGCGGCGGCGCGGATGTCGTCGTCCATCCGCTGCCGGTACGGCTCGGCAACGTTGGCCTGGCTCATCCCGATGACGTACTTGCCGCCAGGCCCCTCGCACTTGGCCTGGGTCGCCGGGCCGCCCTTGCCGCTGTTCTGACTCGTCGTGCCACAAGCGGTGACCGCGAGCATCAAGCAGGCGGTGGCTGTGATAGTCCTTCTCACGTCGAAAGTCCCTTTCCGCGGGCGGTTCATGACGCGGGCCGCAGTCGTTGCAAGGCGGCCGCCGCCACGATCACCAGACCCTTGATCAGGAGTTGCACGTTGGCGTCGATGTTGTTCAACGCCAGGATGTTGTTCAGCACGCCCAGCAGCAGCGCACCGGTCACGGTGCCCACCACGGAGCCCCGGCCGCCGGTGAGCGCGGTCCCGCCGATCACCACGGCGGCGATCGCGTCGAGCTCGTAGCCCGCACCGTCGTTGGGGCTGCCCTGGTTGAGCTGCCCGGCATGCACGATCCCGGCCAGCGCGGCCAGCAGACCCGAGATGCCGAACACGATGATCTTCACGCGGTTCACCGGGACACCGGAGAGCCGCGCCGCCTTCTCGTTGCCGCCCACCGCGTACAGGTGCCGGGCGAACGCGCTGGTGCGCAGGAACAGGACGGCCAGCACCGCGAGCCCGGCGAAGATCAGCGCCGGGATCGGCACCACGCCGCCGAAGGTGCGCTCCCCCAGCAGGGAGAACGTCACCGGCGCCTCGTTCGGCCCGTCGCCGTAGGCGATCGCCACGCCCTGGCCGTCGGACCAGATCCGCGCCAGCCCCCTGGCTATCTGCAGGCCCGCGAGGGTCACGATGAACGCCTGGATGCCGAACAGCGCGCTCGCCATTCCCTGCAGCAGACCGAAGACCAGGCCCACCGCCAGCACGATCAGCACCGCGGGGAACACCCCGAGGTCGTCGTGCACCAGCAGCACCGCCGAGCCCACCGCGGACAACCCGAGCACCGCGCCGACCGAGAGGTCGATGCCGCCGACCAGGATCACGAAGGTCATCCCGATCGCGATGATGCCGATCTCGGAGACCGCGCGCACCACGTTGAACAGGTTGTCACTGGTGAGGAACAGGATCTCGCCATTGCGCCTCGGCGAGAACACGATCGCGGCGACGAAGACGGCGATCAGCCCGAAGAAGCTCTGGAAGGAGAACAGCGTCTCCCGCCAGTCCGTCCGGCGCCTGCTGTTCACCGTCACGTCGGAGTCCGTGCTCATCGCGCACCTCCCGCCGCGGTCTCACCCATGGTGGCGGCGAGCAGGTCCGCCTCCTCGATCTCACTGGTGCGCAGTTCCCGCACGTTCCGCCCTCCCCGGAGCACGACGACCCGGTCGCAGACGCCGATCAGCTCGGCCAGCTCCGAGGACGCCAGCAGCACCCCGATGCCCTGCCCGGCGATCTCGCTGAGCAGCTGGTAGATCTCCGCTTTGGCGTTGATGTCCACGCCGCGGGTCGGCTCGTCCAGCAGCAGCAGCTTCGGTCTGGTCAGCAGCATCCGGCCGAAGACCACCTTCTGCTGGTTCCCGCCGGAGAGCGTGCCGACCGGGTCGGCGAGCGAGGAGAGCTTGACCCGCAACCGTTTCGCGCTCTCCGCCGCGTTCGCCTGCTCCGCCCGCCGCGACACCACGACGCCCGCGATCCGCAGTTTGTCCACAATGGACACAACGGTGTTGGCGAGCACCGAGTGCTCCAGCACCAGACCGCTGATCCGCCGGTCCTCCGGCACGAACGCGATGCCCTTGGCCAGCGCGGCGCGCGGACCCCTCGGCCGCACGTCCACCCCGTCCAGCAGCACGCGACCGTCCCAGCGCCCCGCGGAACCCGCCCCGTACAACGTCTCCAGCAGTTCCGTGCGACCGGCGCCGAGCAACCCGGCCAGCCCGACGATCTCCCCGCGCCGCACCGTGAGGCTGATCCCCGCGGGCTCGTTGCGGCCGGACCGGGGCCTGCGCGGGTGCACGACCAGGTCCTCGACCCGCAGCAGCTCCTCGCCCGCTTCCCCGTGCGAGGTACGGAAGAGAGTGCGCACCGGGCGGCCGACCATCGCTTCGGCGGCCTGCTCCGCGGTCATCTGCCGCGCGTCGAACTCCTCGACGATCCGGCCGTTGCGCAGCACCGTGGCGCGGTCGGCGACGCGGCCGATCTCGTCCATCCGGTGCGAGATGTAGACGATGCCCGCGCCCTCGCGGCGCAGTTCGTCGATGACGGCGAACAACTGCTCGACCTCGGCGGTGGACAGCGCGGAGGTGGGCTCGTCCATGATGAGCACCTTGGCGTCCAGCGACAGCGCGCGGGCGATGGTCACCAGCTGCTGCTCGCCGACCCGCAGCTCGCCGACGGGACGGCGCGGGTCGAGCTCGATCCCGATGCGCCGCAACAGCGCCTGGGTCCAGACCCGCATCTGCTTGCCGTCGACGGTACCGATCCGCGTGCGCGGTTCCCTGCCCAGGTACAGGTTCTCCGCGATCGACAGCCCCGGCACCAGGTCCAGCTCCTGGTGGATCATGGCGATACCCGCGCGCTGCGCGTCGACCGGACCGCCGAAGCGCACCGGCGCGCCCTCGATCTCGATCTCCCCGGAGTAGTCGGTGACGTCCCCGGACAGGATCTTCATCAGGGTCGACTTGCCTGCGCCGTTCTCCCCGAGCAGTGCGTGCACCTCACCGGCGCGGATGTCGAAATCCACGTCCTGGCAGGCAAGAACGCCGCCGTAGCGCTTGCCGATGCCGGTCATCCGGACCAGCTTCGGTGCGTCGTTGGCCATACCCTGCTCCACCGGACGAAGTGAACGGGACGTTACGGGAAAACGATTACTGCGGACGCTATGACCGGCCCACCGGTGTGTCAAGCGTCACTCGGTCACAGCACGGGCACGACGCCCCTTTTCCACCGTTCGTCTCATCCGTCCCGCATCACCAGGACGTCCCCGTGCCCGCCGTAGCCGAGGACGCCCTCGGCGTACTGGGTGCCGTCGAAGGTCACCAGCCACCACCGCGTCCCCGTCGGCGTCGGCACCTCCACCAGCTGCGGGTGCGGGATGTTGGTGCGGTACGGAGCATCCAGCGAACCGAGGTGGTTCATGGTCTCCAGGTCGTAGACGCGGTACTCGCGGGCGTCGCCGTCGCTGGCGAAGAGGTACCACCGGTCACCGACCCGTTGGATGATCGTGCCCTCGGTCTGGTCCAGCGACGTGTCCGCGCGGCGCAACCGCAGGTCCTGGTGGTAGGTCCCGCCGGGCGGCCCGACCGCGAGCGCAGGGTGGAACTCGAACACCGGCGACTGCCGAGGGCTCTCGACGAAAGCCACGTGCCACCGGTCGCCGATCCTGGTGAGCGACGGGTCCCACGCGCTGACCGCGGTCGGCAGCGGGAAACGCGCGGTGCGCAGCACGTGCACACCCGACAGCACGTTCGCGGCGGTCTCCACGTGGCGCACGTGCACCCCGTTGAAAGCGAAGTCGCCCCAAGAGCTCATCGCCACGATGTACCGGTTTCTGCGCTCGTCGTACACGACCTGCCCGGCGTGGTCGCCGACGATCACCCCATCGCGTTGGAAGAACAGCTGCGAAACCTGCTCCAGCCGACGGGGGTTCGCGATGTCCATCGCCCACACACCCCAGTGCGCCTGCTGGAAAAATCCCAGACCAGCGCACGTGAAGGTGAAGTAGATCTTGTTGTCGCGGATCAGCGGCCTGCCCTCCGCGGTCTGCACGAGGTGCCCGTCGCGGAGCCCGGCCTGGCCGAAGTAGCCCGCGCGCACGCGCCCCAGGGTGGCCGTCCCCGAACCGCCGAAGGCGTAGCGCATCGTCCTGAGCCGGCCAGGAACGCGGAGATCGATCAGGCCCGACACGCCCTCGCGCTCGCTGACCAACGGCTCCCAACCGGTGCCCGTGTTGGTCGCGTCGACGAGCACGGTGACCGCGTTCTCGTTGAGCACGAAGGCCAATCGGAACGGCGCGCGCAACGGCGCCTGCTTCGCCGAGTCCACAATGGTCCGCCTGCCGCCGACCGTGACCTCGATCGTCGCAGAGCCGTCCGAGCTGTACCGGACGAGCACGGAGTTGGCCTGGTCCAGCGCCATCCCGGCCACCACGCTGGAGTCCGCCGCGAGCGAGCCGACCTCCACCAGCACCGAGCAGAACGGTGCGCGCGGGCCCGCCGAGGTGATCATCAGCGTGTCCCCCGCCAGCTGCACCGCGCCGTCGTCGCCGACCCGGCCGCCCCGCGCGGCCGTGCTCGCCCGGTCCCGCGCCGTGGCGGTGTCGAACTGCTCGAAGCCCGGTGCGATCAGGTCGAACGGCCGGAACTGGTCCGTGACGCGGAAACGCAGGTCCAGCGGTCCCCGTTCCGGGGCCGCCGTCGCGAGCGCGGGCGAACCGCCCACCACCGCGAGGGCCCCGAGGCCGCCGAGTCCCACGAGCACTCCGCGTCTGCTGAGCGCGGGTTCCTCCGGCATGACGCAGCCTCCTCCCGATCCCCGGCGGCGTTGCCGGGGAGTGAGGTCTGTTCCTCCCGGACTGCACCGGGCGGTTGGAAATCATGCAACCGCGCCCCGCCCGGCCAGGTCAACGCGTCCGATCGGGCACACCGGCCCCCGCCGTCACGCGATCATCCACAGTGGACACAGCGGGTGATCGTCCCGGCTCCCCCGCCCGGCGGCCACCCACCCCGAACAGACCATTGGGGACACTGAACGTCCCCGGCCCGCGCCCCCGGCGCCCTGCATGAGGATGACGCCGTGTCCCAACAGCCCAACCCTGCGCCCCACTCGAACCCGGCACCCCTCCCGCGGCCCGGGGCAGACCGAGCCGCCTGCCCGCACTACCTGGACTTCGCGCGCTTCGGCCCGCCACCGCCCGCCGTCCGCGACGCGGTGCTGGACGCGGTCCGCCTCTCCGCTACGGGCGCCCCCGGTGTCGTCGACGAGCTGCACGACCGCGAGACCACCGCGACCGGCATCGTGGCCGGGCTGACCGGCTTCGACCGGGAGGGCGTCACCCTGGTGCCGTCCACCAGCGCGGGGCTGTTCCACGTCGCGTTCGGCCTGAACGGCCCCGGTCGCGTCCTGGTGCCCCGGCACGACTTCCCCGCCAACGTCTACCCGTGGCTGCGCGCCCAGGAGCGCGGTGGCCTGACCGTCGACTTCCTCGACAACCCGGACGGCCACACCTCCCCGGAGCGCGTCGCCGCGGCACTGCGCCCGGACACCGTCGCCGTCACGGTCAGCGCCGTGGACTACCGCACCGGGCGCCGCGCGGACCTGCCCGCGCTGCGCGAGGTGGTCGGCGACCGGCTGCTCGTCGTCGACGCGATCCAGGGCTTCGGCGTCAGCGACCAGCCGTGGCGCCTCGCCGACGTCGTGGTGGCGGGCGGGCAGAAGTGGCTGCGCTCGGGCTGGGGCGCCGCGCTGTTCGCCGCGTCGCCCCGGGCGCTCGACCGGCTCTCCGACGGGCTCACCGGCTGGTCCGGGGTCGAGGACCGGGCCGTCTTCGACGCCACCGAGCACCCCGCGCTGGCCGACGCGGGCCGCATGACGATGACGATGCTCAACCCGCTGGCGGTCACCGGACTGCTCGCCTCGCTGCAGGAGCTGGAACGGGCGGGTCAGCGCACCGTCGCCAAGGCCGTCACCGCCAACGCCGACCTGCTGGTCGACCGCCTGCGCTCGGCGGGCGCCGACCTGCTCACCCCGGTCGAGCCGGAACACCGCGCCGGGATCGTCTCCGTCCACCTCGCCGACCCGCGGTGGTCAGCGGTCCCGGCACGGCTGCGCGAGCTGGGCGTGGTGGCGACCGCACGCCCCGGTTACCTCAGGTTGTCCGTGCACTCGGAAACCGCGTCGGAATCGATCGAGCTGGCGGCTTCGGCTCTTCGCGCATAGCCCACGGCACGAGTGGAGGACAACGGTCCACTCATCGGAATTGGTACGGAATTGCCGACCAGATTTCACCGGAAGCGGCAAACATGAATCGATCACCAAAAGACGAAGATCAACTTCTGTCGACATTATCAGCGGGGGTTGGGAACTCTCCACCCGCCGCCCGGCGACATAAACCAGGACACCGTTCCCGCCGTTTTCCCGCCCTGTTCGAGATCGAACACCGGATCACCGCCACCGGGCCGCAGCACGACGGCGGCGGGCGGGTCCAGCTCCACGTACCTGGTCAGCTCGGCGTGGCAGCCCAGCGGCAGCAGCCCCCGACCGGTGTAGGCAAGTGCCTGCCGCATCGCCTCGAACACCAGCATCCCCGGCACGTGGTCCAGCGGGTGGTCGAAGAGCACCGGGTGCCCCCGATCCACCCGCAGCAGCCAGGTCAGCGGGCCGGCACCCGGACTGAGCACGACGTCCGCCGCGCGCAGCCGGTTGACCCGGTGCGCCTCGACCGGGTGAAGGGTCGCGAGCTCGCCCGCCCCGCCCGGAGGCAGCGAGCGGGCCCGCAGGTTGCGGTAGACGGTCTCCGGCAGGCAGGTCATCTCGCCGAACCCCGACCCCAGCACCTCGCCGTCACGGGCCATCAGGGTGCGGATGCCCAGCTTGACCGCCCCGGTCGGGCGACGGCCGTGCACCTGGTAGGTGACGTCGATGGTCAGGTCCGCGGGCACCGGCTCGAGCCGCAGCAGCCTGGGGTCGACGTCGTAGCCGATGGCGTGCATGACGAAGTGGTGGCCGACCGGCACGTCGGCGCCCACGTGGGCGACCAGCAGCCCGGCCTGCCGCACGGTCTCCAGCACGAGCAGGGGATCGTGCGCCCCCGGCGGCACCGGACGGTAGAAACTATGGTCTCGGGGCCACTGAGCACCGATCATGTAGCGGTCCCCGGCCGTCCGGGCCCACCCGGTCAGCAGGACCTCGTGCACGGCGGCGCGGTGCACGAGCCTCCGGTCCACCGTGCTGTGGAATAGCGGACTGGGTGGATCTGGTATCGATTGGAGAACGCCACACCGACAACCGAGCACGTTCTGGGTGAAGGACGTCATAACTGTCATCGCTCCAGCACCTGGAGTCCCTGGCGGGGGACGCTTCCGGAGTTCGTTTAGCATACCGGCGGGTAGGTATGCGAGCTTTCCCCAATTAGCATGATGGAGAGCGCCAATGCGCAAAAAGGAACGGGCGGAGCTGACCCGGGCCAAGCTGATCAAAGCCGCGGCGACGACCTTCGACGACAAGGGCTTCCGGGGAACGAGCCTGCAGGACGTGTGCGAGGCCGCGGGCGTGACCAAGGGCGCCCTCTACTTCCACTTCCCGTCCAAGGACGCGCTGGCGCTGGCCGTCATCGAGGAGCACTACCGGGGCTGGCCGCCCTCGGTGGACAGCCTGCTGCTGACCAGTGACGGCCGCGCGCTCCAGGCGCTGGTGGACCTGTCCTTCCAGTTCGGCAGCCAGCTCGTCGGCGATCCGGTCATCCGGGCCGCGGTCCGCCTGGTCTTCGAGTCCGAGTTCGACGAGCCCGAGCCGCGCCGCGCCTTCTCCGGCTGGATCTCCGCGGTGAACACGCTGCTGGAGCAGGCCCGCGCGCAGGGCGACACCCGCGACGGACTCGACCTCACCGCCACCGCCGAGCTGCTCGTCGGCGTGTTCACGGGCAGTCAGCTGGTCGCCCAGTCACTGACCGGCCGCAAGGACATGATCGAGCGCATAAGGCACCTGTGGGTCTGCTTCCTGCCCGGCGTGCGCCCCGACGGCGCCCCCGCCGACCTGCGGCTGGAGCCTCTCGCGCTCGAGCGACCGAGGGTCGCCAGCCCTTCTCTGTAGAACCCGCCACGTTCTCGATCCGGGCACGTCCCGTTGCGATAACGAAGTCGTTCACTCACGCACGGTGATTGACACGGGACACGTCTTGGCGTTTGGATACCGGTTGGTCGGTATCTTTTGCGGCCAGGTCGCGTGGGACCGGATTCGCGTGGGAGAAGGTGAGCGATGTCGACGCGCAACGAGACGTTGACGCTGGTACGGCGCGCGAGTGGGGGCTCGCGGCGGAACGGGGGCTGGTCCCGGTGAGCCGCCCGACGGATGCGATGACGCGCAAGGACAACAACACCCCGGTGCTCGACGAGCCCGCGGTCTACCGCCTGCTGGTGCACCTGATCACGCACGGTCCGGTGGCCGTCTGCGTGCGCGACCCGGACGGCCGCTACCGCTGGGTGAACCAGGCGTACGCGGCGCTCTACGACCGCGCGGCCTCGGACATGATCGGCGCGCCGATGGACGAGTTCGGCCCGCGCGCCCTGGCGGGCGAGCAGCAGTGGCTGGACGCGGAGATGCTCACCAGGGCCTGCGAGACGACGATCATCCGGCCGCACCGGTTCGCGCTGCGGCTCAACAGCCGCCGCACCCGGCACGTGGCGGGATACCTCGCCGCGGTGCGCTCGCGCAACGGCCGGGCCTTCGTCGCCGGTTTCTACCTCGACCTCACCGAGCAGATGCGCGCCAAGCGCGAGCTGTTCCAGATGCGCGAGCGGCACCGCGCGGTCGCGGAGCGATCGACCATCCCGGTGCTGGTCTGCGATCCGGACGGCACGGTCAGCGACGCCAACCCGGCGCTGTGCGAGCTGCTCGGCCGCCAGCTGCACGACCTGCGCGGGGCGACCGCGGGCTCGCTGCTGTTCAACCGGAACAACCCCCAGTGCGGCGCGTGGTGGGGCGAACTGCTCGGCGGCAAGATCCCCAGCCACCGGGCCAGGGTGCTGCTGGACCGCAAGACCGAGGCCCCGGTCGAGGTCCGCTTCACCGCCTCGGTCTCGCGCAGCCCGGACGGCCAGCCCGCCTCGGTGGTCTTCGCCGTCGAGGCGGTGCGACAGATGCGCTGGGCCACCATGGCCGGGTCCACTCCGCTGCTGTCGGAGGTCCAGGCCCGGGTGCTGGAGCGGGTGGCGATCGGTGATTCCAACGCCGCCATCGGCCGCGCGCTGAACCTGTCCAGGCAGAGCATCGACTACCACCTCGCGGTCCTGCGCCGCCGCCTGCGGGCGCCCAGCCGTACCGCGCTGGTCTCGCACGCGTACGCGCTCGGGCTGCTCGACGCGGAGGAGTGGCCGCCGACCGTGCACGCCGCGGCGAGGCCCACCGAGCCCCGCTGACCACCACAGGACGACGCCGGTACCCGGTGCACGGGTACCGGCGTCGCACTGTCGGCCACCCGCCCACCGGCACGGCCGTCCGAAGTAATTCCCATTGAGGCGAACGGCCGCAATTCGCGCTCACCCCGGCGGCGGTTCTGGTGAGAGCGGCTCACAGAGCACGATTAGGGGATGCCAGGCCGAGGAATGGTCGGCCGTCCCGAGGCCGTCCTCTCGCCTGGCGCGCATTTCCACCAGGAGTCGTGCTCGGTGATTTCGGCAAAAATGCTGTCGGTATGCCACGTCTACGCCTTAATCAGGCCCACCACCTGCGTAGACGTTCACCGCCAGCCGGGAGGTGCCCGGATGGCCGCCACTACGGGCCCATCTTCCCGCAGAACCGCGGGACACATTTCCACAGTCTTGCGCACCACATTTCCGGGAACGACCACCCGGATAACCAGAAAACATCGTTGCGGTTTGCAAATCGCAGGCAGGGATAGTCCGCCGGAAATCGGCTCGCGCCCCGAGCGACGGGGCCGATGAGCCCGATCGCGGCGGCACTGGTCACCGGAGCCACGGACGGTATCGGCAAGGCGACCGCGCGGCGGCTGGCCGGACTGGTCGACATGCTGCTGATCCACGGCAAGCGCCCGGCCGCGCTGGAGGAACTGGCCAGGGAACTGGCCCCGGCGAACCCGGGCACCACCGTAGTCCCACTGCTGGCCGACTTCACCGATCTCGCCCAGGTGGACGCGCTGGCCGAGGCCGTGCTGGACCGGCTGGACACCCTCGACCTGCTGATCAACAACGCCGCCGTTCCCGGTGGCCAGCCCGGCACCACCAGCCGGGACGGCCACGAGCCCGCGTTCCAGGTCAACTACCTGGCCCCGGTCCTGCTGACCGCCCGGTTGTTCGAGGCGCTCGGCCGCGGAGAGGCCAGCAAGATCGTGAACCTGTCGTGCGCGCAGCACCGCTCGGTCCGCTTCGCCTGGCCGAACATGTGGCCCGCGGTGGCGCAGCACCCGAAGGTCGCCTATGCGCGGTCCAAGCTGGCCCTCGCGGTGCACACGTGCTCGCTGGCGGGCGCGCTGGACGGGACCGGGATGTCCGCGGTGAGCGTGGACCCCGGTGCGATCGAGACGAAGCTGCTGCGCGCCACGTTCGGCTTCTCCGGTGCGCCTCCGGCCGCCGGCGCCGACCACGTGCTGCACGCGGCGACCACGCGGCAGGACGTCAACGGCGTGTACTTCGAGGGCAAGCGGCGGGTACGACCGGCCCAGGACGCGCTGCGCCGGGACGCCCAGTTCCAGCTGGACGCGGTGACCATGCGGCTGCTGTCGCTGCGCCCGCCGTGGATGAGCTCGGCCTGACCGGCATCCGCCCCAGGCGTTGACCCGATCGCCCCGCCCGTGACCCCGGCACGAGGGCGTACAAAGAAGCCGTCGAGCCACCACGGGCGCTGACACCGAACCGGCCGCACCGGGGTCTTCTGGGAGGAGAACCCCCGTGCGGCCGGTTCACTTCTGTCCGGTGACCGGGCCCGGTCTAGCTCATGTGGCGTGGCGAGGGCGGGGGCAGCTCTTCCCGCTTCTTGTCCTTGTGGATCTTCTTCATCGCCTCGAACCAGGTCCGCGCGGGCACCTTGCCGCCGTAGATGTTGCCGCTGCGGCAGAGGTAGGGCTGGTTGCCGTCGCAGATCGGCCGCGGCGAGTCGCTGTCGCTGAAGGTCAGCACCGCGCCCGAGTACTGCGGGGTCGCGCCGAGGAAGCCCGCGGACTTGTGGTCCTGGGTGGTCCCGGTCTTGCCGAGCATCGGCCGGTCCCAGCCCGCGGCGCGCGCCGCGGCCGCGGAGGTTCCGGTGCCCTGGTCGTCCTTGCTCAGCGCCTGCACCATGCTGTTGGCCAGCTCGGGGCTGACCACCTGCTCGCACGGGGCTTCCTTCACCGGGACGGGCTTGCCGCTGCGGTCGAGGATCTGCTCGATCGGGCTCGGCGGGCACCAGACGCCGCCGGAGGTCAGCGTGGCGCCGACGTTGGCCAGCTCCAGCGGGCTGACCGGGGTGACACCGAGGGTGAACGAGCCGGAGTTGTCCTGCTTGATCAGCTGTTCCTGGGTCAGCTTGTACTGCCGGTTCTTGCTGTCCGGGTTCGGCTTGGTGCCCGCGTTGTTCACGCCCTGCATGCTCTGCCGCAGCCCGAGCTTGATCGACATGTCGACCACGTTGCCCAGCCCGGCGCGCTCCTCCAGCCAGATGAAGCCGGTGTTCGGCGAGGTCGCCAGGGCCTGCTGCAGCGACATCGCCTCGGGGTAGCCCTCACCGGCGTTCTTGACGGTGTAGCCGCGGCCGCCGTTCTTGTAGACCGTGGAGGTGTAGCTGCCGGGCGTCGGGATGCTGGTGTTGATGCCCGCCTTGCCCTCCTCCATGGCCGCGGCGGCGGTGAAGACCTTGAAGATCGAGCCCGCGCCGAAGCGGGCCACGTCGCTGGGCAGCCGGTAGGAGGTCTGGCCGAGGTCCTGCTTCGTGCCGTAGTCCCGGTTCGCCGCCAGCGCCACGACGCGGTGCTTGTCCTTGCCCGGCTGCACGACCGCGATCACGTTGGCGATGCCGTCGGTGGTCTTGGAGACCTCGCCCTCGGCCGCCGACTTCGCCGCCTCGGTGGCCACCGGGTCGAGCGTGGTCTTGATCGTGTAGCCGCCGCGCTTGATCTGCTCCAGCGGGATGCCCGCCTTCTGCAGGTAGTCGATCACGTAGGCGCAGAAGAAGCCGTTGACGTTGCCGCCGCCGGTGCCGACGCAGCCGTTGGACAGCGTGCGCAGCGGGTTCTGCGTGCCCAGCTCGGCCGCCTTGAGGTTGTCGATCTGCTGCTTGAGCTGGGCCGGGTCGGCGATCGGGAAGGCCTTGTTCTCGGCCATCTTGTCGATCACCCAGTTGCGCCGCTTGATCGCGCCCTCGGGGTTGTTCACCGGGTTGAGCCTGCTCGGCTGGTTGGCGAGGCCGGCGAGGAAGGCTGCCTGCGGGATGGTCAGGTCCTTCGGCGAGGTGTTGAAGTAGGTGCGGGCCGCGCTGGCCACGCCGTAGATCTGGCCGCCGAAGGGCACGATGTTGAGGTAGCGGGTGAGGATCTCGTCCTTGTTCTTGACCTCGCGCTCCAGCTGCAGCGCGATCCGCGCCTCGCGGAGCTTGCGCGCGATGCTGCGCTCGGTCGCCTTCTCCCGCTCGTCGTCGGTCTTGGCCACCACGTAGGCCAGGTAGTTCTTGACGTACTGCTGGGTCAGCGAGGAACCACCGCCGCCCTCGCCCTCCTGCACCACGTTGTCCACCGCGGCGCGGAAGATGCCCTGCCAGTCCACGCCGTTGTGGTCGTAGAACCGGCGGTCCTCGACCGCGACGATGGCGGCCTTCATGTTCGGCGAGATGTCCTCGCTGCGCACGATGGTGCGGTCCTGCTCGAACAGCGAGGCGATCACCTTGCCGTTCTTGTCGAGCACGGAGGTCACCTGCGGAGGGTCGACGCTGACCAGGTCGGCGGAGATCTGGTCAACGGATTCGCTGGCGCGGTTGGACATCAGGCCGACTCCCCCGACGACGGGGAACATCATCGCCGCGACCAGGACCCCGGCCACGACGCACAACCCGAGCAACTTCACCAGTCCCGTCACGCGGGCGGCAGACACTTCTCGACAACCCCTTCCACGACTTGCCTCTCCGGCTTCGCTTCCTCGCGCCCCGGAACGTGCTTGCAGAGTCGAGCATCAGCGAACGCGCCCGGTCCGGGCGGCGCGGATCGACTCTCCCCCACGTATAGGTCGCGGCAGGCGCCCCGGAGGTTGCCTCGGGAGGTCGACCAAGTTCTGCGGTCACCACACTAGGTCACGCCACCGGCAGGAGGCTGTCGGTGGTCACGGGCACAATCGCCGGTGTGCGGGTGGCGCTGGTGGGAACTGCGGACGGCGGTGGGCTGGTGTGCCCGCTCGCCGAGGACGGCTCGGCGGCCGGCCCGGTGCTGCGCGTGCCCGACCTGGTGGCCGCCGTGCGTGAGTGGGAACACACCGACCGGCCGCGCTGGGTGTGGGCGAGCACGGCCGAGATCTACCCGAAGCTGCTGGCCGCGGGCGCGCGGGTGGACCGCTGCCACGACGTGGAGCTGACCGAGGCGCTGCTGAGCGGGCACGCGGGCCGCTGGGGCGAGCCGAGGGGGCTCGGCGCGGCGCTGGCCCGGTTGCGCGGCTGGCCGGTGCCGCCGGACCCGCCCGCCAGGACCAAGGAGCTGCAGCCGACGCTGTTCGAGACCGGGGAGACGGCGCTGCCCGGCGGGGTCGACCCGATGGACGCGCTCCTGGAGGTCCACGCCGACCAGCAGCGGCGGATCGCCGGGGTGGCGCTGCCCGGGCGGTTCCGGCTGCTGGTGGCCGCGGAGTCGGCGGGGGCGCTGATCGCGGTGGAGATGGGCCGGACCGGCCTGCCGTGGCGCGCCGACGTGCACGACGCGCTGCTGCTGGAGATGCTCGGATCGCGCTCGGCCGCCGGTGCCCCGCCGCGCAGGCTCGGCGAGCTGGCGGAGCGGATCAGCCAGGCCTTCGGCGACCACAAGCTGCACCCGGACTCCCCCGCCGAGGTGCTGCGGGCGTTCGCCAGGGCGGGTTTCAAGCTCAGCTCGACCCGCTCGTGGGTGCTGCGCGGCGTGGACCACCCGGCGGTGCCGTTGTTGTTGGAGTACAAGGAGCTCTACCGCATCCACGTCGCGCACGGCTGGTCCTGGCTGGCCTCGTGGGTCCACGGTGGACGCTTCCGGCCGGAGTACGTGCCCGGCGGCGTGGTGTCCGGCCGCTGGGCCACCCGCGGCGGCGGAGCGCTGCAGATCCCCCGCAAGGTGCGCGGGGCGGTGATCGCCGACGAGGGGTGGAAACTGGTGGTGGCCGACGCCAGTCAGCTCGAACCCCGGGTGCTCGCGGCGATGGCGGCCGACCACCGGCTCGCCGCCGCGGCGGGAGACGGGGACCTGTACGCGGCGCTGGCCGCCGACGCCTTCGACGGGGACCGCGCGCGGGCGAAGCTGGGCATGCTCGGCGCGCTCTACGGCCAGACCTCGGGCGGTATCGGCCCGCTGCTGGCCACGCTGCGCCAGCGGTTCCCGGCCGCGATGGGCTACGTGGAGCACGCGGCGCAGCTCGGTGAGAGCGGCGCGCTGGTGCGGTCCTACCTCGGCCGGACCTGTCCGCCCGCCTCGGTGTCGGTGTCCCTGGAGGGCTCCGAACCCGCGTTCGAGGCGGCGGAGAGCCCGTCCGACGACCGCAAGGCCCTGTCCGCTGCGCGCGCCCGCGGCCGGTTCACCCGCAACTTCGTGGTGCAGGCGACCGCGGCGGAGTGGGCGCTGGCGATGCTGGCCAGCCTCCGCGCCACCCTGCACGACATGGGCGAGGCGGACCTGGTGTTCTTCCAGCACGACGAGGTGATCGTGCACTGCGCCGCGGGCAACGCCGACAAGGTGGTGACCGCCGTGCACGACGCGGCCGTCACCGCGACCCGCCTGCTCTTCGGCGACACCCCTGTCCGTTTCCCCCTCGAAGCCAAGATCGTCGACTGCTACGCCGACGCCAAGTGACCCCTCCCCGTCTCCCCTCCTCAACCCCTTCAGCGCGGACTGATGAACAGGGAGGAGTCAGGTGAGGAGTTGGCGTTCGTAGGCGGCGGCCACGGCCTCGGTGCGGCTGCCCGCGCTGAGCTTGGCCATGATCCGGGTGAGGTGCACGCTCACGGTCTTCTCGCTGATGTAGAGCTTCTCGCCGACCTGGCGGTTGGTGTTGCCCTTGGCCACCAGGTCCAGCACCGCGCGCTCGCGCGGCGTCAGCGGGTTGATCACCGGGCGCTCCTGGGCGACGGCCTCGCCCAGGGCCAGCCTGCCGCGCTTGGCGAACTGCCGGAGCGCGTCGCGCAGCGGAACCGCGTCGAGGCGCTCGGCCACCTCGTGCGCCAGGCACAGTTCGGCGGTCGCGGCCTCGCGGTCGCCCGCCTGCAGCAGGGCCTCGGCCAGCCGCCAGCGGGCGACGGCCTCCTGGTAGACGTGGCCGTAGCCGAAGGCGCGCACGGCCTCCCGCCACGCCTCGGGGTCGTTGCGGCCGCGCAGGCGCAGCGCCTCCGCCTCGGCCCTGGCCACCCACGCCCGCCCCTCCGGGCCCAGCTGACCGCTGCGCGGCCTGCCGAAGCGGACGGTGTCGCGGACGAACTCCAGCATCTCCATGCCCGCGCGGACCGCGTCCTGCTCGGCCTCGGTGTTGCCGCGGTGCCGCGCCTGCTTGGCCAGTTCGGTGTAGGAGACGACGCCGAGGGTGCCGAGCCAGATGCCCCGGATGCCCCACTCGTCGTACTCGCGCTGCACGCGCACCGCGTTCTCGATCCGGGCGGCCGCCTCCGCGGGCCTGCCGCGCCACAGCTCCATCTCGGTGACGCACGGGTCGATCAGCACCAGGGTGAAAGGGTCGCGGCGCCACTGGTCGCCGAACTGGCGCAACATCGAGCGCACCTCGGCGTAGCGGCCCCGGCCCACCTTCACGTGCAGGTCCGCCGCGGCCACCTCGGCCGCGGCCAGGTCGGGGACCGCGCGACCCGGCAGCTCCGCCGCAGCCTCCGCGCCGTCCCAGTCGCCGAGCATGTAGCGCACGACCACCTGGAGCAGGCGCACCTCCAGGCCGTAGACGCTCCAGGTGAGGCCGACCTGCTCGGCCCGCGCGGTGCCCTCGTCGATCATGACGAGCGCCTTGGCCAGCTCACCCTGGTCGTAGAGGTTGACGCAGAGGTTGTACCAGGCGCGCAGCTCGACCGAGAGCGCTCCGGCCTGCACCGCCCGGTCGCGGGCGATCAGCTGCCGCTCGCGGGCCCGCTCCGGCCGGGCGGCGAACTCGTCGAAGATCGCCAGCGAGATCTGCGCGTCGGCCTCCGCGCCGTGCGCGCCCGAGGCCTTGGCCACGCGCAGCGCCTCCTCGGCGTAGCCCATCGCCACCTCGTCGCTCACGTCGAGGTGGGTGGCGATGCGGGAGCGCACCGAGAGCACCCACGCCTTCACCGCGCTGTCCGGCTCATCGCGGACCAGCTCCCACGCCCGCTCGATCGCCTTGGTGGCGTTGGCCAGGTTCGCGTCGGCCCACAGCAGGTACTGGGAGTACATCCGCAACGAGTCCGCGAGGACGGTGCGGTCGGTGTGCGCCTCGGTGAGCTGGACCAGGGACCGCGCGTAGGCGACCGCGCGGTCCACCTCGCCCGCCTGGGACGCCATGTAGGCGACCTTCCTGGTCAGCGTCAGCTCGTCGGTGCCGGCCACCGTCTCCGGCTCGGGCACGGCCTGCCACAGCTTCAACGCCTGTTCGTAGTAGTACAGCGCCTCGGCGTAGGCGCCCGACGCCTTGGCCTCCGACGCGGCCCGCACCGAGGCCGACAGCGCGCGCGGCAGGTCGTGGCTCTCCAGGCTGTGGTGGGCCAGGGCGGCCGCGGACCCGCGCTTGTCCAGCGTTCCCGCGGCGTGCGTGGCGTAGGCGCTGTGCAGCCGCACGCGCTCGCCGGGCAGCAGGTCGCCGTAGACGGCCTCGCGCAGCAGCGCGTGCCGGAAGATGTAGCGCTCCTCGCCCTCGCTGAAGACCAGCACGTGGTGGGCGACCGCCTCGCGCAGCGCCGCCTCGAGGTCGGCCTCGGCGAGGTCGCAGACCTCCTGCAGCCGGGAGTGCCGCACCCAGCGGCCTGCCACCGACGCGGTCCTGACCACCTGCTGCGCGTGCGGGCTCAGCGCCTCCACCCTGGACAGCAGCACGTCGGCCAGCCCGGTCGGCATGTTCCGGCAGGAGTCGCTGCCCGCCCACGCGGCGACCAGCTCCTCGGCGAAGAACGCGTTGCCCTCGGACTTCGCCGCGATCTCGGCGATCGTCTCCTCCGGCAGGTCGCGCTCGGCGAGCTGGGCGACGAAGGAGCGGGCCTCCTTGGCGTCGAAGGGCGCCAGGTCCAGCCGTTCCACCGCGGGCAGCCGGACCAGCTCGGCCAGCAGCGGCCGCAGCGGATGCCTGCGGTGCAGGTCGTCGGTGCGGTAGGTGGCCACGACCAGCACCCGCTGGGAGCGCAGCCGGGACAGCAGGAAGGAGGTGAGGTAGCGGGTGGAGCTGTCGGCCCAGTGCAGGTCCTCCAGCACCACCACGACGCAGCGCTCGGTGGCCAGTTCGGTGATCAGCCCGTGCACCGCGTCGAAGAGCTGGAGCTGGCCGAGGTCCTGTTCCAGCCTCCGGTCGGCGCCGGAGACGTGCGGCGGGGCCTCGACCAGGTCGGGGGCCAGCCTGCCCAGCGCGGGACGGGCCTTGACCAGGTGCACCTCGTCCTCGCCGAGCTGGCCGAGCAGTTCGACGTAGGGCAGGTAGGGCAGGCCGGTCTCACCCGCGTCCAGGCACCGGCCGACGAGCACCCTGGCGCCGTCGGCGACCGCGTGCTCGGTGAGTTCGGCGACCATCCTGGACTTGCCGACCCCAGCGTCGCCCGCGAGCAGGACGGCGGCGGCCGTCCCGCGTTGTGCTTGCTGCAGAGCGGAGCGCAGTCGCCGCAGTTGCGAACTGCGCCCCACCAGCGGTATTCCGGACCCTAGGCGCGACACATCCAGGATGCTCGCACAGGGGTCAGACACTGCGCGGCCGAATTGCCGGTGACTCCCGTCGCTCGGTCCGGCCGCGTGTTCGCGCGTCGGCGAGGTGCTGCCACCAGCTTTCGAAGGTCGTGCGGTAGGCCGCCCGGCGGGCTTCGGCCAGCCGCTCCCTGCGGTAGTCGATCTCGGCGTTGATCGCGTCCGTGCCGATGTAGTGGTTCATCTTCTTGGTCCTCTTCTCTCGTTGTGAGGAAGAGGTTCGCGGTAAGGCGGGGGCGGTCACATCGGATGATCACGTAAGTTCCCCGCGACCGCCCCCTTACTTACCCGTCGTTAGCCCGGACGGGCCCCTTACCCGCTAGCAGTTCTTCGAGGTCAGGGTCTGGGTCGGGTAGCCGAAGGTGACGCCGTTGAACACGGCCTTGCGGATGTTGCCCGGGTAGCCCTCGCCCTGGCGCACCTCGTAGTGCAGGTGCGCGCTGATGTTGTTGCCGGGCCTGCTGGTCTTGCCGACGGTGCCGATGCGCTGGCCCTGCGCGACGGCCTGGCCGACGGCGACGTTGCGGACGTCGAGGTGCGCGTAGTAGGTCGCCCAGCCACCGCCGTGGTCGATCTTCACGAGGTTGCCGTAGCCGTTGAGCGAGCCCTGGTGGGAGGAGATCACCACGGTGCCCGCGGCGGCCGCGACGACCGTGTCGCCGAGGTCCGCGTCCGGGGTGCCACCGCGGTTGAGGTCGAGTTCGTAGGAGCGGTGCGCGCTGCTGTTGCTGGAGTTGCCCGTCCAGCTTTGGCCGCAGGGAAAGGGAAGTTGGAAGTTCGCCGCCCTGCTTGCAGGGTCGGCCGTCGATGCGGCTGCCGCGTCCGTCAGAGTTGGACTCACCAAGAGACCGGCGCAGAGGACCATCGTCGCCACGAGTGCTCGCATGACCGCACGTCCTTTCGGCAGGGTGAAAGGGCAGGGGTGGCGCGCAGTGAACTGCTCCGCACTTGTGTCACGCTGGTGTGACCGGGACCACTGCGCCGGTTGGTGCATGCTGTGCTGGACCGAACGGCCACCAGCCTGAAAAGGTTTGCGAGCCGGCAACCAGAAGGGCCCGTGACGACGTACAAATCGCGTTACGAACAGCAGCGACCCGAGAACGCGGGGGCGGTGGGGCCATGAGCACGACCGAGATGAGCTTCCGGGTACTCGGACCCCTGGAGGTCTCCGCGGGCGGCCGCGCGCTCTCGCTCGGCGGGGCCAAACCGCGGATGCTGCTGGGCAGCCTGCTGCTCAACCCCAACCGGCTGGTCTCGACGGACCTGCTGGTCGAGGTGCTGTGGCCGCACTCCCCGCCCCGCTCGGCCGTGGCGAACCTGCGCACCTACGTGAGCACGCTGCGCGCGGGGCTGCGCGGCGGCGCCGACGGCCACGGTGACCGCAACGAGGACCGGATCAGGGCGCTGACCTCCGGCTACAGCCTGCACGTCGAACCGGAGGAGCTGGACCTGCTGCGCTTCGACCAGCTGGTGGAGCAGGCGCAGCGGGACCGGTCGACCGGACGGCCGGAGCGCGCGCTGGAGCTGCTGCGGCAGGCGGGCTCGCTGTGGCGGGGACGGCCGCTGGAGGGCCTTCCGGCCAGCCCGGGCTGGCAGTCGGCACTGGGCAGGCTGGCCGAGCGCAGGCTGGCCGCGACCGAGGAGCGGCTGGCGCTGCAGGTCGCCACCGGCGAGTACACCAACGCGATCGCCGAGCTGCAGGGCCTGCTGGAGGAGCACCCGTTCCGCGAGGAGCTGTGGCGGCAGCTGATGCTGGCGCTGCACGGCAGCGGGCGGCGGGCCGAGGCGCTGCACGCCTACACCGTGGTGCGGCGGCGGCTGGCCGACGAGCTGGGCGTGGAACCGGGGCCGGAGCTGCGGCACGTGCACCGGCTGGTGCTCAGCGGCGAACGGGCCGAGGAGCCGGGCGCGATCGAGATCGAACCGCAGCACGTCTGCCAGCTGCCCCCGGACACCCCGGACTTCACCGGGCGCACGCAGCAGCTCGGGGAGCTGCTGGGGACGCTGGCCGAGCCGGACCGGATGCCGATCGCGATCGTGGTGGGCGCGCCCGGGATGGGCAAGACGACCCTGGCGACGCACGCGGCGCACCGGCTGCGCTCGCGGTTCCCCGACGGCCAGCTCTACGTCGACCTCGGCGGGACCACGCGCAGCCCGCGCGATCCGGCGACCGTGCTCGCCGAGCTGCTGCGGGCGCTGGGCGTGCCGGGTGCCGCGGTGCCGGAGGGCGCGCACGAGAGGGCCGCGCGGTTCCGCTCGCTGCTGGCCGACCGCCGGATGCTGGTGGTGCTCGACGACGCGGTGAACGCGGCCCAGGTGCGGCCGCTGCTGCCGGCGACCGCGGGCAGCGCCGTGCTGGTGACCAGCCGCTCGCGGATCACCGAGCTGCCCGGGGCGCACCTGGTCGAGCTGGGCGTGTTCACCCCGGCGGAGGCGATGACGCTGCTCGGCTCGATCGCCGGGCGGGAGCGGGTCTCCGGCGACGACGACGCGTGCGACCGGCTGCTGGAGGCCTGCGGGCTGCTGCCGCTGGCGATCCGGATCGCCGGGGCGAAGCTGGCCGGGCGGCAGGGCTGGCCGCTGCGGGTGCTGGCCGACCGGCTGGACGACGAGTCGCGGCGGCTGAACGAGCTGCGGCTGGGCGAACTCGGCGTGCGTGCCAGCGTCGACCTCAGCTACCGCGGCCTTCCCCCTCGGGCGGCGCGGGCGATGCGGTTGCTCGGCCTGCTGGACGGGCCGTCGCAGCCGGGCTGGGTGGTCGGCGCGCTGCTGGGCACCGAGGACTACGACGACGCGCTCGACGCGCTGGTGGACGCGAACCTGTTGCGGCTGGCCGGAGTGGACTGCTCGGGTCAGCCCCGCTACGCGATGGCCGACCTGCTGCGGGTCTACGCGCGCGAGATGGTGCGCGCCGATCCGGCCGCGGAGCGGGAGGCGGCGCTGGAGCGCGTCGCGGGCGGCTGGCTGACGCTCGCGGAGCGGGCCTGCGCGCACCTGCCGACCAGCATCTTCGCCCCGGCGACCGGCGCGGCGCCGAGGTGGAGCCCGGAGGCGGCGGTGCTGCGGTTGGTGACCGCGGACCCGGTCGGCTGGCTGACCGCGGAGACGCAGGCGCTGGTCGCCGCGGTCGAGCACGGGCCGCGCGGGGCCGCGCAGGAGCTGGCCGCGTGCCTGGTGCCGTGGTTCGACCTGCGCAGCCACTTCGACGAGTGGCGGCGCACGCACGAAGCCGCGCTGGTCGGCACGCGGGAGGACCGGGACCGCTGGGGTGAGGCGGTGCTGCGGCGCGGCCTCGGCCAGCTCGCGCTCTACCAGGACCGCTACCCCGAGGCGATCGAGCAGTTCCAGCGCTCGCGCGGGCTGTTCGACTCGGTCGGCGACGAGCACGGCGCTGCGATCGCGGTGTCCGGGCTGGCCGCGGTGGACCGCGTGCTCGGGCGCACGGAGGAGGCGCTGCGCAACTGCACCGCCGCGCTGCGGATGTTCGTCAACGCCGGGGACCGGCACGGCGAGGCGTACGCGCGCAACGTGCTTGGCGTGATCCACCTGGCGGCGGGCAGGCACGCGGCGGCGCTGGGCGAGTTCTCCTCGGCCCTGCGGCTGTCCAGGGCGCTGGCCGACCGGCACCGGGAGGCGCACGTGCTGCACGAGCTGGGCATGCTGCACTTCACCCTCGGTCGTACCTCCGCGGCGGTGGCCGAGACCGAGCGGGCGCTGGGCATCTTCGAGGCGATCGGCGACACCCAGGGCGAGGTCTACGCGCGGCAGCAGCTCGGCGGGATGCACGCGCGGCTGGGCGACGAACCGAGGGCGGCGGCGCTGCTGCGGACCGCGTTGGAGGGGCACCGGCGCATCGGCGACCGGCGGGGCGAGGCGAGCACCGCGCAGTCGCTCGGCGAGCTGCACCAGGCCGCGGGCCGGATCGACCCGGCGCGCACGCACCTCGCACTGGCCCGGCAGCTGTGGCGGGAGCTGGGCGCGGAGGAGCAGGCCGCCGAGCTGA
The DNA here is from genome assembly GCF_900103775.1 of Allokutzneria albata. Classification (GTDB taxonomy): domain Bacteria; phylum Actinomycetota; class Actinomycetes; order Mycobacteriales; family Pseudonocardiaceae; genus Allokutzneria; species Allokutzneria albata. Next base: position 38,775 of record NZ_LT629701.1, on the reverse strand, counting down.
CGACCGCGCTGGCGACCCTGGGCTGACGACCCGACCGGGTGGGTTGACCGGGCGACAAGCCGGGAACAAGGGCGCATCGGCACGATTGGGCCGGTCGGACCCAACCGTTGGACAGGCATTTACAAGCAGGCCTTTGATCACGAAAATCGCTGACAATCCCGGGGGACGACGCGGTCGGAGGTTGGGCATGGGCTGGCGCCGCACGCTGACGGCACTGCTGGGCGCACTCGCGATCGGCGGGGTGCTGGTCATCCCCGCCTCCGCGGCGGAAGCCGAAGCGGTGGCACCCTGCCCGGCGCCGAAGAAGGCGCTGCGCGGGCTGTGGCTGGCCAGCGTCGGCAACATCAACTGGCCGAGCGCGCCCGGGCTGCCCGCCGAGCGCGTGCGCACCGAGTACCGCGACCTGCTCGACGGCGCGCGGCGCATCCGGGCCAACGCCGTCTTCGTCCAGGTCCGGCCGACCGCGGACGCGCTCTACCCGTCGGAGTTCGAGCCGTGGTCGCACTGGCTGACCGGGGAGCAGGGCAAGGACCCGGGCTGGGACCCGCTGGCCTTCGCCGTCCACGAGGCGCACGCCCGCAACCTGGAGTTCCACGCGTGGTTCAACCCCTACCGGGTCAGCAAGCAGGGCGACATCACCGAGCTGGCGCCGAACCACCCCGCGCGGCAGCACCCGGACTGGGTCCTGCACTACGGGGACGGGCTCTACTACAACCCGGGTGTGCCGGAGGTGCGGGCGTTCGTCGAGCAGGTGATCCTCGACGTGGTGCGCCGCTACGACATCGACGGCGTGCACTTCGACGACTACTTCTACCCGTATCCCGTTGCCGGGCACCTGCTCGACGACGACCGGGCCTACCGGGAGCACGGGGCGGCCTTCCCGGACCTGGCCGACTGGCGGCGGGACAACGTGGACCGCCTGGTCTCCGGGCTCGCCGGGAAGATCAAGGCTGCCAAGCCGTGGGTGACCTTCGGCGTCAGCCCGTTCGCGGTGTGGCGCAACGGGAAGACCGACGCCTCCGGCTCGGACACCGCCGCCGGGATCGAGACCTACGACGACCTCTACGCCGACACCAGGAAGTGGGTCCACCGGCGCTGGATCGACTACGTGGCACCGCAGGTGTACTGGCACATCGGGTTCCCGGCCGCCGACTACGCGAAGCTGGTGGACTGGTGGAGCCGCGAGGTCCGCGGCACCGGTGTCGCGCTGTACCTCGGCCAGGCGGCGTACCGGATCGGCAGCCCCATAAGTCCACAGTGGACGGATCCGGAGGAGATGCCGCGCCAGCTCAAGCTTTCCTCGGCCGCTCCCGAGGTCGCCGGGCACATCTACTTCCAGATCCACAGCGTGCTGGCCAACCCGCTGGGCTTCCGGGACCGGCTCAGCAACGACATCTACCGCGCACCTTCGCTCGTGCCCCCGCGCACCGCGGTGCCGGACTGGGGACGGCCGTGGGCGCCCTCCCCCGCCGTGGCGCGCGTCGACGGCGTGCCCCAGCTGCTCGTCAAGTCCACCGGGCTGCCGTCGGCCTACTACGCCGTGTACCGGGCGGAACGGCGGGGCTGCGCGACGATGCTCGACACCGTGCGCGCGGATGCCAACGGTGGCGCGGTGTTCGTCGACCGAACGGCGCGCCCAGGTGTCACCTATACGTACCTGGTGACGGCCGTCGACCGCGGTCACCATGAAGGACCAGCCGGAAGAACCCGGCCCATCACCGCCTGACCGACACCAACCACGAGCGACTGCGGGAGCGTTGCGATGCCGAACCACTCCATCCGCTGGCTGCGGCTGGCCCTGGCCGGGCTGACCGGAACGGCGCTGCTGACCTCGATGACGGTGACGCCCGCGAGCGGATCGCCCGAACCCGAGGCGCGGCCGGGCAACTCCTCCGTCGACTTCCACGAGTGGCGCTCACCGTGGGCGTGGCGCGCCGGGCAGCTCGAAGGCGTCGCCGTGGTGCCGAGCGGCGGCGTGGTGATACACCGTCCACAAGGGACAGTGGACTACACCGACCCGCACACGCGGACGACCAAGACCTACGAGTACGCGCGGTGGACCTCGCCGACGTACCGGCAGAAGTTCGCCGCGACGGAGCTGGTCGCGTCCTGGAACGCCAGCACCCCGGCCGGGACGTGGCTGCAGGTGGAGATGCGCGGGCAGACCGCGGCGGGCGCGGAGACGAAGTGGTACGTGATGGGCCGGTGGGCCTCCGGGGACGCCGACATCCGCCGCACCAGCGTGCCCGGCCAGGGCGATGCCACCGGCAACGTCGACGTGGACACCTTCCAGGCCAAGTCCGGCCACCTGCTCAGCGGCTACCAGCTGCGGGTGACCCTGTACCGGCTGCCCGGCAGCAAGGCCAGCCCGCACGTGCGCATGGTCGGCGCGATGACCTCCGCCATCCCGGACCGCTTCACCGTGCCGATCAGCCCGGCGGGCGGCGCGTGGGGCGTCGAACTGCCGGTCCCCCGGTACTCGCAGAGCATCCACCGCGGCAAGTACCCGGAGTACGGCGGCGGCGGTGAGGTCTGGTGCAGCCCGACCTCCTCCACCATGGTGCTGGAGTACTGGGGCCGTCGTCCGTCCGAACAGGACATGGCCTGGATCGAGCCCGGCTACGTCGACCCCTCGGTGGCGCACGCGGCGCGGTACAACTGGGACTACGACTACAAGGGTGCGGGCAACTGGCCGTTCAACACCGCCTACGCCTCCAGCTACGGGCTGGACGGGCACATCACCCGGCTGTCCTCGCTGCGCGAGCTGGAGCGCTACATCCTGCAGGGCATCCCGGTGATCACCTCGCAGTCGTTCCTGGCCAGCGAGCTGGACGGGGCGGGCTACGGCACCTCGGGCCACATCATGGTGGTGGTCGGCTTCACCAAGGACGGTGACGTGATCGCCAACGACCCGGCATCGCCGAACAACCCCGCCGTGCGGCACGTCTACAAGCGCGCCCAGTTCGAGACGATCTGGCAGCGCACCAAGCGCCACCTGGCCAACGGCTCGGTCGGCGGCGGCCCCGGCGGCATCGCCTACATCATCCGTCCCCCGCACTACCCCCTCCCCCGCTGAGGCGGAGGCGGGTGTCAGACCCCTTGCGTAGCGTCCGCGGGCATGGACGAGAACACCATGTGGCAGCTGGTCGAGGAGGCGGCGGCGGGTGCCGCGGGCGTGGAGGAGCAGGCGAAGCGGCTGACGGAGCTGCTGACCGCGCGAACGCCGGAGGAGGTGGTGGAGTTCGCGCGGCTGTTCGACGAACAGTTGGCGCGGGCCAACCGGTGGGACCTGTGGGCGGCGGCCTACGTGGCGCTGGGCGGGTGCAGCGACGACGGGTTCGACTACTTCCGCTCGTGGCTGATCTCGTTGGGGCGCAAGGCGTTCGAAGTCGCGTTGGCCGATCCGGACGCGCTGGCCGGGCTGGGCTACGACGACGAGGACTTCGGCGACGGTGAATGGCTGCTGCACGCGGCCGGGCACGCCTACGAGCAGCTGACCGGGCAGGCGCTGCCGCCGACGCAGACCCGCCCCGCGGACACCTCCGGAGAGCCGTTCGACGAGGACGACTGGGACGGCCTCGTCGAACAGTTCCCCCGGCTCGCCGCCCGTTTTGACCTGAGTTGAAACGGGTAGGGCGGGGGTTTCCCCCGCCCTACCCTGGTGATCACAACAGAATCACTGCACGCGGGACAGCAGCTTCTCCATCAGTCCCCTGGCGACGTCGCAAGCGCCGCCCTTGTCGGAGAAGCGCCCGTTGCGCACTTCGATGCCCGCTCCGCCCTTGGACACCGGCATCACCACGGTGCAGTACGGCTCCTTGGCAGCGCCGAAGGTGGACTCGCGCTGAGAGCCGGCCTTGCCGGCGATGGTCACCGGGGTGCCGTTCTTCACTGACTGGGGCCCCAGCTCCGGCCCCCAGAGCACGTCGACCATGAAGAGCGTCTTGCCCTGCGGCGCGTTCTCGCCGTCAGGGTTGAACGAGATCATCCCGCTGTTGTCGAAGGTGCACTGGAGCGTGTACGCGGACGTGGGCTCCACCTGCTGGGCCTTGGGCGCGCCGGTGCCCCGCATCGCGGCGGGGAAGTCCTCCCACTTCAGCGTGGCGCAGGGGTCGAACGGCGCCCCCGCCTCCTTCCAGTCCTTGATCGGGTACTGGTCGCCGAGCTGGATCACCGGGCGCGGTGGCTTCGGCGGACCCGGAGGTCCGCCGGGAGTGCCCCCGCCTCCAGCGCCCCCCGTGCCCTGGGCGCTGGGGGAACCGACCACCGTGCTCGTGCACCCGGACAACAGCGCCAGGCACAGCGCCGCCGCGACGGCTGATCGTGTCCTCACCGGGCCCCCTTCACCGCGAGTTCGGCGGCGGGCTGCGCCACGTCACACGTTTTGGCGACAACGGTGATGGTCTGAACGTCGCGGCCGTCGGGTTCGGTGGCGTAGCGCTCGGGCACCATCGTCGGGTCGTACTGGAGGTCGACCTGGCACTTCTTGTCGATGCCGCGCTCGGCCATGTTCCCCGGTTTGCCACCGATGGTGACCGGGTTCGCCGCCTTGTGCGCGGGGTTGTCCGCCCACCGGAAGCTGACCTCGATCTCCTCGGGCCGCTCGCGCGAGCGCGGGTCGTAGGCGGAGAGCGCCAGCGTGCACGAGAACGGCGAGACCGACGTCATCTTCGGCTGCTGCCCCGGCTTGCCGAAGCGCTTGGCCAGTTCCGGCATGGCCACGCACGGGTCCTTGGTCGGCAGCGTCAGCTCGGGCTTGCTCGCGCCCTCGCCGCGCCGCGACGGGGTGATCAGGTAGGGCGCCACCTTCGGCAGGTAGGCCTTGGCCAGATCGCACTGCGGCTTGGGCGGCGGCTCGTTCTTCATCCCGTGCCAGTCCACCCCGAGCTCCACCGTCGGCGTGCCCTGCCCGTCGGAGAGCAGGGCCCACGTGCACCTGAAGTCGACGAGGCCGGGCAGCTCCCGGTCCTTGCGCCTGGCGAAGGTCCGTCCGTGCAGGTCAAGCGTCTCCGCGTTGTCGGTCTTGGTCACCGTGGTGAAGCCGGTGTTGACCGAGATCGACCAGGACCTCAGCGAGTCCCCGGTCGGCTCCACCGTCATCGAGCACCTGTCGAAGCCGTTCAGGCTGATGACCCTGGGTGGGGCGCCGAAGATCTCCTTCACCGACCCGGGGTCCAGCAGCGCGCACGTGTCGATCGTGCGCGTGAGGGCGTTCTCGCCGAGCCTCGTCTTCGTGTACTCGTCGACGATCACCCCCTCACCCGGTGACGGGGGCTGGGCGCGCAGCGGCCCAGCCCCCGTCGACAGCACCGCGGTCAGGCATACCAGCCCGACCGTGGCCGCCCGGTGCGTCCTCATGGGCATACCTCGCTTACTGCACCCGCGAGGCCAACGTCTCCGCTAGTTTCTTCGCCGTCTCGCAGGTGTTCATCGTCGTCTTGAACCGGCCGTTGCGGAGCTGCAGGCCGGCGGAGCCGTTGCTCAGCTTGACGATCACGGTGCAGAACGGGTCCTTCACCGCGGTCCCGCCGGACTCGGTCTCCTTGAACGCGGCGGGCTTTCCGCCGAGCGTGACCGTAGTGCCACCGAGCCCCTCGACGGAGAACTCGGTACCCCACACGACGGTCAGTTCGAAGATGGGACTCCAGCCGGGCGGCTTCTGTTCCGTCGTCCTCGGCGGGGGCGGCGGGGCCGGGTTGTTGGGGTCCGGCGGGGTCGGCGCGTCGAAGCTGATCGACTCGTTGTTGCTGAAGCGGCAGGCGGTCTTGTACGGGTCGCCCTTGCGCACCACCTGCAGCACCGGCGGCTTGTCCTTGGTGGGCCGCGCCTGCTGCGGGAAGTCCTCCCACTTCAGGGTCGTGCAGTTGTCGAAGGGCGCGCCGACGGACTTCCAATCCGACGGCGGGGTCTGGTCACCCAGTCGGATGACCGGACGCTCCGGACGCGGGCCACCCGGCTTCCAGACCAGGATGTCGCCCTCCGCACCGGCGGCGCCACCCGAGCCACCCGCGCCGCCCGTCGGCTCGGCCACGCCCTTGACCTGCGAGCCGCAGCCCGCGAGCACGGTCGTGGCGGCCAGCGCCGCCACGGTCAGCCTCGTCGTCTTCCTCATGACAGCGCCGCCTTCGTCGCGATCTTCAGGGCTTCCTCGGCCGTCTGGCAGTCGGGGGCGCTGACCTGGATCAGCTGCACCATGTCGACCTTGGGGACCTTCATCGGGTCGTACTGCACCTGCGCGATGCAGGCGCCGACGTAGCGGGCCGTCTGGTCGTTGACCAGCGCGGGCTTGCCCTCGATCTGGGTCTTGCGCACCGTCCCGCCACCGGAGATCCCTTCGGCGGGGTCGATGCCCCACCGGTGGTCGATCGAGATCTCCGGCCTGACCTTCTGGCCGGGGACGACCCGAGAGCTGAACGACAGCCTGCAGGTGTTGGGGCTGAGCAGCCCCGGTGACAGCCTCGGCTGCTCACCGCCCGCGGCGAGGGACTTGAACTTCTCGGCGATCTCCTTGGCCGAGGCGCACGGGTCCTTGCTGGCCAACGGCAGCTCCGGATCGGTCGCCTTCTCCGAACGCAGCGGCGGGTTGGCGAAGAACGGGGCGACCGCGGTCGTGTACTCCTTGGCCAGCGCGCAGGGGTCCTTCGGCGGGGCTTCGCTCGATGCGCCGCTCCAGTTGACCTCGAGCGAGAGCGCCTTCGTCTGGCTGGTCTGCATGGTGTACTCGCAACCCGGCGTGCTGGAAGCGCTCTTCTTGGCCTGGACGAACTTCCGTCCGGCCGCCTCGAGCACCTCGCCGCCCGCGCCCTCGTTGAAGGTGGAGGCGATGCGGGTGTAGACGCGCCAGCGCCTGCTCCCCGTGCGGTCCAGGTCCACCAGCATCAGGCAGGCGGTGAAGTCCGAGGGCTCGAGCGACGTCGCCGGATCGCCGAAGATCTTCGCCGCCGAGGTCGGATCGTGCAGCGCGCACGGGTCCCACGTGCGGTAGATGGCCGACTCGGCCAGGCCCTTGAGGGTCTCGGGGTCCACCTGGACCGAACCGAAGTCCACCTTCGGCGCCGAGGCCGCCGGGGCACCGCCCTGCGCGGGGGACTTGTCCGACGGTGGAGTCGCGGCGGGCCCACCGCTGCACCCAGTCACCAGCAGCGCCAGCGCGAGCACACCCACCACAGCGCGCCGACCGCGCCGGTGCCTTCGTTGGATCGAGGAGGAATTCACCAGACCCCCACAGGTCTTCTTTGCTCCACAGTGGACAGAGGGGCTCAACGCCGTTGTCGACACGGCGGACAGACCCGCGCGAGCACTCCCTCACGGGCTGCTGCCGGCAGGACTATAGCCCAACGCAAGCCCCCGAAAGCACGAAACCCCACGGGGCGGGCCCTGTGGGGTTTCGTACCGTGAAACAGCTTGCCAGCAGCGAAAAATGCGCTATACGCGCAGTGCGGCCCCGGTTCGCTCGGCGACGAGCGCGAGCGCGGCGTCGCGCGCCCGCCCCGCCTCCTCCGCGGTGAGCGTGCGGTCCGGCGCGCGGAAACGCAGCGAGAAAGCCAAAGATCGCTTGCCCTCGCCGACCTGCTCCCCCGTGTAGACGTCGAAAAGCCTTGCGTCCTCCAGCAAATCGCCGCCGCCCGCCACGATCGCGGCGGCCACGTCGGCGACCGGGACGGCCGCGTCGGCGACGAGCGCGACGTCCAGCAGCACCGGCGGGTACGGCGATACGACGGGCGAAGGCCGCTCGTCGATCAGCGGCAGCGCGTCGAGGTCCAGCTCCATCGCGCACGCGCGCGCTGGCAGCCCGAGCGCCTCCACCACCTTCGGGTGAAGTTCTCCAGCGTGTCCCACGACCGTGTCGCCGACGCGCAGTTCCGCGCAGCGGCCCGGGTGCCACGGGGCCAGCTCACCGGCGGCCACGGTCAGCTCGACCCCGGCCGCGCGGGCGACGGTGCGTGCCGCCTCCACCGCGTCCGACCAGTTCGCCGCGCGGCCCTTGCCCCACCAGCCCGCGCGCTCGCGCTGCCCGGTGAACACCGCCGCCACGTGCAGCGGCTGCTTGGGCAGCGCGGCCAGCAGCGTGGCCAGCTCGGCGTCGGTCGGCCTGCGGTCCACCGGCAGGTCCGGCGCGGGCACCTGGTGCTCGTCCGGCTGCACGACCTGGCCGACCTGGTAGAGCGCCAGATCGCGCATGCCGCGGGAGACGTTGCGCTGCACGGCGTCGAACAGCCCCGGCAGCAGTGTGCCCGCCAGCTCGGGGCGCTCGGCCTCCAGCGGGTTGAGCAGCGAGACGGTGCGGCGCCGCGGGTCGTCCTCGGCCAGGCCGAAGGCGTCCCAGGTCTGCGGGCTGACGAAGGGCATCGGCAGCACCTCGACGTGCCCGGTCGCGGCGAGCGCGCGGGAGACCGTGCGGCGGCGGCGCTGCGCGGCGGTCAGTCCCCGGCCCGCGGGCGCGGGCGGCAACACGGAGGGGATGGTGTGGTAGCCCTCCAGCCGCAGCACCTCCTCCACCAGGTCGGCGGGCAGGTTCAGGTCACCGCGCCAGGTCGGCGGGTCGGCGACCACGACGGCGGTGCCGTCCTCGGAGCTGCCCACCTCGATCCGGCAGCCGATCTGGCTCAGCCGCCGCGCGGTCACGCCCCTGCCGTAGTTCACCCCGGCCACCCGGTCCGGCAGCGCCAGCGGGATCGTGATCGGCAGCGGCAGCAGCGGACGGCCCACGTCGGTGCGGCCGCGCTCGATCTGCGCGTCGCCGTAGCGGACCAGCAGCTGCGCGGCCAGCTCCAGCGCGGCGGGCGGCAGCGCCGGGTCGACCAGCCGCTCGAACCGCCTGCTCGCCTCGCTGGGCAGCTTGTGCCGCCGGGCGACCCTGGCGATCGTGGCGGGCTCCCAGTTGGCCGCCTCCAGCAGCACGTCCGTGGTGGAGTCGGTGATCTCGGTGGAGGCCCCGCCCATCACGCCCGCGAGCGAGATCGGGCCGGAGTCGTCGCAGATGATCAGGTCGTCCGGGTCCAGCTCGCGCGAAGCACCGTCCAGAGTGGACAGCTTCTCGCCCGCGTTCGCCCTGCGCACCACCAGGGCACCGCGCAGCGTGGTGGTGTCGAAGGCGTGCAGCGGGTGGCCGGTCTCCAGCATCACGTAGTTGGTGACGTCCACCGCGAGCGAGATCGGCCGGATACCCGCCAGCATCAGCCTGCGCCGCATCCACCACGGTGTCGGCGAGGTCGGGTCCAGTCCGGTCACCCGGCGCAGCACGAACCGGCGGCAGCCCTCCAGGTCCTCCACGTGCACCGGGTACACCGCGTCGTCGGCCTCACCGACGTCGATCATCGCGGGGTCGCGGTAGTCGGCGTCGAAGGCGCACGCCAGCTCGCGGGCGAGACCGCGGGCGGACAGGCAGTAGCCGCGGTCGGGGGTGACGGCCAGCTCGATGACGGTGTCGTCGAGGCCGAGCAGCTCCCTGGCGTCGTCACCGGGCTGGGCCGTGCCCGAGGGCAGCACCAGGATGCCGGAGTGGTCATCGCCCAGGCCCAGCTCGGCGACCGAGCAGATCATGCCCTGGCTCATCCGGCCGTAGGTCTTGCGCTCGGAGATGGCGAACCCGCCGGGCAGCACGCACCCGGGCAGCGCCGCCACGATGGTGTCGCCCTCGCGGAAGTTCCGCGCACCGCAGATGATCATCTGCGGTTTCACGGTCTCGCCGTCCTCCTCCAGGTTGCCGACGTCGACCGTGCAGTAGCGGATCGGCTTCTTGAAGTCGGTCAGCTCCTCGATCTCCATCACCCGGCCGGTCACCAGCGGACCGGTGACCTCGGCGAGGGGGCGCACCTCCTCGACCTCCAGGCCGACCCGGACGAAGGCTTCGGCGATCTGCTCGGGCGTGGTCCCCTCGGGCAGGGCGACGTGATCGGCCAGCCAGGACACTGGGATACGCACGGGCTTACGCCTCCGTTCCGAAGGGCAGGGTGAACCGGACGTCACCCTCGACCATGTAGCGCATGTCGGAGATTCCGTTGCGGAACTGCAGGGTCCGGTCCACGCCCATGCCGAAGGCGAAACCGGAGTAGACCTCGGGGTCGACCCCGCTGGCCCGCAGCACGTTGGGGTGCACCATGCCGCAGCCGCCCCACTCCACCCAGCCCGCGCCGCCCTTCTTCTCCGGGAACCAGACGTCGACCTCGGCGCCGGGCTCGACGAACGGGAAGAAGGCGGGGCGCAGCCGGGTGCGCGAGTTCTCGCCGAACATCGCGCGGGCGAAGGCGTCGAGGGTGCCCTTGAGGTGGGCCATGGTGATGCCCTTGTCCACCGCGAGGCCCTCGATCTGGTTGAAGGCGGGCAGGTGGGTCGCGTCGGGCTCGTCGGAGCGGTAGGTCCGCCCCGGCGCCACCACGTAGACCGGCAGCTCGCGGGTGAGCAGCGCGCGGATCTGCACCGGCGAGGTGTGCGTGCGCAGCACCAGCCCCGAGTCGGCGGGCGCGACGTGGAAGGTGTCCTGCATGGTCCGCGCCGGGTGGTCCTTGACGAAGTTCAGCGCGTCGAAGTTCAGCCACTCGGCCTCGACCTCGGGGCCCTCGGCGACCTCGTAGCCCATCGCGACGAACACGTCGGAGACGTACTCCGACAGCGTGCTGACCGGGTGCCGCGCGCCGGGCTGGACCCGGTCCCACGGCAGGGTCACGTCCACGGCCTCCTCGCGGAGCACGCGCTCGTCCCGCTCGGCCCGCAGCACGGCCAGCCGCTCGTCATAGGCGGACTGGACGGCGACCCTGGTCTCGTTGACCCGCTTGCCCGCCTCCGACCTCGCCTTGGGCGGCAGCGCCCCGATCTCGCGGCGCGCGGTCATCAGCGGCGACCGGTCACCGAGGTGCGCGGGCTTGACCGCGGCCAGCGCGTCGAGGTCGGCCGCGGCGGCGAAGTCCTCGGCGGCCTGCTCGACGGCGGCGGCCAGGGTCGCCGGTGACAGCGCGGCGACTTCCTTGGGGTCGTAGGGGTCGTTGGCTCCGGACATGGGTGAGGAACGCTCCTGAGTGGTCCGCGTCGGCCGAGTTGACGTGCTGCTACCCCCCTGACGGGCAACAGACCGATCCTAGGCGACCGGCGCGATCGGGTTGCACTCACCGCTCCCCCGACCGCCCTTTCGCACTGAACGAGTCATTCGGGCGATCGGTGGGCGCGCGCGCTCGCATAGAGGCAGACGGCGGCGGCGGTGGCCAGGTTGAGGCTCTCCGCGTCGCCGTAGATCGGCACGCGCAGGGCCTCGTCCGCGGCGGCCAGCACCTCGCCGGGCACACCGTGCGCCTCGCTGCCGAACAGCCACGCGGTGGGCTCGGCGAGCGCGCCGGCGGTGTCCAGGTCGTCAGCGGCGTTGCCGTCGGCGGCGACCAGGCGCAGCCCGGCGGCGCGGCACGCGTCCAGCACGGTGGTCAGGTCCCGCTCGCGCGCGATCGGCAGGTGGAACAGGCTGCCGGTGCTGGCGCGCACGCACTTGCCGTTGTGCGGGTCGACGGTGTCCCCCGCGAAGATCACCGCGTCCGCCCCGGCCGCGTCGGCGACCCGGCTGACGGTGCCCGCGTTGCCCGGGTCGGCCACGCCGACGAGCACGGCCACCAGCTTCGGCCGTCCGGCCAGCGCCCGCTCCAGCGACACGTCGACGGTATCGCAGACCGCGACGATCCCTTGCGGGGTAACGGTTTCGGAGAGTCCGGCGGCGGCGCGCTCGGTGATCTCGCTCAGCGGCACACCGGCGTCGCGGGCCGCGTCGAGCAGCTCGGGGTTGCGCTCGGCGGCCTGTGCGGTGAAGAACAGCTCGTGCACGCGGCCCGGCCACCGAAGGGCCTCGCGCACCGCCTGGGCGCCCTCGGCGAGGAAGCGCCCGGCGCGGGTGCGGCCGGTGCGACGGGCCAGCTGCCGAGCGGCAGCGACCCGCGGCGTGCGCTCGGTGCACACCGCGGGTCGCTCGTGCCGGGTGCTCAGGCCGCGGCCTGGTTCTTGTCCGCGGGCAGCGCGGCGCGGGCGGCCTCGACCAGCGCGGTGAACGCGGCGGGGTCGGAGACGGCGAGCTCGGCCAGGATCTTGCGGTCGACCTCGATCTCGGCCAGGCGCAGGCCCTGGATGAACCGGTTGTAGGTCATCCCGTTCTCGCGCACGGCGGCGTTGATGCGGGTGATCCACAGCTTGCGGAAGTCACCCTTGCGGGCACGACGGTCCCGGTAGGCGTACCCGAGCGAGTGGAGCATCTGCTCCTTCGCCTTGCGGTACAGCCGGGAGCGCTGGCCGCGGTAGCCGCTGGCGCGCTCCAGGATCGTCCGGCGCTTCTTCTGGGCGTTGACTGCCCGCTTGACGCGTGCCACTGATCAGTCCTGTCGTTCTAGCGGGCGACCTGCGCCACCCGGAATGTGCTTGGGATGCGGAAGGAGCGCTCAGCGCCCGAGGAGGCGCTTGATGCGCGGCACGTCCGCCTTCGCGACGGCCTCGGTGCCCTCAAGGCGCCGGGTCAGCGTGCTCGGCTTCTTCTCCAGGATGTGCCTGCGGCCGGCCTGCTCGCGGCGCAGCTTGCCCGAGCCGGTGACCTTGATGCGCTTGCTCGTGCCGCTGTGCGACTTGTTCTTCGGCATTGTGTCCTCAGTCTTGTGCGGTCGTGCCACCCGTGGGGTGGCCGTGGTGCTCAGCCCTGCTGCGTGTCGTCGCCAGCGGAGTCGCCCGAGTCGTCGGCCGGGAGCGGCCCACGGGGACGGGGCTTGATGTGCTTGTGCGGCGCCAGCACCATGATCATGTTGCGGCCGTCCTGCTTCGGGTTGGACTCGACGACACCGAGGTCGACGACGTCCTCCGCCAGGCGCTGCAACAACCGGTAACCCAGCTCCGGTCGGGACTGCTCGCGGCCACGGAACATGATCGTGACCTTGACCTTGTGACCGTGTTCGAGGAAGCGCACCACGTTGCGCTTCTTGGTCTCGTAGTCGTGCGAGTCGATCTTCGGGCGGAGCTTCTGCTCCTTGATGACCGTGAGCTGCTGGTTCCTGCGGGACTCGCGGGCCTTCTGCGCGCTCTCGTACTTGAACTTGCCGTAGTCCATGAGCTTGCAGACAGGCGGGCGCGCCTGCGGGGCGACCTCAACGAGGTCGAGATCCGCCTCCTCGGCAAGTCGCAGCGCGTCCTCGATCCGGACGATGCCGACCTGCTCGCCCGCCGGTCCGACAAGGCGGACCTCGGGCACGCGGATGCGGTCGTTGATGCGAGTCTCGGAACTGATGTGGCCTCCTAGGTTCGTGGTGTCCCCGTGCTCGGGGGCGCTGGAAGCGCCGAACCCAGGAACGAGTCCGGCCCCGTCACGTGAACGCACGTGCGGGGCCCGCTGTTCCTACCGATCACGCCACGAGGGCGCACACCACCCGCGCACCGCGTCGCGGTGGGGGTGGGACCGGACCCGGACATCTGTCGTCGCAGGACGGGCGATGACTCGGGTGGGAGCGGGGCTCCACTTGCCGCCCCCACGTACGCGGGGGCTGGTCGCTCGTGGAAGGGTACCAGGCGTGAATCAGGAGCAGGAAACCGAGCCCGACCAGCAGGTACGTGATCTCGCCGACGTCCCGGCGATCGAGGTGATCAGCCGTTCCGCGGTGCTGCTGATGTCGGCGGCGGCGGAGAAACTGGGTCTGGCCGAGGACGGCTCCCGGGAGCCGGACCTGGACGAGGCGCGCAGGCTGATCAGCGGCCTCGCGGGCCTGATCACCGCGTCCGGCGAGTACCTCGGCCCGCACGCCGCCCCGCTCAAGGACGGGCTGCAGTCGCTGCAGCGGGCCTTCCGCGAGGCCTCGGCCGTGCCGGACGAGCCGGGCAAGGGCCCCGGCGAGAAGTACACCGGCCCCGTCTACTGACGGCGCGGGCGCAGGCCGAGCCGGACCAGCTCCCGCTCGGCCAGCGCGTCCAGCTCGCCGTTGCGCCAGGCCACCGCGTCGGCGTTGCTCAGGTGCTTGAGCGGCAGGTTGGCGATGGCCCTGGCGGCCAGCAGCTCCCGGGCGTCGCCGTGGCGGAGCAGGGCCACCGCCGCCGAGGCCTCCCGGATGAACCTGATCCGCCACGGCAGCCAGGTCGCCAGCAGCAGCACGAGCGGCAGCAGCACCACCACGAGGGCGAGCCAGAGCCCGGTCTGCTCGACCGCGTCGATCTGCCTGCCGCCCGCCGCCACCAGCTGGTCGCCCGCGTCGACGCCGGGGGTGAACGCCTTGGCCAGCGACTCCCCGACCAACGGGATGCGCGCGGCCCACTCGGCGGCCCCGGCGAAGACGCCGCGCAGCACCGAACCGGACTCGGTGAGCTTGTCGCCGGGCATCCGGAGCTTGAGCACGTTCTCGTAGAGCCGGGTGGCCCCGATGACGGCGAACACCATGACCGTGACCGCGGCGACGTCGGCGAGCAGTTGACCGGCCCGCCGCCCCGCCTGGTCCGCGTAGAGCTTCACCCCGTCAACGTAGCGGCGCTGCTCCACCCGGCCCTCTCGACATCGAATTCGCGAGACGAGGACCGCCTAGGAGAGGACGGCGAGTGCGTCGATCTCGACCAGCAGGCCCGCGGGCAGGCCCACGTAGACGGTGGTGCGCGCGGAGTAGGGCTCGGTCATGAACTCGCCGTAGGCCTCGTTCATCTCGGCGAAGTGCGCCACGTCGGTCAGGTAGACGCGGATCATCACCGCGTCGTCGAGGGAGGCGCCCGCCTCGGCGAGGACGGCCTGGACGTTGCGCAGCGTCTGGCGGGTCTGCTCGGCGACCGTGGTGCCGACGATCTCCCCGGTCTTCGGGTCGAACGCGACCTGGCCCGCGACCTGCAGGATGTTGCCCTTGCGCACCCCCTGGGAGAACTTGGCCACCGGCGTGGGGGCCTCGTCGGTGCGGATCTCCTGCTTGGTCATCTGGTGGTCCTTCCTTGTTCGGTGGTGGTCCTCGCCCCCGCGAGCGGGCCTTCGGTGTTCTCCTGGGCGTCCGGCCGCCAGCCGCAGTCGGCGGAGGCGGCGCGGGCCGCTCCCAGCAGCTCCGGCAGCAGGCCGAGCAGGCCTTCGAAGTCGAGCAGCATCTCCGGCACCGACAGCGACATCGCCGCCAGCACCTCCCCGCGCGGGCCGCGCACGGGCGCGCCGATGCAGTGGATGAAGTCCTCGTGCTCCCTGCGGTCCACCGCGTAGCCGCACTGCCGGACCTGCTCCAGCTCGGCCAGGTACGCGTCGGCGTCGGTGATCGTGTTCGCGGTGAGCTTCGGGTACGGGATGGAGCGGGCGATCGCGCGGCGCTCGTGCTCGGGCAGCGCGCCGACGAGGATCTTGCCGACCGCCGTGCAGTGCAGCGCGGCCTGCTTGCCGATGCGGGAGTACATCCGCACCTGGTGCCTGCTGTCGTACTTGTCGATGTAGATCACCTCGCCCGCCTCGTAACTGGCGAGGTGGACGGTGTGCCCGGTGCGCGCGTTCAGCTCGCGCAGGTGGGGCTCGACGGCGCGCCGGACGTCGCGTTCCTCCAGCGCGCGGAAGGACAGGTCGAACAGCGCGGTGCCCAGCCGGTGGTGGCGGGCGCCCTCGCGCTGCACGAAGCGGTGCTTCTCCAGGGTGCGCAGCAGCCGCAGCACCGTGGACTTGTGCACGTCGAGCTTGGCGGCGAGGTCGTCGAGGGTGCGCGGCCCCTCGCCCAGTTCGCGCAGGATCACCAGCGCGCGGTCCAGGCTCTGACTCATCCCAGCTTCACCCCTTCCGTGCTGACGCGGGCACCGCGCCACGCGGGCTCGTCGGCGTCGAGCAGCGCCGACACCAGTTCGGCGGGCAGCTGCTCGCCGACGTCCTCGTGCGTGAGCAGTGTCCCTGCCGCGCTGAGGTGCCCGGACCGCAGCCGCCGCTCCGGCCCGCGGCCGTCCAAAGTGGACGCGAGGAAGCCTGCGGCGAACGCGTCGCCCGCGCCGACCGGTTCGACGACGTCGACGGCCAGCGCGGGCTCGAACACCCGCTGCCCGCTCTCGATGAGGGTTGCCCCGTCCGCTCCCTGTTTCACCACAAGGGTTTCCGGCTTCGGCAACAGTTTCCGGATCTCGGCGGGGTCGTCGGTCCCCCACAGCGCGTCCGCCTCGTCGGAGCCGACCAGCACGATGTCGGCGGCGTCGGCCAGCTCGCGCAGCAGCTCCGGTCCCCCGCCGCACTCCCACAGCGCGGGCCGCCAGTTGACGTCGAAGGACACCCGGTAGTCGCCGCGCCGGTCGCCCAGGACGGCGCGCAGCAGGTCGAGGCAGCTGGGCGACAGCGCCGCGGTGATGCCGCTGACGTGCACCAGGCTCGTGCGCTCCAAGGAGATCCGGTCGAGCAGGTCGGGCCCGAGCGCCGAGGCCGCGGAACCCCGCCGGTAGTACGTCACGGCGCCGGGCTCTTTGAAGTAGAGCCCGGTCGGCCGGACGGGGTCGATGTGCACGTCGGCTGTGTCGACGCCCGAGGCGCGCACGCGGCCGAGCACCGTGCGGCCGAAGGAGTCGTCGCCGAGCGCGCTCACCCAACGGCTCCGGAGCCCGCGCGAAGCCAGGTGGCACGCGACGTTCGACTCGGCGCCGCCGACACCCTGGGTCCAGGTCCGGGCCTCGCGAGCGGGCACGAACACGGCCATGGACTCGCCGATGCAGACCACGTCCCCCGAGGTGTTCACCGTGCTCCCCACATGTGTTGACCGTCCAGCCCGACGAATGCTACACACCCTCGCAGCACATAGCGCAATTACTGTTGCACTACACGCAACGAAGGAGCGGGTGCCCGTGACGTCCCTTGATCGTGCGGCGATCGAAGCGAGCCGCGCCGAACGCATCGACTGGCGCTTCAAGGGCATGCCCGCCGCGCTGCACGGGCTGACCATCGCGGAAGCGGCGCAGCGGCGGCTCGACCTCTTCGAGGACGGGTTCCTCGGGCCGGTGGTGGTGCTGGACGCGCCCGCGATGCGGCACAACCTGGACACGATGGCCGCGTGGTGCGCCGAGCACGGGCTCCGGCTCGCGCCGCACGGCAAGACCACGATGGCGCCCCAGCTCTTCGCCGACCAGCTGGACGCGGGTGCGTGGGGCATCACCGCCGCCAACGCCAGCCAGCTGCGCGTGTACCGGGCCTTCGGCGTCCAGCGCGTGGTGTTCGCCAACCAGCTCGTCGATCCGGCGGCGCTGCGGTGGTTGTCGGCCGAGCTCGACCGCGATCCGCGCTTCGAGTTCGTGTGCTGGGCCGATTCCGTGCGCGGGGTGCGGCTGATGACGGAGGCGCTCACCGCCGCGGGCGGGTCGCGGCCGGTGGACGTGCTCGTGGAGCTGGGCGGCGAGAACGGACGCACCGGCGCGCGCGACCTGGACACCGCGGTGGCGGTCGGCGAGGCGATCGCGGCCAGCCCGGTGCTGCGCCTCGCGGGTACCGGCGGTTACGAAGCCGCTGTGGCGCACGGGGACTGGGCCACGAAGCAGTCCACTGTGGATGGATACCTGGCGAACCTGCGCGAGCTGACGATCCGCCTCGCGGACCACTTCACCGGCCCGGCGATCGTGACGGCGGGCGGCAGCGCGTACTTCGACCAGGTCGCCGCCGCGATCACCGAGCCGTGGCCGGACGGGCTGGAGGTCGTGCCGGTGCTGCGCAGTGGCGCGTACCTGACCCACGACGACGGCTTCTACCGAGGGATCTCCCCGTTCGGGCGCGAGCACCGGCTCGGCGGCGGCAGCGCGTTCCGCCCGGCGCTGCACGCGTGGGCCCAGGTGACCTCGCGCCCCGAACCGAGGCTGGCGCTGCTCACCGTCGGCAAGCGCGACGTGTCCTTCGACGAGGGGCTCCCGGAGCCGCAGCTGGTGCGCTCGGGAAAGTCGGCGTCCACTTTGGACGGCTGCTCGGTCAGCGCGCTGAACGACCAGCACGCGTTCCTCCGGCTGGCCCAGGACGACCAGGTCGGCGTCGGTGACTGGATCTCGCTCGGCCTGTCCCACCCCTGCACCGTCTTCGACAAGTGGCAGCTGATCCCCGTGGTCGACGGCACCACGGTCGTCGACTACGTCAGGACGTGGTTCTGATGCTGGTCGTACGGGGCGCCCAGGTCGCGGACGGCACCGGCGCGGACCTCTTCCGGGCTGACGTCGCGGTGTCGGAGGGGCGCATCGCCGAGATCGCGCGCCACGAGCGGCTGACCGGTACGCGGGTGATCGACGCGGACGGCCTGGTGCTCGCGCCCGGCTTCATCGACATGCACTCGCACTCCGATCTCCAGGTGCTCGCCGAGCCCTCGCACGAGGCGAAGGTGTGCCAGGGCGTCACACTCGAGGTCCTCGGCCAGGACGGGCTGTCCTACGCACCCGCCGACGACGCGGTGCTGGCTCAGCTGCGCCGGCAGCTGGCGGGGTGGAACGACAACCCCGCGGGCTTCGACTGGAACTGGCGCAGCGTCGCGGAGTACCTCGACCGGCTCGACCAGGGCATCGCGGTGAACGCCGCGTACCTGGTACCGCAGGGAACGGTGCGGATGATGTGCGTGGGCTGGGACGATCGACCGCCCACACCGTCCGAAATGGACGCTATGAAAGAACTGGTCGCACGTTCGCTGCGCGAGGGCGCGGTCGGCATGTCCTCCGGCCTGACCTACACGCCCGGCATGTACGCCGACACCGCCGAGCTGGTGGAGCTGTGCCGCGTGGTGGCCGAGCACGGCGGCTACTACAGCCCGCACCACCGCAGCTACGGCGCGGGCGCGGTGGAGGCGTACGCGGAGATGGTCGACGTCTCGCGCGGTTCCGGCTGCCCGCTGCACCTGGCCCACGCGACGATGAACTTCCCGGTGAACAAGGGCAGAGCGGGCGAGCTGCTGTCCATTGTGGACGAGGCGATCGCCGAGGGCTGCGACATCAGCCTGGACACCTACCCCTACCTGCCCGGCGCGACCTACCTCTCGGCGCTGCTGCCGAGCTGGGTCTCCGAGGGCGGCCAGGACGCCGCACTGGCCCGTCTGTCCGATGTGGACACGCGGGAGCGCATCCGGGTGGAGCTGGAGGAGACCGGCTCCGACGGCTGCCACGGCGTCCCGGTGGACTGGACGACCATCGAGATCAACGGGACCCGGCGCGAGGAGAACGCGCACCTGGTCGGGCACAGCGTCGCCGAGTCGGCGCGGGCGGCCGGGTGCGCGCCGAGCGAGCTGTACTTCGACACGCTGATCTCCGAGCGGATGGGCACCTCGTGCCTGATGCACGTCGGCCACGAGGAGAACGTGCGGGCGATCATGCGGCACCCCGCGCACACGGTCGGCAGCGACGGCCTGCTGGTCGGCGAGCGGCCGCACCCGCGCGCGTGGGGCACCTTCCCCCGTTACCTCGCCCGCTACGTGCGCGAGCTCGGTGTGCTCAGCCTCGCCGAGTGCGTGGCGCACATGACCGGGAACGCGGCGCGGCGGCTGCGCCTGCCGGACCGGGGGCTGGTGCGCGAGGGCTACCGGGCCGACCTCGTGCTCTTCGATCCCGGCAAGGTGGCCGACACCGCCACGTTCGACCGGCCGCGCAGCCGTCCGGCTGGTATTCCGTACGTCTTCGTCAACGGGGTCGCCGTGGTCGACGACGGCACCAGGACCTCGGCGCTGCCCGGCCGGGCGGTGCGCAACTCCCACACCTCTGGAGTCGTCGCGTGACTGGATTCCTCAACTGGCTGCAGCACTCCACGGGCGGGTTGCTGACCCTGTCCGGGGTCGGCATCGCCGTGCTGCTGCTGATGATCATCAAGTTCAAGGTCGAGCCGTTCATCGCCCTGCTGATCGCCGGTCTGCTGGTCGCCCTCGGCGCCGGGCTGTCCATCGAGGCGATCGTCGGCTCGGCCCAGAGCGGGAAGAACTCGCTGGTGGAGAGCGGGTTCGGCGGGGTGCTCGGGCACGTCGCGGCGATCATCGGCCTGGGCACGCTGCTCGGCGCGATCCTGGAGGCCTCCGGTGGCGCCGAGGTGCTCACCCGCAGGCTGCTCGGCGCGTTCGGGGAGAACCGCGCACCGCTGGCGATGGGCCTGTCCGGCCTGATCTTCGGCATCCCGGTGTTCTTCGACATCGGCATCTTCGTGCTGGCGCCGCTGGTCTACGTGGCCGCCCGGCGCAGCGGCCGCTCGATCCTGCTGTACTGCCTGCCGCTGCTGGGCGGCCTGTCGGTGATGCACGCCTTCCTGCCGCCGCACCCCGGCCCGGTGGCGCTGGCCGGCCTGCTGAAGGTGGACCTGGGCTGGCTGATCATCATGGGCCTGGCCTGCGCGATCCCGGCCTGGATCGTCGGTGGCGTGATCTTCCCGGCGTGGATCGGCAAGCGCATCCACATCCCGGTCGCCGAGGAGTTCGTCGAGGCGGCCAAGGTCGCGGCGGAGAAGAACAAGGACCGCACCGAACCCTCGCTCGGCCTGGTCAGCTTCATCATCGGCCTGCCGCTGGTGCTGATCCTGCTGGCCACCTTCGGCAGCATCATGCTCCCCAAGGGCAGGCTGCTGTCGGTGTTCACCTTCTTCGGCAGCCCGCCGGTGGCGCTGACCATCGCGGTGCTGCTGGCGTTCTGGCTGCTGGGTACCAGGCGCGGGATGACCGCCAAGGACATCGGTGAGCTCTCCAGCGCGGCGCTGCGCCCGGTCGGCATGCTGCTGCTGGTGATCGGCGCGGGCGGCTTCTTCGGCGCGGTGCTGTCGGCGACCGGCGTCGGCAAGGTGCTCGCCGGGACCCTGGCCTCGGCCGGGCTGCCGCTGATCGCGCTGTCCTACGTGATCTCCTGCGGGCTGCGCATCGCCCAGGGCTCGGCGACCGTGGCGATCGTGACGACGGCGGGCATCGTCGGCCCGCAGGTCGCGGAGGCGGGCCTGTCGCAGCCGCAGCTCGCCCTGATCGGCGCGGCCATCGCGGCGGGCTCGATCATCGCCTCGCACGTCAACGACGGCGGGTTCTGGATCGTCTCGCGCTACTTCGGCATCTCCACGAAGGACACGCTCAAGACGTGGACCGTGCAGGAGACGATCCTGTCGGTCGTCGGGTTCGCCGTGGCCGCCGCACTGATGGCCGTCGTGTAGGTCAGAAACTGACACTTATCGGCTTTACCGTTCCGGGTATGACGACCTCCGAGAGCACCGAGCTGACGCGCACGCTGGCCGAACTCCGCGCCGGCGTGCGCGTCACCGTCCGCGATCTCACCGACGCCGACATCGCCAAGCGAACCACCGTCAGCGAGCTGACCCTGGGCGGGATCATCAAGCACCTCACCCAGGGCGAGCGCGCGTGGACGCACATCATGTGCGCCCGACCCGGCGTGCCGGACCGGATGTTCGACACCAGCCAGTACTACCTGGACGGCGAGTCCCTGGCGTCGCTGCTCGCGGACTACGAGGCGGCGGCGGCCGAGACCGACGCGGCGGTGGCCGCCCTGTCCGACCTGTCCGCGACGGTGCCCCTGCCGGAGGCGCCGTGGCACCCGGGCGTGATCAACCACTGGTCCGCGCGCCGCATCCTGCTCCACCTGGTCAAGGAGACCGCGCAGCACGCCGGGCACGCCGACCTCATCCGCGAATCCCTCGACGGTGCCCAGTCCACCGGTGCCTAGGCGGAAATGGTGCAGTGGCGGCGGTAGGTGGACGGGGTGACGCCGTAGTGCGCCTTGAAGCGGCGGGTGAAGTGGCTCTGGTCCGGCCAGCCGACCTGGGCGCCGACCCGGGAGATCGGGTCGTCCGTCGAGGCGAGCAGCACCGCGGCGGTCTCGGCCCGGTGATGTGCCAGGTAGGACATCGGCGGCAGGCCCGTGGTGGTCTTGAACAACCGGCTCAGGTAGTTCGGCGACACGTGGCAGGCGTCGGCGAGCTCCTGCAGGGTCCACCCCCGGGTCATCTCGGCCTCCAGCAACCGGATCGCGCGGAGCACCGTGGGGCTGGTGGCACCGCTCGGCTGGTGGGCGCCGTACTTCGCCTCGCCCGCGGCACGCGCCAGCACACCGAGCCCCAGCGAAAGCCTGCCGACCACGTCCGCGCGGTACCGGTCGGTGCGCGGCGGCCGGAGTTCGGACAGCGCCTCAAGGTGCCCGACGTACTCCGCCAGGGCCTGCTCGTCGAGGCGCAGCGCCAGGGTCCCCTGGTGGCCCGGCGTGTAGGGCCCTTCGAAGAGCAGGTACGACAGCAGCGCGTCCTCGCGGGTCCAGGCCAGCTCGCGGCGCAGCATCTCCGGCGCGAAGCAGCAGTTGAAGATCTCCAGGTCCGCACACCGCTCCAGCGCGTGCCAGGCGCCCGGCCGCAGCAGCACCACGTCGCCCGGGGTGAGCCGCTGCTCGCCGAGCGGTGACAGGTGCGTGCAGGCCCCCTCGACCACGGTGAAGATCTCGATGAAGCTGTGGGTGTGCACGGGGTGGCTGTCGGTGTGGCGGTGGCGCCCGGCACCGGCGGTGATCTCGTCGGTGAAGTAGATCAGGCCGCCATCCAACGCGACCGGCAACTCGGGCACGGCGTCCACCCCCCTCGGCTCCCAGCATCAACGTGAAGCCCATTTCGTCCAAGGGGCGGTTCATCGAGTCCTATCTGGACCGACGAGCGGCGTCACATCATCGCGGGACGTGCGACCACGTCGCCCTCCCTGCCTAGGAGCCGCACATGCGTCACTGGAAGCGCTGGCCGTCCCGTTGGCGCTCGCCGCGACCGCGGCCGTCACGGTGTCCGCGACGTACGGCACCGACGTTGGCAAGCTCGACAAGGACCTGGTCCTCAGGGCGCCGCAGGGCGGCTACCTGACCCTGCAGAACCTGCACGTGCTGGCCGACCACGCCGACGAGCTGGCCGATCTCGGACTGCGCGGACTGCGGGTGGACCACGTCTTCGACGACGACTTCTACGACGTGGTGGAGGACGTGGACAGGTTCGACTTCAGCAAGCTCGACTCCGTCCTCAAACCCTTGGTGGACAACGAAATCCGGCCCTGGATCAGCCTCAGCTGCATGCCGGGCAAGCTCGGGCCGAACCTGGTCGGGCCGCCCAGGGACCACGCCGCGTGGGGACGCGCCGTGGAAGCGATGGTCAAGCACTACGCGGCCATGCCCGCTCCCGGCTCCAGGGGGTGAAACCGGGAGGTCTGGAACGAGACCGACGACAACGCCCCGCTGTGGGCGGGCACGAGCAAGCAGTACAACGACCTGTACGGGGCGAGTGCCGCTGCCGTCCGCCGGGGCGACCCGACAGCCAAGGTCGGCGGCCCCGGGGTCGCCACTCCCACGCGGACGCGGCCGCCGGGTTCTCCGCTCAGCGCCCGATGCCGCACGAACAGCTCGCGCCGTCGTCCCGCACGGTCCTCGAGCCCTCGTCGGACTGGGCGAGCACGATGACCCTCGCACCGAACGCCAGCGCTCTGAGCGAGCTGTCGGCGACGTCCGAAAGCGTTGGCGCGAAACCGATTCCATCCATCAAGACCACCCTCGACCTGGCTCGCAACGCCAAGGTGTCGTCGAGTTCGAGCTACACCGCCCTCGACCGCGGCTGGTCCCCCGGCGCGCTCGTCGACGGGCGGCGCCACAGCTATGCGGCAGCGAACCTCGGCACCCGACCATGGGCTGGACGTCGGCGGAGCACCGTGGTGCCACCGCGACCGAGCACGTCCAGGTCGACCTCGGCGCTCGCCGCGCTTTCTCCGCGGTGACGTTGTGGCCGCGGAATGACCAAGCCGCCGACGGGCGATCGTTTCCCGCCGACTTCACCATCACCGGCTCGGACGATGGGGTCTCCTGGTCGGCGCCGCTCTACCGCGGGACCGGCCACGGCAACGGCCAGGCCGTCCACGGCCCGCAGACCTCCGCCGTGCCGGGCTCCGCGTACCGCTACGTCCGCATCACCGCGACCAAGCTCGGGCTCCCCGTGACCGAGGCCTCCGGCCACGTCCACCGCTTCCACCTGGCGGAACTGGACATCACCGCCTGACCCCCTCGCCAGGGTTGAGGGCCTCAAGCCCCCAACCCTGGCGGGTGGGTGCGGGGTCAGCGGGCGGCGGCCACCTTGGCGGCCTTGCGGGTGCGCTTGGCGGCGTCGGCCCGCTTGGTGGCCTTCGCCGCGGCGGTCTCCTTGGCGGGGGCCGAGGAAGCGTTGGCCAGCAAGGGCTTGAGGAACTTGCCGGTGTAGCTGCCCTTGACGGCGGCCACGTCCTCCGGGGTGCCCTCGGCGATCACCGTTCCGCCGCCGGAGCCGCCCTCGGGGCCCATGTCCACGAGCCAGTCCGCGGTCTTGATCACGTCGAGGTTGTGCTCGATCACGATCACCGTGTTCCCCTTGTCCACCAAGCCGTTGATCACCCCGAGGAGCTTGCGGATGTCCTCGAAGTGCAGGCCGGTGGTGGGCTCGTCCAGGATGTAGACGGTCTTGCCGGTCGAGCGCTTCTGCAGCTCGCTGGCCAGCTTGACCCGTTGCGCCTCACCGCCGGACAGCGTCGGCGCGGGCTGGCCGAGCCGGACGTAGCCCAGGCCCACCTGCACCAGCGTCTTGAGGTAGCGGTGGATGGAGTTGATCGGCTCGAAGAACTCCGCCGCCTCCTCGATCGGCATGTCCAGCACCTCGGAGATGGTCTTGCCCTTGTAGTGCACCTCCAGGGTCTCCCGGTTGTACCGGGCGCCCTTGCAGACCTCGCACGGCACGTACACGTCGGGCAGGAAGTTCATCTCGATCTTGATGGTGCCGTCGCCCGCGCACGCCTCGCAGCGCCCGCCCTTGACGTTGAAGGAGAACCGGCCCGGCTGGTAACCGCGGACCTTCGCCTCGGTGGTGGCGGCGAAGAGCTTGCGGATGTTGTCGAACACGCCGGTGTAGGTGGCCGGGTTGGAGCGCGGGGTCCGGCCGATCGGCGACTGGTCGACCTGCACCAGCTTGTCCACGTTGTCCAGGCCGTTGACCCGGACGTGCCGCCCCGGCACCTGCCGCGCGCCGTTGAGCCGGTTCGCCAGCACCGTCGCCAGGATGTCGTTGACCAGGGTGGACTTGCCCGAGCCGGACACGCCGGTGACCGCGACCAGGCAGCCGAGCGGGAAGGACACGTCGATCCCGCGCAGGTTGTGCTCGCGCGCGCCCACCACGGTCAGCTTCCGCTTCGGGTCCACCGCCCGCCGCACCAGCGGCAGCGGGATCTCCTTGCGGCCGGAGAGGTAGGCCCCGGTCAGCGACTCCTCGTTGGTCAGCAGCTCCTTGTACGGTCCACTGTGGACGACCTTGCCGCCGTGCTCGCCCGCTCCGGGGCCGATGTCGACGACCCAGTCCGCCGAGTGGATCGTGTCCTCGTCGTGCTCGACGACGATCAGCGTGTTGCCGAGGTCGCGCAGCCGGGTCAGCGTCTCGATCAGCCGGTGGTTGTCCCGCTGGTGCAACCCGATCGACGGCTCGTCGAGCACGTAGAGCACACCGACGAGGCCGGACCCGATCTGCGTGGCAAGCCGGATGCGCTGCGCCTCACCACCGGAGAGCGTGCCGGAGGCGCGGTCCAGCGAGAGGTAGTCGAGTCCGACGTCGAGCAGGAAGCTCAGCCGCTCCTGCACCTCCTTGAGCACGGCCGCGGCGATCATCTTCTGCCGCCGGTCGAGCACCAGCCCGTTGAGGAACTCCGCGCACTCGCCGACGCTGAGCGCGCAGACCTCGGCGATCGACTTCTCGCCGCGCTGCTTGTGCTCCAGGGTGACCGCGAGGATCTCCGGCTTGAGCCTGCTGCCCTGGCAGGCCGGGCACGGGATCTCCCGCATGTAGCCCTCGTACCGCTCGCGCATGTACTCGGACTCGGTCTGCTCCTGGCGGCGCTCCAGGAACGGGATCACGCCCTCGTAGTTGGCGTAGTAGGCCCGCTCGCGCCCGTACCGGTTGCGGTACTTCACGTGCACCTGCTGCGAGACACCGTGCAGCACGGCCTTCTGCGCCTTGGCGGAGAGCTTGCGCCACGGCGTGTCCATCCGGAAACCGATGTTCTCCGCCAGCGCCTCCAGCAGCCGCTGGAAGTACTCCGCGGTCTGGCCGGTCGACCACGGCGCGATGGCCCCGTCCGCCAGCGACAGCTCGTCGTCGGGCACGACCAGCTCCGGGTCGACCTCCTTGCGGACGCCGATACCGGTGCACTCCGGGCACGCGCCGTAGGGCGAGTTGAACGAGAACGACCGTGGCTCCAGGTCGTCGACGGCCAGCGCGTGGCCGTTGGGGCAGGCCATCCGCTCGGAGAACCGGCGCTGCCGCTCCGCGCTGCCCTCCGGCTGGTCGACGAAGTCCAGCACCACGAGGCCGTCGGCCAGCCGCAGCGCCGTCTCCACCGAGTCGGTCAGCCGCTGCTTCGCGCTGGACTTGACGGTGAGCCGGTCGACCACGACGGAGATGTCGTGCTTCTCCTGCTTCTTCAGCTTCGGCGGGTCGGTCAGCTGGTGCACCGCCCCATCGACCATCACCCGGGAGTAGCCCTGGCCCTGCAGCTGCTCGAACAGGTCGACGTACTCGCCCTTGCGGCCGCGCACGACCGGGGCGAGCACCTGGAACTTGACGCCGTCCGGCATCGCCAGCACCTGGTCGACGATCTGCTGCGGGGTCTGCCTGCTGATCAGGTGGCCGCAGGTCGGGCAGTGCGGCTTGCCGGCACGCGCGTAGAGCAGGCGCAGGTAGTCGTAGACCTCGGTGATGGTGCCGACCGTGGAGCGCGGGTTGCGGCTGGTCGACTTCTGGTCGATGGAGACCGCGGGCGAGAGCCCCTCGATGAAGTCGACGTCCGGCTTGTCCATCTGCCCGAGGAACTGCCGCGCGTACGCGGAGAGCGACTCGACGTACCTGCGCTGCCCCTCGGCGAAGATCGTGTCGAAGGCGAGGCTGGACTTGCCCGACCCGGACAGGCCGGTGAACACGATCAGGCTGTCCCTGGGCAGGTCGAGATCAACGCTGCGCAGGTTGTGCTCGCGCGCTCCGCGAACAACGAGGCGGTCGGCCACGGGGGTCCCTTCAAGGCTGCTTGGGTGGCGGCGGGCGGCCCGCCCCGGGGCTGCTTCGTCAACAGCGTCGATCCCACCGGGCGAGCGTCCACAACTGGCCGGGTCCCATGCTAGGCGGGGGGTCTGACAATCTCGGATCCCCGCCCGTTCGTGCAGGTCAGGAGCGGTCTTCGGCGACCGCCCGTTCCAAGACTACGTCCTTGGTCTCACGAGAGGTGACGAACACGACCAGGCTCACCAAGCACAGGACCGCGATGTACCACGGGTACAGGTGCGCCGAGCCGACCGCGCCCAGCTGTTCGACCACCAGCGGCGCCGTACCGCCGAAGATCGCGACGGTCAGCGCGTAGGGCAGGCCGATGCCCGCGGTGCGGACCTCGGTCGGGAACAGCTCGGCCATCGCGGTCGGCGCGACCGCTCCGTACAGCGCGAAAAGTAGCAGCCCCGCGGTCATGCTCAGGAACAGCGACCACGCCGACGAGTTCAGCACCGAGAACAGCGGCACCACCAGGAGCACGTACCCGGCGGCGAACCCGATCAGCAACGGGCGCCTGCCGATCCGGTCGGACAGCGCCCCGAACAGCGGCAACGCCACGATCATGATGAGCTGCGCGGCGGTCGAGGCCCACAGCGCCGCGGTCTCGCCGACCTTGTGCGCCGACTTCACGTAGGTGGGCAGATATACCGCGAACGTGTAGTACGCGATGGTCGCTCCCGCGGTGAACCCGACGACCTTGAGCGCGGCCAGGGGATACCTGCGCAGGACCTCCAGGGTCGGCCGGGTGACCTTCCGATCGCGGCCGCCGGAGAGGTAGGCCTCGGTCTCCTCCAGGGTGCGCCGGAGGTAGAGGCCGTAGATCCCCAGCAGCGCGCCGATGAAGAACGGGATGCGCCAGCCGCCGTCGACCAGCCCCTGCTTGCCCATGATCGACACCAGCAGCGTGGCGAGCAGCGTCGCGGCCAGGGTGCCCAGCACGTTGCTGACGTAGATGAAGCTGGAGTACAGCCCGCGCCTGCCGGGCGGGGCCAGCTCGGCGAGATAGGTCGAGGCCGCGGCGAACTCGCCCCCGGTGGACAGCCCCTGCGCGATCCGGCCGAGCAGCAGCAGCGCGGGCGCGAGCACCCCGACCTGCTCGTAGGTCGGCGAGACCGCGATGACCAGGCTGCCGCCCGCCATCAGCAGCACGGACAGGGTCAGCCCGGCGCGGCGGCCGTGCCGGTCGGTGAAGGCGGCGAGCAGCATCCCGCCGAGCGGCCGGAAGAAGAAGCCGACCGCGAAGACCGCGAGCGTGCTCAGCGTCGCGGTGAGCCCGTCGCCGCCCTTGGGGAAGAACTGCGTGGAGAAGTACACCGCGAAGATCGCGTACGCATTCCAGTCGAACCATTCGAGCCCGTTGCCGATGGACGCGGCGACGAGGCCGCGCCTGCGGTCTCTCGTGTCCGGGGTGGACAGTGCTGCTTCGCTGTTCACAGGCGCCTCCGCGGGCTCGGGACCGACTGGCACCAGCATTGAACGCGGGGCTTCCCAGCGATAGTCCTGCCCCCTCCCCCAGCTCACTCCTTGGGACAGATCTGGGACGGAGGCGCTGGGACGCGAGACGGGGCAGGGGTGGCTGTCCGGCCACCCCTGCCCCGCGTGCTGTCTATGCCTCGGTGAGGTATCCGTCTCGCTTAACGAAGTCGACGAACCCGTGCCACTTCGGTCTCGTGAACAAGAGTGTGCCGCCGCTGCGGTTCTTCGAGTCGCGGAGCCCTACGGGCGCGGCCGGGTTGTCCTGTACTTCGCCAACCTCGACACAGGTCTGTTCCTCGCCTCCGTCGGTGTAGCTGGACGTCCTCCATGTGAATTGGTGTTCGTCGAAGCCGTGGCTCATGGCTCACGCCCTCCCTTGCAGTTGTCACAGTCGCGCGGCAACCGTAGCGAGGTAGTCCGACGTGTCGTTCGGAGTAAGCGCGTGCTCGACGGCTTGCGCGAAGCGTCGGCGGTAGCCGTCGACCGTCGCCTTGTCGTGGATGAGCTTTGAGGCGAAGAGGCTTTCGAAGTAGGCGCGGTCTTGTTGCTCGGCTGGTTGCAGCAACAGCGTAAAGGCGTAGCCGAGCGCAGCGTGCACTCCACTCGCGAATGGGACGACCTGAATCGTCACGGTAGGAAGGTCTTGTAGCTCGATGAGGCGTAGCAGTTGTTTCGCCATCGTCTTGGGGCCGCCGACCTGCCAATGGATTGCCCCTTCGCCGAGAACGAAGTGGAGCTGCGGCCCGTCGGGCGACACGAGTCGAGCGCTTCTCTCTCGACGGGCTGCCACAAGCTTCTTGACCTGCGCAGGAGTGCGTTCGCCTGAGGCGCCGAACAGCTGTTCGGCGTAGTCTTCGATCTGCAGCAGACCGGGAATGAGTTCCGTTGCGTAGCTACTGATGCCGATTGCGGACTCTTCGAATTTGTAGACCCGCGCGCGAAGTGGTGAACCGCCTGGGGTTCGAGGGCTCCGACGTTGAGCGGCGGCTGCTAATTCAGCAGCCTTCGCACGGGCTGCATCGTCCGCTTCGAATAGATCCAGCAGTGTCACCAGATCTTCGGGGTCAACGCTGACCAGCCCACTCATGATCTTGCGAGCTTTGGGCTCGGAGCAGTTGAGCGCCCGTCGAACGTCAGCACGTCCACGCCCCACGGCCTCGGCCAGCTCAGCCAGCAACGAGCCCAGTTGGAGCTTGGCTCCGGCGGGCGCAGGTCGACGCGATGTCATCTGCCCTCCTTCGGTCACGTGGACAGTGTGCACGCACGTGCCTCACGGATTTTCGCCCGAAGAGGCGAGCGCCCCAGTGGTGCATAACGGGACGCGTCCCGTTAGAGTCGGCGACGGTGTAAGTGGACGCGTCCACTTATCACCCCCGCCCTGTGGCCGTCACAGTCGCTTGAGGTGTCCACGGGGCGGGCCCAGGCCCAGCGGCCGGGCTCGTGCGGATTGATCCCGGGCCCGGCTGCTGTTCAGCACTCGACGACGGGAGCAGCGCCCATGGTGGACGGCGATCGGCGTGAAGTGCTCATCCCAGGCACTGACCTGCGTGGACGCTCACGCCAGTTGGTGATCCGGGCCCGCGGCGACGGCGACCTGGAGCTGCACACCGGCTGGCGTGACCAGCACGGGCCGGACATCGTGGTTATCCCAACGCAGCAGGCTGCAGCTCTGCCGCAGCAGCTGCGCGACGTCGTCGCCGAGGCTCTGCGCCTCAAGGGCGGGTGGTGACCCGTGTCCGAGTTAGCGCTGCCGGACACGGCCGAGCTGGTGATCAAGACCTTCTGGTTCATCGTCGCCATCGTCGCGGGCGTGCTGGTGGCGACGTGGCTCCTGTACTTCGCGGCGCGTGAGCTTGTCCGTGCGATTCGCCGGGGGCGGTCGTGATCGCGGTCGTGCTGCTGGCGGCAGCGCTCGCGGTGGCGGGCTACCAGGTGGCGCGGTCGGAGTTCGCGCACCAGCTGTATCAGCGGTGGATCGCGCCCGGGGTCGCGCACCGCACGACAGAGGAGATTCGAGCGCGCCGACCACGGCGCCGGGTACAGCCATACACCTCGGCGCCAACCCCCGAGGGTCGGCGGCCGCTGGACATCCGAGCGCGCGTGGCCCGCTGCGCTCCTGGTGCGGATGTCCAGCACGGAGGCAGGTCGGGTGTGGCTGCGCGGGGTCGGCTGCGCGCCCCCGGCCTGCCTCGTCACCCCTACGTGGCGTGAGGAGAGGGCTATCCGGTGAACAGCGACGAGAAGGACGGCGACGTGCAGCGCTACGACGAGGTTGTGGTGCCCGGGGCAGTGTCGCCGGGCGTGCAGGCGGCGGCACCGCTGGTGGAGGAGATCGCAACAGCGCTGGAGCGGCTGACGTCGGCGGCTGCGGATGCCGACCACGCGCTGCGCGACGACCGTTGCGCGCCGACCGACGCCACCATGGCCGCCTTCTTCTTGGACCGGACCCTCTCCGAGGCGCGCCAGCTGGCACAGACGGCCAGGGCTGCGCTGCGCGCGGCTCAGCGTCGCGGTCAGTAGAGGCTCCGGCCGCGCCGAATCGCGGCCGGTAGAGGGCGGGGCGATTCCGTCGCCCCGGGTCGCCCCGCCCGCAAGTGTTCCGGCCGCCCGGCCGGTACCGGGGCGAGCATCCTGCGTGTCCGGCTGCTCGCCCCGTCCACATCGTCACTGAGGAGAGCGTGATGGAGCCCCTGGAGCCCGAGCAGGCCGAGGTAGTGGAGGACCAGAAGGACACCGCGGGCTGGTGCGCGTAAGCGTCGCGGACCTCAAGAGGGAACTGCACGCGGCCAACCAGCGGGTGCCCACGGAACTGATGTCAGTCCACCTCAGGGCCGCTCGCGATGAGATGGAGAACGTTCAGCGGCTGGCCGCCGGTACGAACTCGCGGCTGTTGGACCAGAACATCGAGGTGATCGCGGCGGCGCTGGACGAGCTGGACGACGCGCACGATCGGCTGTGCCAGGGGTGGGACGGCCTCGCTGAGTACACCGAACTTCTTTGACAGCAACGAAAAGACGGCCCCGGCGAGTGCGGGAACACTCGGCCGGGGCCTTTGATCGGAAGGTGTGTTCCGACCATGTTCAAACGTAAGCCGTCACCGGACGTCGTCAACAGCGGCCCGGTGTCACCGCTTAGGGCGATCCCTGCCGGGGGTAACAGCGCCAGGCCGTTCGCGGTCGCGGGCCTGTTCCTCGGCGCCGTGATCTCGATGGCGCTGAACCTGGCCAGCAACTGGAAGCCCATGCGGTTTCTCAACCTCGTCGAATGGGTTCCGCCGGGCAACTCACTGCCCGAACTGGTCTACATCGGCGTGACCGTGGTGCTGCCGCTGGCGATGGTGCTGGCCGTGGAGGTCCTGGTGCGGCAGGACTGGCCGGAGGGCAAGGCGTGGCTGATCCCGCACGTCGGGGTCATCGCCGCGGGCGTGCTCATGGCCGTGATGTCGTACAACGAGGTGCACGGTTTGCTGCTGGGCCTCGGGCATGACGAGTGGGTGGCGATCCCCGGCTCGCTGTTCGCCGACGTGCTGATGACGGTGTGCTCGGTGGCGTTGCTCAGCCACGCTCACCAGGAGCGCGCCGCCGCACGTGCCGCCGCGGCCACGCCGGTCGTCGAGCACCAGGCGCCGGTCGAGCAGGCCCCACTCGTCCCGGTCGGCGCCGACATCCCGGCCGAGCCGGAGCTGGAGCGCGCGCCCTCGGACGAGGAGATCAGCGCCGAGGTCGACCGGCTGGAGGAGATGCTGCGCCAGGCCGCCGAGCGCGTGCACCCCGCGAGCGCGCCGGAGCCGCGCCGGTGGCGGCTGCGCCTGCCGCAGTGGCTGCGCCGGGAGGACAGCACGGTGGCGGTCGCCGAGCGCGCCGAGCAGGACCAGGTCGACGAGGACCAGGCCGACGTCGACGAGCAGGCTCCCGCCGGTGACGCGGTGACGCTGCCCCCACAGGCGGAGATCCAGGCGTTGATGTGCACGCTCGGCCGGGAGGTCGACACCGCCGAGACCATCGCGCACTTCGAGCTGCCCGCGATGAGCCCGGCCGACCGCAAGCGGCTGGGTGACCGCGTAGGCCGCGCGAAGAAGGCGTACAACCAGGCGCGCAAGCCGCAGCCCGAGGGCGCCGACATCGCCGAGCCCACCCGGGACGAGCAGTGACGGGCGAGCAGCGCGAGGAGCGCGCGCCGAAGGCGAGGAAGAAGGAACCCGCTCCGCCGCAGCCGGTGCGGCACGACGCGCGCCGCGCGGCGGTGGTGCTCGGCGGGGTGGCCACGCTCGGCGGGCTCGCGTCGGTGACCGCGTCCCTGGGCCCGACTGCCGGCATGGTCGCGCTCGGCGGCGCAGCGGCCGGGGGCGCGCTGTACGTGGCGCACCGCAAGAGCACGCGCGGCCGCTCGCGCGCGCCGCGCACCGGTGGCGGGATCGCGCGCCGGGTCGCCGGACGCGCGCCGGGTGCGCGCGCGAGCAGGTGGCCGTTGACGCGCGCGCGGAAGCCGTTGAGCGCGGCGCGGTCGGCGCGGCAGCAGCAGCGGCGCGCGCGGCTGGCGCGGCTGGGGATCGCGCGCCCGGTGCGCGCGGCCAACACCAACCGCGTCGGGTGGGGTGCGGGCAAGCGCGGGGGCGCGGCGCTCGCGGCCCGGTCTCGCGCGCGCGGCCACGGACCCCGCGCCAGCGCGCACGGGCGCACACCTCGCGCGTCTAAGACTGCGCGCGCGCCGTTCTGGCGGCCCCGCGCGGCCAGGCCCGCGCGCGCCGCGCACAGCGGCACGCGCGCCCGCGCGCGACGCCGGATCGTGCGCGCGCTCGCGCTGCCCGCGTTGCTGCGCCGAGCCAAGCCGTCGAGCACGCGCGCGACGAAGAAGGACACCAAGCGCGCGCCCGCGACCCCGCCGCGCGCGGACACGAGTGCGCTCAAGCCGAACGCGGACGACGAGTGGGTCTCGCCCGGTGACTACCGCGCGCGCGAACGCGCGTGGAACAAGGACGCGGCCCGTCGTCGTCGGCGCGCACGGCTGGAGGAGGGCGCGGCACGCGCGGGCTCGACGCTCAAGCGCGGATGGGAGACGGCCGCGCACGCGGTCGGCGACCGGGTCCGCAGCAGCGTGCACGCGCTGGCCGAGTGGGGCGAGCAACACGCGACCGCACCCGCCGAGCACCGCGCCCAGGCACCCGAACCACCGCGCCCGCGCGGCAAGGCGCAGAGTCGCGCCCACCGCGCGCGCCGGTCCCCGTGGGCCGAGCAGCCCGCACCCGCCCCTGCCCCTGAACCCGTTGGAGGACACACCATGCCCGAGTTCGGTCTGCGCGAAGCCGCACACAAGCTCGCCACCTTCGCGCCCGAGAACCCTGTGCAGACGCGCGACATGCTGCGCTCATTGCCCGACGAGATCCGCGAGGTGGGCAACGCGTTCCTGGCGTTGGCGACGCTGTTCGAGTCCGAGTACCCCTACGTCGACCTCACGCCGATCGGGTTCCGTGAGGTGCAAACGCTCATCGGTGCCGCGGTGGCGCGGCTGGAGCCGATGAGCTTCGAGTTCGAGCTGGCGCACGAAGCCGACCTGAAGCGGCACCTGGAGCCGCGCCGAGGCGAGAGGCACATGAACGTCTGACCGGCCGAGGGGCACCCGGTGGGGTGCCCCTCTTTCCTTGCAGGGAAAGGGGAAACGTGATGGGCAACGAGCGGATGACGGTCCCGGCCGAGGTGACGTGGGGCGCTGTGTACGGGGTGGGGACGTGGGCCGCGCACGCCGTGTTCACGATGTGGGAGGTTCACCCGGCTCTGGTCGGGGTCGGCGGCCTGGTGGCCACGGGTCTGGCGGGCACTGCGGTGTCGGTGCACCTGCGCGACCACGACCGGTGCACCGAGCTGACCCGGCGAACAGCGCTGACCTGCACCGGGGTCCTGGGGATCGGTGACGTGGCGTGGCTGACCTATGCCCAGGTCACCGGCGTGGTCACCGGCACCATGGCCGCTGCTCTCGTCGCCGGGCGGCGATGGTGTGGGGCTCGGTGACCGCAATCGGCGCGAAGCTGCGGCGCACCGCGCCGACGGTGGCGGCCGCGCGCGACGCCCAGCGCGCCATCGGGTCGTGGGGGCGGGTGCTGGAGGAGGCCGGGTACGGGCACCTGCGGCTGCTCGGCGAGCCGGAGCGCGGCGACGACCGGACGACGCTGCGCTGCACCTACCCGGCGAAGAGCGCCAGCTTGCCGACGCAGGCCGGGGGCGCAGAGGCCATCGCCGCGGCCGTGGCGGCGGTGTTCCCACGGCGGCGGGTCACCGACAGCATGGTGATCGTCGAGCCGGGCGGCATGGTCCAGTCCGGCACGCTCGCTATCCACGTGCTCGACCATGACGTGCTCGGCGACCGGATCGAGCCGCCGCGCTGCGACCGGCGCCGTTCCATCCGCGACCCGTTCGACCTCGGCCGCTACGTCAACGGCACCACGGTCGAGGCGATGCTGTGGCGGGTGCACGGCGAGTTGATCGGGATGACCAGAGCGGCAAGTCCACGATGCTCAAGCGCATCATCCTCGAGCTGCTGCGCTGCGACGACGTCGAAGTGTGGGTCGGCGGTCGGCACAAGCTCAACGACCTGGTGCGCTCGTTCCTCGCCCACCTGCAGCAGCTGCGGCCGGGAGAGCCTGAGCACTGCCCGTTCGGATACGTCGCCGCTGATCAGACCGGGTGCCTGGAAATGCTGGCCGCCGGGTGGCAGGAGGGCAACCGGCGGCTGGCCCTACCGGTGGCTACGACGGGCCCTCGCCCGTGCTGCCCTCGATCGTGATCAACCTCGACGAGGCGCACCACGTGCTCTCCAGCCCGCAGCGCATCCTGTGCCACGACGGCGTGGAACGGAACGCCAGTGAGCTGGTGTTCGCGATCACCTCCGGGCTGACCAGCGTGGACGTGACGGTGATTCTGGCGACCCAGCGCGGCACGGTCGACCACTACGGCGTCAAGGGCCCCGACATCAAGGCCAACCTGCGGCTGCGGATGGCCTTCGCCAGCGCGGACCCGGCCGACCTGCCGCGCGTCGTGCCCAACGCTCGCGCGGCCCTGTCGAATGCGAAGCTGCAGCACCCGGGCGCCTTCTACATCCAGCAGGCAGGGTGGCGGCACTGCTGGCCAAGGGCTACGACATCACCGGCGCCGAGATCGAGGCGATGATGCCCGCCCGGCTGGACACCTGCGGCCAGCTCCCCGCCGAACTCGACGACCTCCTGGACGTCGCCGACGGCGCATACGGCAAGCGGTGGCTGGACTCCCTCGAGGAGTTCCTGGAGTACGTGCGCACCGGCACACGCCCCCGCGCCACCCCGCCTACCAGCGGGCTGAATAGCCGCCTGGCACCGGCTGCGCCTTCGCACGGCAGCGGGACAGCGCTCGCCGCGCTGCCGTCGGTCACCGAGATCATCGCCGCGTCCGACGAGCGGATGCGCCAGGCCCGCCTCGATCGGGTACGTCGCCTCGACCAGGCCGCCGTCGACAAGGCGTTCGCCGACCTCGTCGCCGACCCGCCCTTGGCGATTCCCACCGGAGCCCGCGACCGCGTCCAGCTCGCGGTCGAACAGCTGGGCACCGCCACCCGCGCCGAGATCGTGGCGTGGCTGGCCGAGCACCAGGCCCCGGTCGCCGCGGGCACCGTCACCAACCAGTTGGCCGAGCTGGTGCGTGACGGCCTGGTGCGCCGCGACGGCCCGACCAACTCACCCACCTACCGCCCCGCATAGACACCAGGGAAAGGACCTCCGTGAGGACCACGCGACTGCGCACCGGCGAAGAGATCGACGAGGCATCGCTGCGCGCGTGTACCACGCCATGGTGGAACTGTTCGTCACCGATCCGGTGGCCTGGGCCGAGCACAGCACCTCGCCAAGTGCCCCGGGCAGCCGCTGTTCGGGACCGCCGGACAACGGCTGCGCGCGTACGGCCTGGTGGCCAACGGCGAGCTGGAGATGGACGCGGCGACCCGCGCTGTTGTGCTGGCCTGCGTCGCCGACGACGGCCGAGGGCTCGTCAGCCCCATCCAGGACCCGGTCCACTCCACCGATCCACTCCACCGCCCCGCCCCGCCCCATTTGCCGCAGCGACCTGCGAAAACACGGCCCTGATCCAGGACCACCACCGTCGGTGGAGCGGTGGAGTGGATCGGACACAATGTCGCCCCTGAACCCTCGAGCCGTACGCGCTCGCAGCTTGAAAGGTGCGCTCGTGCCCTGCGTTTCCACGTGCCTTTGCCGGCCGTTTTCCTACTCCCGCAGGATCAGCGGCGACGGCGCCACGACCGTCGCGAAGGGGTGCCTTGCCTTCGCCTTCCTCATGTTCTTCGCGCCGCTGTGGCTCTGCTTCGCGCTCATGTGGTGGACGCTGGTCGCCTGCTACCTGGTGACTGTCGGCCTCGTCAAAGGCACCCTGTGGGTAGGTAGTGCCTTGTGGACCCGCTGAGTACCGGGGCAAAACCAACCACCCGAGGAGCGGACGCAGGATGCCGCGTTTTGGGCCCAGGCTGAGCAGGACGACGACGCAAGCCCCGCACCGTCTCAGTGGTTCTGCGACCCATGCGGTGTTGAGGTCAACGGCTACAAGTGTCCGAAATGCGGCGAACCGTTCGACGTGTAACAACAACCACTGGGCTGTACCCCATGCGATGGTTCGCCTGCTGCCGTCGTCGAGCTGACCTTTACACAGCGACGCCCCGCACCGGGATACCGGGGCGGGCGTTGTCACGTTGAGGGGGTCAGTCGGCTTCGTACCAGGCGATGGCCGTAGGGCGGCGGCCGCCGGTGCGCATGTACTCCCGGGCGGCGGTGATGACGTCGGCGGCGGGGATCTCCGCGCTGGCGGGTACTCGGTGTCAGAGGTCATGTAGTAGTACAGGACCGGCTTCGCCTCGCCGGTGGCGTTGGCGTCGGGTTGTGGCTGTAGCAGCTCTCATGGTCGGGCCCGGAGTACCAGACCACGCCGCGGTCTTCGCAGAACCCGACATCGAGGGTTGCGGCCGCCGGGTTGTCGGCGGGCAGCAGCTCGACGAGCGCGGCCTTGCGGGTGCGCCGGACCTCCTCGAGGATCGCGGCCAGCTGCTCCTCGCTGGTGACCCGCGCGGGCTCCTTGCCGTGCTCGAAGTCGTAGTAAGCGTTCAGCTCGACCACCATGGCGTGGCTCCCCCCTCGAAGGTCTCCCGGTAGCCGTCGCTGCCGAGCACGGTCAACGTGTACCCGGCAGGCAACACGATGCGTACCAGGGTGTCACAGCCGTACGGACCGACACAGGGCTGGTTGTTGATCACCACCGTGGCGTGTCGGGTCTTGGTGGCGGACCATCCGGGCAGCCAGCTTCAGCTCAACGTCGGCCGATCGGGTTGTGCGTCGGCGGGGCGGCAGCCCACGCTCCACCAGCAGGCTGGTCAACGTGGTCGGCGTCCTCGTCCCGGCCGGAGATGATGGGCCTGACCGTGCCGTCAGCGGCCGTCCACCGCCCGTTGCGTCTTCTCGCCCGTCCCGGGCTCCACCGTCGGCGGCAGCTGCCCGCGGACCCGCTCCAGCAGCCGTTCCTGCTCGGCGGGCGACACGCGCACCGGAGCCGGATCGGCAACCGCGGCCGACTGCGGAGCGGCCGGAGCCGTCGAGTCGACACCCAGGTGCGCGACAAACCCGGCGATCGCCTCCGGCACCGTCCTTGTCACGGCGTGCAGCACGTTGTCCAGGTCGTCCTTGGCGTTGTGCAGCAGGCCGTGTACCTCGTCCGCGGCCGAGTCGGTGCTGCCCGCGGTGTGCTCCTGCCACTGCGTCGCAGCGTCGTCCAGGGCCTGCTCGGCGTCGGCGAGCTGCTGCACCGGCAGCGCGTCCACCACGGCACGCGCAGCCTCGGCTACCTCCCGCAGCGACGCCACGCCCTCGACCTTGGCGCGAGAGGCCGGGGCGCGGAGCGGATCGGGGACGGCGTACCTGATCGGAGGAATGCCGGGCCCGGTGGCGTCGGCGCTGAACGAACGAAGGGCCCCCGCACGGTGCGGGGGCCCTTCGTGGTCGGCGGTTCTTCCCCAACCGCTGACCGGTCACCTCTGCTCGTCAACCACGCGCGGCTGACGCGGCCGAGTATAGAACAGGTGTTCGACTCGTCAAGGCAGGCGGCGGCGGTCGCCGACGTGGGCATGCGAAAAGGCCCCGGCCCACCCTGTGCGGGGCGGGCCGGGGGCCTCGGTGGTGGTGCCGTTCTTGAAACCGCCGCCGCTACGGCAGGAACCGCACCAGCGACGGTGAGCTGCTGTCACCGACGGCGGTCGAGCCCACCGAGGTGATCACCGAGAGCACGGCCGCCATCCCGGCGGCC